>JBDSOC010000274.1:0-24582 GCA_039915085.1 Chitinophagaceae bacterium
ATTGGAGAGCAGGAGGATGACTTGATGTATCAATCAGCAATTATAGAATCTATACCAAGGTCTGCATGTGTGGCACTGCAAAATGATATAACAAATGACATGAAAGAAATCCTGAAAAAAATGATTATAGAATTTGACAACGATTGTTTGTTCAGAACAGAAATGCTAAGGCGTTATCTTAAAATATTTCTTGTTTATGTAGCGAGGCAGTTTGAGGATTCCGTTGATAAAATTATGCAAACAAGAAATATTGAAATGGCACAAAAATTTAAAACCCTTGTAGACAAAAATTTCATTACAAAAAAAACGGTAGCTGAATATGCCGCCATGCTTTTTGTAACACCCAATTATCTTAACACTGTAGTAAAAAAAATGACGGGCTATTCGGCGAGATATCATATCAGGCAGCGGATTGTACTGGAAGCGAAACGTAAAGCTACCCATTCCGGTTTATGTATGAAAGAGATTGCATACTACTTAGGCTTTATGGATATTTCGCACTTTAGTAAATACTTTAAAAATGCAACGGGAATCAATTTTTCAGAATTTAAAAAAGAAACATACCTGATGCAAATTGCTGATTAGCCATCAGTTTTTATATAGGCTCAAAAATGTTTTTCACTATAGAATTAACGATAGCATCATTCCACTACAATTTAAATTTAAAAAATGAAAAGAACAGCAACTGCCGTTTGGAACGGAACAATCAAAGAAGGGTCAGGACATCTTACCTCACAAAGTACTGTACTCAATAAAACGCAGTATTCATTCAACAGCCGTTTTACAGATGGAGTTGGTACTAATCCGGAAGAGTTAATGGCAGCAGCGCATGCGGGTTGTTTTGCCATGAAGCTAAATCTTGATTTATCTCTCGCTGGCTTTGCACCAGACTTCCTCGAAGTGCAATGTGCAGTATCGCTTGAAGATGGCGTAATCACCAGTTCTCACTTAGTATTGAAAGCTAAAATACCAGGACTTACTAATGAACAGTTTGAGGAATATACAGCAGAAGCAAAAACCAATTGCCCGGTAAGCAAAGCATACAATCTTGCTATTAGCCTTGATGCGACGCTTGTATAAAGTAAGTATTGCCAAGGTAAGGGAGGCCGCTTATTGCTATCGCCTAAACAGTAGCAACAAAATTTGTACCCATTGCGGAAGCTTGTAAAAAATAAAAACATGAATAATAATAAAATAAAAACAGGGGTAGATGATAACTCTGAAACCCAAATGCTTGAGCAATATGATTATATCGTAGTAGGTGCTGGGTCCGCAGGATGTGTCATAACAAGAAGGTTAATTGATTCAGCAAAGGCAACTGTCCTGTTATTAGAGGCTGGCGGAGATTATAATGAAATTGAGACGGTCACAAATCCGATGCAATGGCTGAATAATATTGGCGCAGCCAATGATTACTTTTATCAATATCAGCCATCGCCATTATTAAATGATAGGGTAATTTCTGCGCCGAGAGGAAAACAATTAGGTGGGTCAGGAAGCATTAATGCACTTGTTTGGGCAAGGGGCAACCAGGCTGACTATAATAATTGGGCTGCTGCTAATAATCGTGGATGGGATTATGAATCCGTTTTACCGTTCTTTAAGAAAATAGAAGATTGGGAAGGCGGCGAAAATTCTTTCCATGGAGTTAAAGGCCCGATTCACGTTGAGACAGCAAAAAATATACATCCTGTTGGACAGGCGTTAATAGATGCAGGAGTTTCTTTTGGATTGCCATTTTTGGAGGATACTAACGGCCCCAACCCAGAAGGGGTTGGGGCGATGAGCATGAACACGCTTAATGGCAAAAGATGCAGCCCATTTAGAGGGTATCTTCAACCGGTACTCAACAATCCTATGTTAAGTGTACTAAAAAATGCACAGGTATTAAATCTTATTATTGAAGGCACACATTGTACGGGAGTTGAATTTCTATACGAAGGCAAAAAGGTTTCAATAAAAGCATCTAAGGAAGTTATTTTATCAGCCGGAACGTTTGAAACTCCAAGGATATTAATGCTTTCCGGTATCGGGCCGCAGACAGAATTAAAAGGATTAGGCATTCAAAGCAAAATTGATTTACCAGGTGTAGGAAAAAATCTTCAGGATCATCCGCTGATAGCGAGCGTATGCTTTGAAGCAAACGAAGCCATGGGGTCTCCAACTCACAATCTTTTAGGAAGCGCCGTTTATGCGAAGAGTTCTAAAGGTAAGGATCATGCCGACCTGATGATTATTCCTGCCCAGGCAGCCCTTGTTAGCCCGGAGATTGGTTCAAAATATCCTTTACCAGAAAATGCTTTTAGCTTACTACCCACTTTGGTAAAAGTTAAAAGCAGGGGGTTCCTGAAGATATCTTCTGCAGCATACGATGCCCCACTAATCATTCAGCCAAATTTTCTTAGTGACAGTGATGATATGGAAGCAATGGTAAGTGCAGTCGAACTTTGTCTTGCGCTGGCAGCTGAACCAACCTTTAAAAAACTGATCAAAAAAAATATTGTACCAGAAAAATTAGGCAGCTATGCTGAATTGGTCGGGTTTATCAAAAATGCCTGCCAAACTTATTTTCATCCCATCGGTACATGCGGAATGGGAAATGGAATTGATGCGGTCGTAGACAATCAGTTGAAAGTACATGGAATAGATGGCTTACGTATAGCAGACGCTTCGATAATGCCTCAAATTACAACAGGTAATACCAACGCACCCACCATGATGATTGCAGAATTTGCAACGCAATTATTATTGGCTTAACACCGGTTATGGAAAAGATAGTGCCATAATAATTTTCATTGAGTTATTTTTTTTCTAAACACAGTAGCTTTACACTTTTTAAAAACAATAAAATAAATCAAGATGAGCAATCGAATTAACATTCAGCAATTAGAACCAGATGCTTATAAAGCAATGTATGGATTAGAAAAATATTTGAGCACTACAAAACTTACGCCGGTACACAAAGTATTGATACAAATAAGAGCTTCGCAAATCAATTGCTGTGCTTACTGTATTAATTTGCATACTAAAGATGCAAGAAAATTAAACGTAACAGAGCAACGTATTTATGCTTTAAACGCATGGCGTGATACGGCTTTTTTTACAGATGAAGAGCAAGCAATTTTAGCATTAACGGAAGAGGTAACTTTAATAACTCAGCGGGTATCTGATGATACTTATAACCAGGCATTAAAAGTTTTAGATGAACATTACCTGGTGGCTGTAATAATGGCGGCTATTGCAATTAATGCCTGGAATCGGATAAGTATTACAACACGAATGATGCCGGCACCAGATTGATTCTAAAAGCAGCAATTAGTTGTGATGCCATTATTTAATACCGAGCTTTTTAATTTTCGAAGATAATGTAGACGGTGGCAAATTTAAAACTTCTGCCGCACCGCCGGGACCAGCTACCTTATAATTACACTGTTTTAAAATAGCAATGATGTGGTTACGTTCCATTTCTTCAATAGTCTTTACAGAAGCTGATGTATCAGCTACCTCTTGTGCTGCAAGGTTTTCATCGGGTAGCAGTATATCATTTATTAAACTTCCCTGTTCTAAAATAACACTTCTCTCCAGCATATTTTGTAGTTCCCGTACATTGCCCGGCCAGGAATAAGTAAGTAGTTTTTGCTTTAAATAATCAGAGATACCGGTAATAGATTTTTCTGTTTTTTCATTAAAATAATTAATGAAATGAGTAACCAGTAAGGGTATGTCTTCTGTACGTTCTCTTAATGGCGGCACCATTATCGGGAAAACATGCAACCTGTAAAATAGGTCTAACCGAAACCGGCCTTCAGCGATTTCTTTCTCAAGGTTTTTATTGGTTGCAGCAACAACCCGTACATCTACTTTTATAGGATTGTTAGAACCGATGCGTTCAATTTCTTTTTCCTGCAGCACCCTTAACAATTTAACCTGAACGTCGGCAGGCATATCACCGATTTCATCCAGAAAAATAGTACCCCCATCTGCTTTTTCAAACTTACCAATCCGCTTTTCTATTGCCCCGGTAAAAGAACCTTTTTCATGGCCAAACAATTCAGATTCTATCAGGTGCAAAGGCAATGCACTACAATTTACTTTTACCAATGCTTTATTTTTTCGGGGAGAATGATAATGAATGGCATTTGCAATTCCTTCTTTGCCAGTGCCGCTTTCACCGAGTATTAACACAGAAGTATTGTGAGGTGCCACTTGTTGAATGAATTCAAATATTTTTTGCATTTCAGTACTTGCGCCAATAATACCATCGAAAGAAGGAATTGTTTCAACGGCAGTTTTTTTACTTACTAAGCTTCCATTTTTTTTTTTGGAATTTTCAAAATGCTTACTTGCAGATAGTGCATCCTGCTGCAGTTTCATTTGTTGATTTTGCTGATACCGGTAACGTGCAATGTCAAGCGTTACCAGTAAATCGTTTTCACGAAAGGGCTTCACAACAAAACCATATGGCTGGGTTTGTTTGGCAATTTCCATTACTTCCTGGTTGCAATTTGCAGACAGGTAAACAAACGCTATATCCCGCTCATTCAATTGTATGGCCAGGTCCATTCCGGTTAAGTTACCCTGCAAATAAATATCCAGCAAAACGAGAAAAGGTTTTTCACTATCAATTATTTCCAAAGCCCTGTTTACCGAACGGGCAATGCCACATACTCTATAACCGACCTTTTCCAAAACAGAGCGTATATCACCCGCTACTATCAGTTCATCTTCTACTATCAGTATTTTTTCTTGCATAGTTAACTGCCTGATTTAAATATTGTACGCTGTATCATTTATTCTTTCTACCACCTGCTGCCTGAAACAAACTTTCACAATAGTACCTTCTTTATTTTCTATTTGCATGTTACCATCCAGTTGCTCACTCAGCGTTTGCATCAATTGCATGCCCAGTGAATTTCTTTGAGAGGGGTCAATATCTTTGGTTATACCTACTCCATTATCGGTAACAATAAGCAACAAACGTTCATCATCCTCTTTTGTAAAAGTTATTTTAATATTGCCATTTATATTATTTGGAAAAGCATACTTTATACAATTTGTTACTGCCTCATTCAAAATAAGACCAACAGAAACAGCCTGAGATATATCCAGGCTTATTGCATCAATTTGCTGGTTAAAATACAAATGATTGATACCGCTAAAACTGTCTTTTAAAAAGCTTACTACTTCACGGATGTACACCTGCATATCAATAAGACTGGATGTTTCGGCCTGGTATAATTTCTGGTGCAATAAAGATATCACCTGAATCCGGTGACGGCTTTGCTGAATGGCCATTAGTGCATCTCCTTCCTGCAGATGGGCTGCCTGCGTATTCAAAAGGCTAACCACAATCTGTAAATTATTTTTTACCCGGTGGTGAATTTCTTTCACCAACCATTCTTTTTCTTCTAATAATTTTTGCTGCTCTTTAATCAGTAATTGCAATGTGTGGTTCTGCTGATTAATCTGGCTTTGCTGCTTTTGTAATTTATTATTGCTCCGCTGTTTTAACCCGTAACGGTTGAAGGCAAGGCCAAGTAATAACGTGAGCATAATTGCCCCGCCAATGAATACATTGCGGGAAACTTTAGTTTGTTGCAGAACTGTATGCTGTAGCTGCCCTTGTTTGGCAAGTAAATTAATATCCTTTTCTTTTAACCTCAGTTGCTGATCTTTTTTATCGGTCTCATATTGCACCTTTAATTCTTCTACCTGTTTGTTTTTTGTATCGTTAAAAATTGAATCATTTAAGGCTTTATATTGATGCAGGTAATTAATAGCCGTCAGATAATTTCCTAATGCAGAATCTGCCTTAAAAAGCATAAAATAAGATTCACTCTGAACATTAAGCGGAACCATCGCACTGGTAGACTTAGTTACTAATTCTTTTAGGTAAGAAATGGCTTTAGCGTATTGCCGGGTTCTTATATATAATTTACTTAAAGGAAAGAAAGCAATAAGCATTTCTATTTTGCCTATACTTTTAGCATCTTTTAAACTTTCTAAATAATATTCTTCTGCCTTGTCATATTTTCCTAAAGCATTATAACAATTACCCATTGCCTCTGCAATAGCAGTTTTACTAGCTGGATCCCTTAAAGTTTCAGGCTTCGTATTCCCCCGCAAAAAGGACAACGCTTCCTGTGGCTTATTCATACCAATGTATGCCTTGGTTGTATTTTTTAAGATTCCACCTCTTACAATCATTCCCTTCTTCTGAACAATAGAAATTGCTTTTTTATAATACTCAAGGCTTTGCTCAAACTTTCCTAAATCAAAATAAATTTTACCGATATTTTCATAGGTGCTCTCATTGAATATTGTATTGCCTGGCTTTTCCTGTATTCTTGTAGCTTCAAGACTATAAGAAAGTGCTTTGCTTAGATTTCCTTTAACAATGTATAAAAAAGCAACATCATTATAAGGACGAACGTTAATGGAATCATCTATTTTCCCAAGTTCAATTGCCCATAATGATTCTTTTTCAGTAAGGTCTGTTCTGTTTTCGTAATAATGATCACCTGCACTAATGATTAGCGCTTTTATAATTTTGCGTTGCATATTTAAAATTACCGTTCTATCTGCCTGCTCTTTATAATCAACCAACATCTGATTTCTATAATTAAGAAGCAGGTTAAAAAGCGTCTCATCGCTAACAATGCAGGTGCCTATCATTAAACATACACTAATCTCTCCCGGCAAGTACCTGGCTTTTCTGCAATAATCAAAAGCCTTTTGGAAAGTTTCTTTCCCTTGCCGGGGATTGTAATTCCAGTAATAATAATAGGCAAATTGCAACAGGCTTTTAGTTCTAAAATCTACTGAATTGACAGATTCACTTAGCACAAGTGCCTTTCGGGTATAGGACAGTGCTGTATCCATGTCCCCTTTTTTCCTGACACTGTTATACATTTTATACTTTGCCATTTCTAACAACAGTTTGATCCTGCCTGTGTCATTTAAAGTGCTTAGTGTGGCTTGCAAGTTATCACTGCTTTTTTCTGCTCCATAAATTTTATCCACTAACAGCATAGCGTCTGCTGCTCCCCGGAAAAACTTTAAATGATGGCTAAATTCGACTGCTTGTGTATACAATAATAAAGCACTGTCTTTGTCTGCTTTTTTGAGTGCTGGCTTAGAAAAATAAAAGGAGCTCAATTTCAATAAAAGTTTTACCCTGGTTGTATCAGGGTCACTATTACTTAGTTTTTGTAAAGTGGCACCTGGTTCTTGATCCTCCAAAGCCTGAGCTTTTGTATAACTAATCGTGGCGATTAAAAAATAAAAAATGAAATGCCATCTTAACATAAACCAGGTTTAATACTTTGGTACTAAAGTTACAAACCAAACCTCAATTTTTTAAAAGATAATTTCTTCCATATTTTTAATATTTTCCGATGTGTCGTCTGTCTTTTTTATCACCGGACGCCTGAAGCAAACTTTTACGATAGTGCCTTCCTTACTTTCTATTTTCATGTTACCATCGAGTTGTTCACTCAGCGTCTGCATCAATTGCATACCTAGTGACTTTATTTGAGACAGGTCAATATCTTTTGCTATCCCTATTCCATTATCTGCAATACTAAGCAATAAGCGTCCATTATCTTCTTTTGTAAAAGTTATTTTAATATTGCCATTTATATTATTTGGAAAAGCATACTTTATACAATTTGTTACTGCTTCATTCAAAATAAGACCAACAGAAACAGCCTGAGATATATCCAGGCTTATTGCATCAATTTGCTGGTTAAAATACAAATGATTGATACCGCTAAAACTGTCTTTTAAAAAGCTCACTACTTCACGGATGTACACCTGCATATCAATAAGACTGGATGTTTCGGCCTGGTACAATTTCTGGTGCAATAAAGATATCACCTGAATCCGGTGACGGCTTTGCTGAATGGCCATGAGTGCATCTCCTTCCTGCAGATGGGCTGCCTGCGTATTCAAAAGGCTAACCACAATCTGTAAATTATTTTTTACCCGGTGATGGATTTCTTTTACCAGCCATTCTTTTTCAGTAATCAAATGCTCCAGCAATTCATTTTTATACATAATCATTTTGTTGATTCGTTGCTTATTACTGTATTGGTGATAAAGCAGTGCAATTATAATTAACAACAGTACTATACTGCCAACTGTAAAATTTCTTACCAGGCCAGCCTTTTCGAGGCCGCTTTGTTGCAGTTGATTTTTTTGATTAAGCAGCACGATATCCTGGTCTTTAATCCTGATTTCATTTTTATGCTTTTGCGTTTCATACTCCACTTCCATCTGTTGCATTTGCCGGCTACTCGTTTCGTCAAAAAGAGAATCTTGAAGGTGCTGGAACTTTAAGAGGTTAGCTATCGCAGACCTGGTAGATCCCGTTGCGGTATCAAGCCGGAACGCCAGGTAATAATTATCTTTGATCCTGGCGGGGTCATCCAGCTTTCTGCTTAGGGAATCTATTTTATGAAGATAGGTTCCCGCCGATGCGTATTGCCTGGATGCCAGATAATACCTGATGAGCAGATGGTAAAAATCATTCACCACCTGCGCTCTTGGCATTTGTACCTTGATTAGATCCAATATTTGATTGCAGTATATGCCTGTCTCCATGTATTTCTTCAATTCAAAATAAATGCTTGCATAACACAGCGAACACAGGATATAGTCCTCTTCTGAAGTGGGAACAAGAAGGGCCTTGGGAATACCTTTCATCAATTCAAGTGCCTGCTGCGGCTTTTTCAACTCGATATAATTACGCACCATATTATTCATCACCAATAGTACGTCTCTATTATTATTGCATGTTTCTGCAATCTGCAAGGCGATTTTATAATAACCGGTAGCACGTTCTCTTTCCTTCAAATGACACAAGGTGATAGCCATATAGTTGTTAATCTGGCAATAGGATAAAGAGGTATCTCCTGCCCGTTCAGCATCCTTCAGGGCCATCAAACAATAATCCAATGCAAGCTTATAATTACCTCGCAAGTAATAATACCTGTTATACAATACATATACCCCCGAAAGCTTTGGGTAATGTATTGATTCGTACATTTTCAGGGAAAGATTGAGCGTTTCAAGTACTTTTAATCCCTGCCCATTTATCTCATATAAGTCGGCAAGATATTTAAGGCTATTAGCATAAGACACTATATTTTTCGACTGCGCAAAATACTGAACAGCTATTTCCACCAATCTGATTTTCTCGACCAACTCTGTACGGTCAGTATAACGGTAATAATCGGACAGACTGAAATAAGCCTTGCCCAGATAGTATTTATTGCTGCCTCTGCTAAGAATACTCACAGCATTTTCAGCTATCACTTTTCCTTGCTTTTCCTGCTTTCGCTCATTTGAAAGCATAGAAGCAATTAAGGTCTGAAACCCCCGTATATCTTCTGATTGTAACCTTGCATTTATCAGCTCCGTCTTATTTAAATATTCAGCAGCTTTATCAATGTCCGGCTTATAGTCACCCGGCTTAACAATGTAAAACTCTGCCAGGCGAAAAAGTATATCCAGGCGATTGGTATCCGGCATAGGCCTGTTCAACAACAGATTTAATGAATCAGCTTCACGCCCCGTTAAGTCCTGGCAATAAACAGGCACTGTAACAAACAGCAAAGTTATCAGTACGGTCATCCGGACTAAAAGAAGGAGAAGGAAAAGTTGTTTTGAAGCGGATCTTTTCATCTTGAAAATCAAATAACTTTAGCAGTTCAGAAAAAGATGATGTTTCTTATTTATTACCAGTTGCAATAAAGGCAATCCAATTTCAAATAAAAAAGTACACAATGAAGCAGGGTACCCCTATACTTAAAAAGAAATAATTATCCTTCATATAACTTTTGAGACCATCAGCATTAACATAATGATGTCCATTTGACTTAAGTCCCTTTTACACCTTGTTCTTTACTCAACTTGCTATAAAAGGTTTATCAACAAGGCGGGATTTAATTTTAGAATTGCTCTACGATTATTCTGGCTTTATCTGCGCCCAGTTTAATGAGATGATGGTGAATATTTTCTACCATCGCATCGGGGCCGCACAGATAAAAGTACTGAGAAAAATCATTTATTTTTTCTTTGAGGTATTTCTCGTCAATTATGCTGTTATCATAAGCCGATGTTCTTTCATTTGTAAGCGTATTGATAAAATGACTGCCCAGCATAGCAGTAAATTCATTTTTAAGAATAATGTCATTCTCCATTTTATTAGAGAAAAGCAGTGTATTACTTCTCAGTTTATCCTGCTGCTGCAATTGCCGCAAGATGGCAATAAAAGGTGTAACACCTGCGCCCCCTGCAATAAAAACTCCTTCGCCAAAATAATTGATAGCCCCGAAAACGCTGTGCAATATCAGTTCATCTTCTGCAACTAATTTCCCTAGTTCATTCGTTACGTCTTGGTGGTCATTGTAAATCTTTATGGTAAATTCAAGATAGTCCCATTCATTCAGGCTGGTGAAGCTAAACGGCCTTTTCTCATCTTTTAATGCCGGTTGATTGATGCTTACATCTGTAGCCTGCCCTGGTTTAAATTTATAGCCAGTTGGTTTTTCTACTTTAATTTGTTTTACATTATGTGTAATAAATTCTGTCTGTAGAATTTTTACGATATGCTTTTCTTCTGTTGTGGCTGTCATAAAATCATTTTAAAAGATGATACTTTTACTGCAAAATTACTGCCGCTCCTTAACCGATATTGGGTAAGCCTGCGAACGAAAATTTATCATAGGGTCAGCGGGTGTTATGCCTGCAGGAATATTGTTAGGTATAAAAAATAGCGCCTTATCTTCTGCTACTGTATTGGATGCCATATTTTTAATTTCAATAGTACCGAGGAATACTAATTTACGGATGGCAGGCCATGCAATAGATGGGTCTTCAATCTTATCACCGTCTTCTGCAACCTGCGCATACATTTTAAATTTGAAGCTGTGCTTGGCAACACGAATGGGAATCTCTTTTTGTAAATAATCCGGACTGGCTGCCGCTGTTTCATCGGGTGTTAAATATTGCCCTCCTTCTTCTGGTATAAACTGGTAACGGGTAAAATGCGATTCCCCTTTTGCATTGGTAAATTTGAATGAATTTACACCATAGTAAGGGGTAGTGGCATAGCTTACTGGTGCAGGCTTTTGTGTAGTAAGAAACGTTTTAGCGATGGGATGGCTCCCTAAAAAATTATCCAACGCTGTGGGCTTTGCAGCATTCGGACCGCTTGCGCCAACGGCCAGTAGTAATTCCCGGAATTCATCTGTTGTACCACTGGGAAAGCCATCAAAGCTATGACCGACAATATCCGTGCTGGAACCATCCGGCAATTTAAATTTAATAGCGAAACCTCGTGGATTGGCAAGACCGTTTGCATCAGAAATATCCGGTATTCCTGTAAAGTCTGAAAACCTTACTATTATAGGCAATTTGCCTTTCCTGAAATGAACGGCAGTTGTTATGCTTTCTGCTTCCGCCGCAGGAGTAAATATTCCTTCAAGGATAATCCCTTTTGCATGAACGGCCCTTGCATGATGATCACCAAAGGCTGTATGCAATGCACCTACCAATTCGCCTGGAGAAGATTGTTGTGGAGTTGTTTGAGCTGTAATACTTTCCATAGAACTCGCCATAATAATAAAGCTTAACGATGAAATAATTGCGACCCTAGACATTGTTGATGCTGACATAAAAGTTGTTTTAGAAAATGATTGATATTTGTTTCGGTAAAGGTAAAATGTGGCGTAAAGCTGGAGAATGGCTGAATAATGAAATTTGTTGGTTAGATAGCGGATATGTATTTATTGAATTAGATTATTGGATGAAAGAGATACATGCAGGACAGTAGTTTTATTCAAATGGTTAATTAAAGCCTATGTATACTCAAAGGAAAATGTTGTCTATTTTACTTGTAAATACCTAAAGTCAGTTGCTAACCGCTTTGCCCACAATTACCAATGTTTTTAAGCCCTATCTTTAAATTGTACCAATTCGATTTGTATGCGTAAACAACTTTTATTTATTGCTGTGTTTCTTGTTAGCTTTTCGGCATGCAGGCAAAGTAACAAAGAAGTAAATTCTAACAAATCAAATAGTGTTAGTTCCATATCATCGCAAAACACAGATACTTTGCTTGCGCTTGCAGCTGCTTATGTAAAACGACCTGGAGAAAAGAAAGAAGACCTGGATAGAGCAAAGCTCCTGCTTGGGAAAGCAGAACGAATAAATGAACAGGCAAAAAATGAAATTGATGAAGGGAGAATTTATTTTATATACTCAACTCCTTTTAGGGAAGCAGGTGATACCGCCACTGGACATCAGTACTTAACATCATCCATTTCGCATTTTCAGAACAAGCATGCCGTCCTTGAACTGGGTGATGCATTTATGGAAGAGGCTTACTATTATGGCATATCAACACCCGATCATCTAGCCAAAAAAGTAAGGTGTTATGAGCATGCATCAGAACAATTTCAACAAACAAACAACAAAGAAAAATTAGGATTTGCATTAAAAAACGGTGCTTTTTACAGGCTTTACCGTGCGGAGAAAATCGTATATCGCAGATAAATCATCGGTAGTCAGTTGCCCAAACTGCATCCACGGCATCACCGTGTTAAAGGAGCCTGCAGTTATTGCAGCTGGGTTAAATGCGGTATCGCTGTAATTGCGGAACCGTTGCAGGAATGCCTGTTTTGTCCAGCTACCGATTACTGTTTCAATATCCGGTGTAATATTGGCTGAGGAAACAATGCCACCTGTCGGTATCGGAACTTTTCTACCACCGGCGAATTCCATTCCGGCAATTAATTTCCCTTTGTTTGCCTGGCTATGGCAGGTGATGCAGTTGCCCAGATTGGCGAGATAACTTCCATACTGCACGCTATTATTTTTATCGGGCACCGGATGAAAATCGGGTTTACCAGGTATGGTATGTATAATGATGCTCATTGGAAAGTCTGAATGGGAAACAGGCAGATCATTTTTTATTGGCTCCAAAGTGCGCAGATAGGCAATGATGGAAAGAATATCTTCCTTGTCTGCATGACCAAAACTTTTATACGGCATCAGTGGAAACAATGCATGGCCACCTTTGGTTACACCGGACGTAATGGCCCAGAATATTTCGCCATCGCTCAAGTGTTTTAAATGAAAAGGTGTTATATTATTTGCCACAAACGAACCGGGCAACCCCTCTTTATGATCGAATACCATTCCGCCCTGACCATCTGTGCCTTCTTTAACAGGCATTGCCTGTAGGTTTGGATTGCGTGCCGAATGACATTCTTTACGACCGGCCAGATTATTAAACAAATAGCGGCCCCGTTCGAGGCGTTCCGGTGTTATTTTTACTTGCAAATCTTCCAGCGGCACGTTTGGTAAAAAAGGTCTAATATACACAACCGCACCTGCAATCAGCAATACAATTACCAGCAAAACAATGGACTTAATCTTTGTTATTTTTTTTATGATACTCATTTTGTCTTTTAAAAATAGTTAGGGCAATGATCTGCCTGCGGCCACTTACCACTAAAGTAATGGCTACTGAAAATTATCCGTCGCAACCGCGACGATGATAACAATTTGTTCAATTCTCCTTAATTATATAATCTTGTAAAATGGCCGTCCTTGGCAAATTGGTAGATCATTACCCGCTCATATTCCGTGATTTTTTTTACTTCCCATGCGCCGTATCTAACCAGTTCTGCGAGACTTTTTTCCTTCAGCATTTCACGGATAACTAATGAAATTCTTTTGTGTATTTCATACTGAGACCAGTTTGCCGTTGGCTTGAATTCCAAGAGAAAATATTTACTATTGGAGGATAAAACAATATTAAAATCCACCTGGCCCAGTTTCATTTTAATGGGGTTGATTGTATTAAAATTACCGGCGGCATCTCCTCTCATCACTAAATCCTGCAAATACTGTGATTGTGTGCCGGCAATAAGGAAATCAACGTCAGAGTACATGTAAAAAATGCAAAAAAGCAGAAGGAAATTCGACTAAAATTCGACTAGCCCCTTCCGCTGGATGAGGGTTTGAGGGAAAAATTGCGGACCGGACGGTTTACGAATTTCAAATGCAAGAAAAACGTATTAGAAATTTTAATTTATTCTATATCCTCTAATTCGGCAATTGCTAGCCTTATAAAATTAAAAAAGTTTATTTACCTTCGTTGAATAAACGGGGTGTTTGTTAGGGTAGATAAAATTGAATAAACAAATAAGTTGAGCGAGTAAAAAAGCGAGTAAAAATATTACCAGTTTAACATTCAATGAACTATAAACTGGAGAGCAATCCGCTCGGGACCTCCAGTATGGAATGCAAAAAAACGCAAAGACCTGCAAATACATCATTTGCAGGTCTTTGCGTTTTTAGCTGAATGCGCATAAATGCAAAAAAGCGCAAAAAGCTGGTGTACTTTCAGAGACCAAGCTTTAAATGCACCCGTTCACTTTGCTTATTCTATCGCGTCTTTGCACCCTGAATAAATACGCCAAGCTGTGAATTATTAATTAACTAAGCAATTCCAAGAATTGATAAAACAAATTACCAGAGATTTTAGCTGTGATGTTAATGAAAAATATGCATCTTAACCTGAATTAATTCGAATAAATATTCGTGAAGATGAATAAATCAAGGAAATAGTAAAATTGATTTTTAGAGTTATTCCGGATTAAGTCAGATTTTATTTTTTGAAACCCGTTTAAAAGAACAATTTCTTATCAATTGAAGGAGTAAAATTAAGGCAGAATATTCAACATGATTTGGAGATTGCTTTAATTTAAAAAAATAATCCCACCATTAAGGCGGGATTATTATCTGCTCGGCACTTAGTGTTTTATTGTCTCTCCTTTTGGCTTAACAATCGAAAATGATAGATCCTTCATCGTGCCTGGTTACAGAAAGGATATGACAGAAGAACTTTCAGATGCAGGGACAGATGATTACCTGACGGGGCTTATTGTAACACATGAAACGATGGCCTGGAAATTAAGGGCACATTTACGTTAAAAAAGAGACAGGGTTTATTAATCAATAATTAAATAAAAATATTTTATGTCCATTGTAAAATGGATGCTTGATCCTGCGCACAGTGAGTTACTTTTTAAAGTAACCCACCTGATGATCGCAACAGTCACGGGTTCTTTTAAAAAATTTGATCTATTAGAAACCGAAGCTGAAGCTTTTTTAATGGCTTATAACCTGCAGTATTCCTGCAGAATTAAATTCTATTAATACAACCAATCAACAACGTGATTACCACCTGAAGTCTGCTGATTTTTTTGATGTAAAATATTCTTCAATGGTATTTACGGGAAAGAAGATTTTTATGGAAGAAAAAGAAATGATTCTTGAGGGCAATTTGACTATAAAAGGGGTTACAAAAGCAGTAAGGGCAAATATTGAATTCACCGGTATTGCGCTTGATCCTTACGGCCAGGCAAAGGCAGGCTTTGGCGTTGGCGGAGAAATCAACAGAAGAGATTTTGGATTGGTATGGGGTGCGGTTACAGAAGCTGGCAATGTTGTAGTAAGTGATGAAGTAAAATTTGAAGCCGAAATTCAATTAATCATGCAGACAGAATAAAAAGGTATAAAGGATGAGATTTTTTAAAAAATCTCATCCTTTATCTTCTTCAAGATCGTCATGATTATCGCCACCAAGGCTGTAATAATTATTTTCTTCGTCTTCACTTCCAATTTTTTCATCGGCATCGTCCAGTTCAGCGCCGGGTATATCAAGGTCTATCTCATCAGCCTCCTCATCTTCAATTCCAACTTTCTTTTCATTGGTATAAATATCATCCTTCTCTTCATAACTGGGGGGTAATGGAAACTTCTTTTCTTCCAGTTTTTGTTTTTCTGATTTTTTTTCCTTTGCCATAAAACTTAATTTTTATTAAAGAATGTTTGTGTCAATCCTGTGTCCTGCCCTAAAGGTATTTAAAATATATGGCTATGATTGATTGTGTGGTTAAAATAGTTCTTTTCTATATAGTTTGTTTCAACTTTTTCCAGGCTTAATACATACTGGCAGGTTTTATACAAGCTTTCAAAATCATTACTTCCATTGAAAACGAATTTCAACTGGCTACCCATAATTTCCTGCAAAAATTTTATTCCGGCATAAGCGGCGGGGCAACGTTTTGATTGGAGGTCGCCGTATTGCATCAATTCGACACGGGCCAATAGATTTCCCGAAAAACGATCCCTGTTACTATCAAATAATGGTTGTAGCATAATTTACATGTTTTAAAATTTTAATAATTGAAATGGACATGCGTTGTGCATGGTTGCAAAGTTCTGTAACCAGTATTTGCTGAAAATGGCCGGAGCAGGGAATTTGTTGTACAAATAATCACGCAGGGATAGAATAATTGTTGAAAAACTAATTACGGAGTTTGTTAACGATGGTTCAAACAATTAAATCCTTTATGAGTGCATTGATAAAAGCGTTTAGTCAAATCAACTGTGTATAACATTTCAAAAGCAAAAAAAAATAAAAGTATGAAAAAGTCAATTTTGGGTTTAATGATGAAAGCCATTATGTTGTTTTTTGTTGCAGGTTGTTCCCCCAGTAGCGCGAATCCTGTTTTAGTAAATAAAACGTTTGTATTGGTACATGGTGCATGGCAGGCACCTTTTGTGTGGGATGCTGTAAAAGATGCGCTGGAAAAGAAAAAGCAAAAAGTAATTATAGTAGAACTGCCTGCTCACGGCGATGATTATACCTCACCCGCAGCCGTTTCTATGGATGTTTACCGTGACCAGGTAATTGCAGCCATAAAAAATGTAAAGGGCAAAATAGTTTTGGTTGGGCATAGTATGGGCGGCGTTGTAGTAACCGCCGTTGCGGAGAAAATGCCGGAAAAAATTTAAAAATTGATTTATGTTGGCGCTTTTGTTCCAGCCAATGGTCAATCACTGGCAGATCTTGCCTTCAGTGACGCACAATCATTGCTGGGTCCATCGCTTATACTTTCTAAACATCAGCTTACATTAGATGTGGTAAGAAGCAATGTTATCAATATTTTTTGCCAGGATGTACCTTTGGATATTCAGAAAATTGTGCTGGATAAATTCAGGGTAGAGCCTGCAATCCCTTTTACAAATAAAATAACGCTGACCAGCAATTACGCCAGCGTTGACAAATACTATATCCATACTGCGCAGGATCACGCAATAGGTGCAAATTTGCAAAATCAAATGGTGGCAGGTGCACACATTACAAAAGTGTTTTCAATCAATACTGGTCATTCTCCTTTTCTTTCAAAACCAGGAGAACTGACGGATATATTTCTTTCAATTATTAAATATGATAAGCTGGTATTTGCAGCAGGCGCAGTGGTTAATTATTACATGCGCAATGTTTTATTGAAAAATTTTATAAATGCAATTGTAATAATTAGTATTTTGTCGGATCAAAGAAATTATCGTGTGTTTTACAAGGGACCGGATATTTTTAACAAATTCATGCAGAGATGTAAAATGTAAAAACCACCAAAATTGTTGGTGGTTTTTTATTTGTTGATTACTCTTCTTTGCTTGAAATATTCAGTATCATTTCAAATCCACAAAGCACCAGTTGGTATAATAGGTCTTCCTTGCGTTGAATCCTACGCCCTGCTTACCAATTGGAAATATGATGGAGGAAATTGACGTGGGTATGGTGTTGCCCAAATAATAGGTATACCTGGAGCTCGTACTGTTATCAATCAATTTCCGGTATTCCAATTTTTTGTCTTTATTAATCAGGGCTTCTGCCAGAACAATATCTTTTGGTGAGGTTGTTTCAGCAATTTTATCATTTTCAGCTTTCTCCATATTCTTCTTACCGTCATTATACAGGATTACAATACCATCACCTGATTTTGCAGCAGTAAATCCTGCATAAGAAGTCGAAAAACTGGGCGAGCTGACTATTTTAATGGCTCCCGACCCACTGCTTTGCCCTATTGAAAATGTAAGATTCCTCGGAACAAAGGCATACTCGAATGTTTTTCCGTTTTTGTTGGGGAAAAATGCAAATACAGATCCGGTTTCGGCAGTGGTCGTTGAAACCATATGCGTCTGGTTGTTCATATTTGGTCCGGATTGACTCGTTGATGAACTTATAAATTGCGGACTTCCAATTATTGCCAGGGATCCATTATCCAGTTCAATCAGGCGTGGTATGAAATTATGAATGAAGAATTCTTTTTTATGTTTGAAACCTGCCCCTTTATTATAAACCGTCTCCAAAAATTCCGGGCTGAATTCATATGCCTGTGACTTTGACAATTTTAAATTACTGCAATCGAGTTGAGATACAAGGAATCCATTGCAGCTCTTATCTTCCCGGTCCATCATTGCGCTTGTTGAATAAATGCAGATGCTCTTTCCATCATTTGAGAGGTTCGCACGGGTATTATAGGGAACTAAATTGCCGGACGGATTTAATTTCATTTCTGATTTCTTTCCGTCTGCAGTGTTGCAAACAATTTTTGTGTCCTTATCCGAAGCAAGTACCATGCATTCCAGGTTGTCATTGGTTAGTACAGCTGAGCTGATTTCAAACCCTGCATTATTTGTGTGAATTGCAGTTTGCTTGAGAATGTTTAAGTTGTTATCTATAACAAATGTCAGTATGTTACCGGGCGATGCATTGCAGGCTATCAGTGTTTTCGAATTGTCTGCAGAATTGCTGAAATAAACGATTCCGGCATTTACTATCGATTCCAATTTAAAAATCCCGACATTCTCCTGCTGTATGGTACAAATTTTTATCTTTTCTCCCATTGTAACATTCGTTTCTTCAATGGGCGCTAAATATAAATTGAAAGAAGATTTATTGTCGCTTTGAAAAAAGACCAGGCATAGTTTATTATTCACCAGTAGTAATTGAGGCAGCAGCGGACCGAAAGCCTTCTCTCCATTTTCCAGCACAAAGTCTTTTACTTTATTCATGTTTTTGTCAAACTTGGATATGGTCACTGCATATTTCAGGTCGTACAATTTGGTAAAAGCCCATTTGTAATTACTTCCTATTCCGGAGTTAGTTGCCGAAAAAAAGCAATTGTTATGGTAAACGGAATGAGCGATTGTTTCGTCCTGGTATTCTTTTTCAACAATCTTAAAATCTTCAGAAACGGTGAGCTGCGAATGCTGACTCAAGGCTTTAATAGAAATTACACTAAAAATAAAAATGGGAAGGAGATTTTTCATAACCATTGTGGGATTGCGTTTTTAGAGTTAAATATAGGACCATGAAACGCTGGTTTATGCTATTTATTATCGGTTACCGGGGTGCCGTAAACTGCTAAGAGCAACGCTTTTGCTGAAGTAAGGGCAATTACTTAGACGACTTTTGAATATTTCCAGTTCTTTTGGTGATTGATGGAAAAATGAATCCATGTGCATGGGATGAATAAAGTAATACTAACGGGTAATGCAAACCGGTTTTTTTTCCGCGCATGCTTCTGGTACCACTGTTTACGCGCTGTCTCCACAGATTAAATTCTGCGTTTTAAATTCTCCCGCATGAGTACGACTGTATCCGCTTCTGAAAAACCAAATTGCATTCTGATGGCTTTAAATGGTGGCCTGTCTTTTCATGCCATTTCAATTATCATGTCAATGTCTTTTTGTTCCATTGAAGCGCTTTGTCATTTTCAGCACCCAAACTACAGCAGGTGTTAATCCAAATAAATCCAGATAACAGTATTCAGCAGCCCAGGTTTTTCCAGGTATACACTCCCGAAGCCGTAGATTCATCCAGGAATCGATTATATGAACATTGACTGCGGTCAACAAAACAGCAACCAAATTTGTATTAATACATAGTTATATTTTCTGGAAACGGATCTTGTTTTAAACAATGGTCCATTGTATTGAATTCTATTAACTTATTTAAAATAATTCAGCATGAAGAAGATTGCCATCAACGGATTTGGAAGAATAGGAAGAGCATCGCTTAAAGTTATCCTGGAAACTGAAGGACTTGACCTTGTGGCTGTCAATGATTTAATGACTTTGGAGAATGCAGCCTACCTGCTTACATATGACAGCATCTATGGTAAATATGAACATGAAGTGCATTTTAAAGATGATGCTTTGTGGGTAAAGGGGAAGAAAATACAGTTTTATTCTCAGCGTGACCCATCAACAATACCGTGGGGTAAACTGGAAGTAGATACCGTCATTGAAAGTACCGGATTGTTTACCAATCGTGAAGATGCAGCCAAACATATAACGGCTGGCGCAAAAACAGTTGTGATATCCGGTCCTACAAAAAGCAAAGATACCCCGACAGTTGTTCATGGAGTTAATACCGCCGATGGGCATACGCAAATATTTTCCTGTGGCAGTTGCACAACAAATAATATCGGTGTTGTTATGGAAATCATCGCCCGTAGAATTGGCATCAAAAAGGCAATACTGAATACCGTTCATGCAATGACCGCGTCACAGACGCTTGTTGATGCACCATCTAAAAGAGAACCGCGCATGGGACGTGCGGCTTCCCACAATCTCGCACCAGCTTCTACTGGTGCAGCCATTTCAGTAACAAAAGCACTTCCTGCTATGGAAGGAAAATTTGATGGCATCGCCATCAGGACACCCGTACCCATTGGTTCTATTTCTGATATTACCTTTATTGCAGAACGGGCAACTACCGCTCAGGAAATTAATAAGATATTGCAGGAAGAAGCCTCATCAGAAAGATACAAACTGATCTTAAGTGTAACAGATGAACCCCTGGTATCTTCCGACATCATAAAAAGCCCTTTTGCAGCCATTATAGATATGGATATGACAAGAGTTGTGGATGGAGACCTGGTAAAAATAATGGCATGGTACGATAATGAATGGGGTTTTACCAATCAAATGATACGACAAATCACCTCATCTTAGTGTACGCTCATCTTTGATATGCCTGATAACGGGTAAAAGGTGGCAGAAATATGAAATATGTGTGAAATTAAACACTGTAGTAATAGTTAAGTGTAAAAAATGGCATGATATATTATTAGTATACCTTAGATAATGCCAGGGGATTTTATATTAAATAACCTTGAGACAGATACTAAAGAACCGAAAGGGCATAAGCGGATAAAACGAATCTTATAATATTTGAAATGTGGTACAGTGGTCCCGGTTGTTAGTATCCAACCAGGAATAAAGTAGTATTTTATTGTTTATGCACTTGTATACCTTGAATAATAATCTGAATATGCGGATAAAATGTCTCATTTTGTTTGCTTTTTTGTATACTATTCCTCAAACATTTTATGCCCAAAAACCCGATTCTCTGGCCAATAAACTGGACAGTCTGAAGCGACAGGCGGACACGGGTAAACAGAAAAATTCAATAGAGCCGGCATTTTATAATGAAAAAACAAAGATCACATTCAGGGTTTTTGGAATTTTACTGCTGGATGATTTTAAACAACAGGCACTATCACCATTTCAACCCGCAAAACATGCATTTGTGCGGGACGCGGCATTAATAGGAATCGCTGTTGGTGTAGCGTTTTTAGATAAGCCTGTCCAGCGGTGGGCAGTTACTTTCCGCAATAATAATTCATGGTCTGCCGGCCCCAGCAAGACCATTACAAATCTCGGCGCACAGTTCGAGATTATTCCGCTTGCTGCTATTGCAACTACAGGGTTCTTATTTAAAAATGAAAAACTCAGAACAACCACGGCTTTGGCTTTTCAATCATACATCACCGCTACTTTTTGGTCTACTTTATTTAAAGAATTATCTGGCCGCAACCGGCCAGTCAATTTTGATCCTGCCTCTAACCTAAACCAGGCGCGGTTTCATGGTCCGTTTTATAAGTTACCCTATAGTGACAATAGTGCATTTCCTTCGGGTCATACTACGCTGGCATTTGCAGCAGCAACCGTCTATGCAAAAGAATACAGAGACATTCCAATGGTCCCGGTTATTTCTTATGGAATTGCTACATTAATTGGGTTCAGCCGCATTACCGAAAACCGTCATTGGGTAACTGATGTGGTTGCCGGTGGTTTATTAGGATTTGCCTGCGGTACACAAGTGGTAAACAATTACCATAGGTACGCCCGGTTAAAGCGACAGCAGGGAGGTTTAACAAACATGCGGGAAAACAAAGGACAGATTTCATTCAACATTGGTTATTCGCCATCAGGTGTTGTGGAACCCGGGTTTATCTATACTTTCAGGCGTTAACCCCTGGTAAATTAATTAAAAGTTTTGAGCGGGTATGCGGAAACCCTGGCTTAACAACAGCATCAACCATGTTTTACATGTAATTTTTTCACCAGCTCGTCATCAAGTGCATTCGACGCCGGTCCGTAGCCGTTTACCAGTACTCCTTTATGTCCATGCCTGCTTTCAATGGCATATACCACTGCTTCATCAGCGGGATCAGTATTGCCTTCAAAGCGGTGTGTTTCTGTTATTTCAAACTCATCGGGGGCAAGCGCTACCGGTGTTCTATTACAAACCAGCCTGTCAGCTTCAATATTAAAATCAATATTGAATCCCCGTTGTTTAAGCCCGTTTACCGCTTCAGATAAAGTATCATATGTATACATAATGCAGCGATTTAATTTTATAAAGATAAATATTATAAGCGGTGGGAAATCTCTATACAACAAGATGCGTTTGTTTAACAACGCCCATTACAAAAGTGCTTTGCATATGACCAATGTTTTCAAGTTGCCCCAGTTTATTAACATGAAAATCATAATAGGCGTCCATGCTTTCCGTAACCACTTTCAGCATAAAATCAAATTCACCTGATATATTGTAACATTCTATTACTTCTGTCAGTTCATTAATGGTCTTAATAAATTTAGTGCCTGATTTTTTGTTGTGTTCTTTCAATGATATATAACAAATTACCATTAAACCCTTTCTTACCTTGGCATGGTTTACCAGCGTAGCATACTGAAGTATAATACCGGCATCTTCCATGCGCTTGATGCGTTCATGAACCGGGGTGGTGCTAAGGTGTACCTGTGCGGCAATTTCCCTTACCGTAATTTTTGCATTATGCTGCAGGAGTTTAAGAATAAGGCGGTCCTTTTCATCAAGCTGCCCGGATGGTAAAGGGTATTTTTCTTTTTCGGGTATTTTTTCCATGAGATACTATTCATTTGTTCTTTTAAAACAGTCAAAAATACGTTTTTGTTCTAAATTTAATTATATTGACTGATATTTTGTTCTTCAATTCTACCTTTGTGGGCCGGTTAATTAAATCATCAGTTACCTAAAAAATAAAAAAATGTCTACAAAATTACAGTCAGTCGATTTACAACTTCCTTACAAGGTAAAAGATATGAGCCTTGCAGCATGGGGTCGTAAAGAAATCCGTCTTGCCGAAGCAGAAATGCCTGGTCTGATGGCATTAAGAGAAGAATATGGTGCAGCGCAACCTTTAAAAGGTGCCCGCATTGCTGGTTGTTTGCACATGACTATTCAAACTGCTGTATTAATTGAAACTTTAACAGCCCTTGGTGCTGAAGTGCGCTGGAGTTCCTGCAATATATTTTCTACACAGGACCAGGCCGCTGCCGCTATAGCCGCTGCCGGTATCGGTGTATTTGCCTGGAAGGGTCAGAGCCAGGAAGAAGCTGATTGGTGTATTGAACAGACATTGTTTTTTGGCGGCGCAGATCGTCCCCTGAATATGATCCTGGATGATGGTGGTGACCTGACCAATATGGTATTTGATAAATATCCTGAGTTTATTCAGCATATTAAAGGTTTAAGCGAAGAAACAACTACAGGTGTACACCGTTTATATGAAAGAATGGAAAAAGGAACTTTACCAATTCCTGCCTTTAACGTTAACGACTCTGTTACCAAATCTAAATTTGACAACAAATACGGTTGTAAAGAATCACTGGTAGATGCTATCCGCCGCGCTACAGATGTAATGATGGCTGGTAAAGTAGCTGTTGTGGGTAGTTATGGAGATGTGGGTAAAGGCTCTGCCGCTTCATTGAAAGGTGCAGGTTGCCGTGTAATCGTTACTGAAATTGATCCTATCTGCGCATTGCAGGCTGCTATGGATGGTTTTGAAGTAAAGAAAATGGTGGATGCTGTTAAAGAAGCAGACATTATTGTTACTGCAAGTGGTTGCCGCGATTTGATCACAGAAAAACATTTTCGCCTGATGAAAGACAAGGCAATTGTTTGTAATATCGGCCACTTTGATATTGAAATTGATATGGCATGGCTGAATAAAAACTATGGTCACACAAAAGATACCATTAAGCCACAGGTTGATATTTACAACATTGAAGGTAAAGAGGTAATCATTCTTGCTGAAGGCCGTTTGGTAAACCTTGGTTGTGCTACTGGTCACCCAAGTTTTGTAATGAGCAACTCATTTACCAACCAGACACTTGCACAAATAGAATTGTGGACCAATTATAAAAGTTACGAGAACAAAGTTTATGTGTTACCAAAACACCTGGATGAAAAAGTAGCGCGTCTGCACCTTTCCAAGATTGGAGTGGTACTTGATGAACTTACTACCGAACAATCGGAGTACCTGGGTATTCCTAAAGCTGGTCCTTTTAAACCAGAACATTACAGGTATTAAT
>JBDSOC010000094.1:0-16533 GCA_039915085.1 Chitinophagaceae bacterium
TTATGAAAAAAGCATTGCCACTTGCTACGGTGCAGGAAGTACACCTGTACGGCCGTTCTTTACTGGCGCAGAAAAAACCAAAAGAGGCCTTTGATATTTTCAAAATGAATTATGATAAAAACCCCGGGGTGTTTACTACTAATGTAGGAATGGTAAGGGCATACTCCGCTATTGGTAATTATAAAAAAGCGCTTGAACTTGCACAAAAAGCGCTGCCCCAGTCAGATGCTGTTAATAAACCAAGCCTTGAGCGCATGATTAAATTATTACAGGAAGGAAAAGATGTAAACCAGTGACCCCAAACCTGGAAAGAAAGTACGGGACAACGCCAGATTTTTCTATTTTACTATAATAAAAAACAGGATGCAAAATTGCATCCTGTTTTTTTGGATTAACCTTATTTCATATTTATTCACGCCAATTTTTAATCCTTGATCTAAACATAAACTATTTTTTAACTAACCCATGCCATTGAGATCAGCAACACTTTTCAGGGCCACAGGGCTCATCTTTCATCTGCACTTGGTCCATACATACCCGGAACCGGCACGTTCAGCAGGCGAAGGCAAACAGACAACTGGCCCCTGTGATGTATAAGATGATTGTATCCAAAATTGCGTATCATAACCTTACGCGGCATTTCGAAAATAACCTGCTCACCCCTGTATACCGCGAACATTGCATTTAGCATCTCATCTGATGCATTTTGAAGTGCAGTAATGGCAGCTGCCTGCTTTTCTTCAAATACTTTCAGCAGTGCTGCAGTATTTTCATAGGTATTGCGTACCAGGGGCGCTGTAGCAAAATCAAATGTATCCGCTTCTAAAGTGCGGTTGACCCATACAGGTATTTCTGCTATATGTGAAGCCAGCCTTCCAATAGTCATTGATTTATCATGCGGTTTCCACGCAAACTTATCTTCAGGGATCCTTTCCAGCATTTTACGGGTATTGGCTGCCTCATATTTTAATTCTGCTATAAATGCATCGTTCTGTAACATGATGTTCTATTTTATTTTTTTTATCAATGCGCTAAAATAAAAAACTCCGGCAAATACTGCCAGAGTTTTTATTATGCAATTAATTAATCAAATTATTATAAGCTATTGCCTAGCGCTTTATAAATTTATCCAGCAATTGTACTTGTTTACCAATTATTACTTCTACTATATACATTCCTGCGGATAAACGGCTAACAATAACCGGAACATCAACAACCAACTGGTTTTTCTCAAAGGACTGTTTAATCATTATCACTCCTGAAAGGCTGGTGATACGCACCATTGACGAGCCCGAACTATCCGCAACGATGTGTACGTTTATTCTGTCGGTACAGGGGTTAGGGTACAGCGTTACATTTTTATTATTGCGGGTAGTACTAACCACTGTTACTTTAAATGCTGATGTTTCCCTTTGACCGTAATTGTCAATAATCGTCAATTGAAATGTATAAACACCGGGCTCAAGATTGGTAGCATTAGTCTTACTTATTTCAGCGTTACCAATCAGCGATGTTGTAGGACCGGAAAGCTGTTGCCAATGATAACTTACAATATCCGCTCCCCCTGTGCCATAAGAATTACTTCCATCTAGTATTGCATATCCGCCGGGGAAATTAATGGTTGTATCATTACCTGTCCTTGGCACTGACAATAATGGAAGATTAACAGCAATCGTTACTACACCGGAGGCAGTAAGTCCACCTGCATTGGTAACTGTTAGCTGTACCTGGTATATACCCATTGATAAGTTACTGATAGTTGGTGTTGCGGTGGTATTGCCTGTAATTGCAAAAGCTGCGGGCCCCGATATTTTTGCCCATGCATAATTTAATGCTCCGCCGCCGGGCTGGTAAGACGAATTGCCATCCAGGGTTACACTGTTTGCAGGTAATACAAGAGTAACAGAACCGCCTGCTGCCGCTACCGGAACAGGAGGAGCACTGACTGTAACCGATACAACATCTTCTGCAGTAAGTCCCTTTGCATTGGTGACTATTAATTTCAGGTGATAGCTACCCTCCGTTAAATCAGATATAACAGGCGTTGCTGTAGTTGGTCCACTAATGGCAAAAGAGGCCGGACCGGAAATCAGTGACCATGCATAAGATAATGTACCGCCTGCTGCATTGGAAGACTTTGTGCCGTCCAGCGCTGTACTGTTTGCAGGCAAAGTAATGTTTATATCAGCACCGGCATTGGCCACCGGTGGCAAGGCCGGAGCGGGGCTAACAGCAATGGTTACCTGATCTTCGCCGGAAGCACCCTGCGCATTGGTAACCACCAGTTTTAGCTGGTAAGCACCTTCAATAAGATTACTGATAACCGGTGTTGCACCCGTTGTGCCCGTGATGCTAAATGAAGAGGGGCCGGAAATTAAAGACCATGAATAAGTTAGTGCGCCACCGCCTGGATTATAAGACAGGTTACCATTGAGTGTAACACTGTTTGCAGGCAATGTAATGCCTACGTCCGGACCGGCGTTGCTGACAGGCGGATAAACAGGCATTGTGCTGACTGTTATAACAACCATATCCTCTGATGAGGAACCCTGGATATTGGTAACTTTTAATTTAACCTGGTAAACACCTTCCGTTAAATCACTGATTGCCGGTGAAGCAGTTGAGGCACCTCCAATAGTAAAAGAAGATGGACCTGATACCAATGACCATTCATACGTTAATATGCCGGGCCCGGTACTGTAAGATGCTGTTCCGTTGAGTGTAGCAGTATTAGCAGGTAAAACAAGGTTAATATCAGCGCCCGCATTTGCTACTGTTACCGGAACAGGTGACACATTAATATTTACAAAATCGCTGTTTGTACTGCCTGCAGTGTTGGTCACCGTTAGTTTCACCTGGTAAACACCTTCTATTAAACTGCTTATTAAAGGGCTTACCGTAGAATCTCCCGAAATGGTGAAAGAAGCAGGACCAGATACTTTTGTCCACACATATTTTAACGCGCCACCACCCGGTGTGGCAGATGCACTTCCATTAAGTGTCGTGAAATTGGCCGGTAAAACAAGATTGACGTCGGCCCCGGCATTCGCAACCGGTACAGGTGCTGGTTTAACAATAACTGTTGCCACATCGCTGGCAGAAAGCCCGTTAATATTTGTGACAGTAAGCCTGATTTGATAAGTGCCTTCTGTAAGACTGCTTATTAAGGGAGTAGCTGTAGTATCACTGGAAATTGTAAAAGAAGATGGGCCAGAAATTTTTACCCATGCATATTTTAATGCTCCGCCGCCGCTGTTACTGGATGCAGCTCCATTAAGGCCTGCACTGTTTACCGGTAAGGTGATGGTAGTGGTGCCCCCCGCCTTTGCAACAGGAGGAAATACCGGGACCGGGCTGACTACAATTAAAACAATATCATCGTTTGAACGACCCAATGTGTTGGTTACCGTTAGTTTTACCTGGTAAGTACCCGGAACTAATTTTTTCAGCAGCGGCATAGCAGCCGTATCTGATGCAAATACCGCAGCTGACGGACCGGCTACCTGCGACCATTTATAGGTTAATACACCTCCGCCGGGATTGTAAGACGCCGAACCATTAAGGGTTATTGAGTCTTTTGGTAAAACAGTACTGGCATCTGTGCCCGCGTTGGAGACAGGGTAAACAATACCTGTCAGGTACTCACGTGCACCAATATCATAAGCAGCACTTTGCGGTCTTGCTATGCCATCAATATCATCTTTAACCATTCCGATGGTTACACCTTTATCAATAGCGGGTGAATTGATATTGAGCATGCAGCTGATATCATCCTGCAACCCCAGATCGGTATAATTCCTGGCGTACCGGTTACTTGCTGTATCCGGGATAGTAATATTTAATTGCTGGTATACAAAGTTCCATGCTGGATCATAAGGCAGATCCCTTTGAATATTAAAGCCAAGATTATTTTTTATTTCTATAGTACCACCGGCAGCATCATATGTATCTACCATAGAACAGTTCCAGTCGTACGCACTCAGGTTACCAAAAGTATTATTGTACACTTTAAAATTAACATGCCGTGTATAAGGAGAATAATTAACATCTTCCACAAAGGACTGCGCTTCCACACCAGAATATTTCCTGGAATTAACCATTATATTGTCATAAACATTCACAGCCCCTACTGTATCAAGGCTAAAACCATGCGCACGCAGGCCACTGCCCCAGTAGTCAGAAATATAATTATGGTGTACATCGCCGGTACCGTATAAATAGAATATTCCGGTATGCCGGTAATCATTTTTACCGAGGTGAGATAAACGGTTATGATGTACATTGGCATTCATCACCTTATTCATGTGTATTACATCAAATTCATTTGTATAATCAATAGTGCAATAAGCAACTTCCAGTTTGCGCGTCATATTACTCAGTCCATCATCTACAATACGTGTAAATGACCCTAACTGCAGAAAAGTGGTAGCTATATTGTAGACGCTGAAATGCAGAAATTTTAAATCATAAAACAAGCTGGCATTGGTGCCATTGTAAACTTGCGAAGGATTGGTAATATAAATACAGTAGTCATTGATGTTTACCATCTTAAAATAGCTGAAATACACCCCTGATAAAGTGCCGTCTATGGATATACCTCTTACCAGATCGTGCAGGTAAAAACCAAAATCCACACCGGGTGTACCATCACCCCTGATTTCTACATTGGTTAAATTTGAAAAAGTAGAGGGGGATGGATCATTGAATTCTACCTGGCCGCTGTTAGTGATATAAATTTTGTGACCCGGACTGGCTGTGATGTTCTTGAAATTCATCAGCTTATATTTACCAGGGTTGATAACAATCGTATCATCATCTTTTAAATTAAGCGTAGCCTGTGCATTGGGATAATCTATAAATCCGCTGCCTGTGCCAACAAATATTTTTTTCCCCTGGGAATATGAGTTAGAAGGAAAAGCTGTGAACAAAGAAAGCGCTGTTAACAGAAAAAAAACAGGATAAGAAATACGATTGATAAGGGTTTTCATAGCTGGGCATTAAACATTTACCTTGGACTAATTAAATTTTCTGGATGGTTTAGCGATTACTTACAAAATATCAGCCAAAAAATTCCAATTTTAACCTTGAATTACAAACATTTAATGGATATCGTATTTTTTATCCACAAATGCGGGTATTTACGCAGTTTCTTTACTATTTAAATTGATTGCAAGCAAAAAAATAGCAGGATTCTTCTGATTACTATAATTAATGAGCTGCCACGCAATAATAAACTTTCATAGAAAGAAAAATAAAATTGAAAATTGCTACTGGCAATTCTAAAATAAAAAAGTAACTAACCACTGTATGTTAGTTGCTTTTCAAGCCTATAACCAGTTATTAATTGTACATCTACGCTTCTTCCCTCACTGTGTTACCATATTCCTGCTGTAGTTTCCTTTGAATTTCAAAGGGTACCGGGGCATATTCTGAAAACTGCATGGCAAATTTTGCCCTTCCCTGGGTAAGTGATCTTAAAGACGATGAGTAATCATGCATTTCTGCCAAAGGTGTTTTTGCAATAATCCGTGTAAAATGACCTTCCCTGTCCATGCCTTCCACTATAGCACGACGGCTTTGCAAATCTCCCATTACACTGCCTGTTAAATCATCAGGGCACAATATTTCCAGTCGGTTTATGGGTTCAAGTAACTGTGGTGCAGCCTGTTGAAAAGCCTGCCGGAAGGCCTGCAAACCGGCTATTTTAAATGAAATATCATTACTGTCCACCGGGTGCATCTTGCCATCATAGATGCATACCCGTACATCCCGTACATACGAGCCCGTTAGCGGGCCCTCGTGCATTTTTTCCATAACGCCTTTTAATACAGAAGGGAGAAACCTGGTATCAATAGCACCGCCTACAATACAATTATAAAAAACCAGTTTGCCACCCCAGTCAAGGCTGTATTCGTCCCTGCCACGTACCGTTAATCCTTTTGGATCAGGCATTCCTTCATACCATGGTTCAATGCGCATAAATACTTCACCAAACTGCCCGTTGCCACCGCTTTGTTTTTTATGCCGGTAGCTGGATTCTGCCATACTCCGGATGGTTTCGCGGTAAGGTATCCGTGGTTTACTGAATTGTACCTCAAGGTTATGAATGTGTTCGATTTTCCATTTAATGACGGCCAGGTGTAATTCGCCCTGGCAATGCAGCAATATTTGTTTTAATTCGGGCGATACTTCTACCTGTACGGTTGCATCTTCTTCACGCAGCATGTGCAGGGCTGCAGATAATTTTTCTTCCTCTCCTTTTTTTATACTTTCTATGGCTACCGTCATATTAAAAGCAGGAAATTGAATAGGCTGCAGCTCAATATTTTTTCCCCTTTCGTGCAAAGTATTATTTACATGCGTGTTTTTTAATTTAATGGTTGCACCAATATCACCGGCTACCAGCTCATTAACATTTGTTCTTCCATGTCCCTCTACTACAAACAGCTGGTTTATTTTTTCTGAAACTCCTGTTGTTTCGTTTACCAGTTCCATTCCGCTTTTTACGGTACCGGAAAATACTTTAAACAAACTCATTTCACCTACATGACTTTCGGCAATTGTTTTAAACACAAAAATACACGCAGGACCTTTTGCGTCGCAGGTCAGTGCATCCCCTTTTTTTGTAAGCTGTGCCGGCATTTCATTGGCAGCCGGACAAACATTGTCAATAAATCCCATCAGCCGGCCACTGCCCATATTTCGTTCAGCAGATAAACAAAACAGCGGAAATAAATCATGCTGGATCATCGCCTTTTTCATGCCTTCTTTCATTTCATCCTCATCCAGTTCTCCTTTGTCAAAATATTTTTCCATGAGGCCCTCATCATTACCAGCTATTGCTTCTATCAGTTCTTTGTGCAGTACACCCGCTTTTTCTTCCTCGTCTTCCGGCAGAGGTAATTTCTCCGGCTTGCCACCGGTATCTTTAAATTTATACATGGTCATGCGCAGTACATCAATAATTTCATGAAAGCCGGCGCCGGTTCGCCGCGGGTACTGTACTACCACCACTTTATTACCAAAATGATTTTTTATTTCACCCAATGTTTTTTCATAATCAGCATTGTCATCATCCAGCTTATTTATACAAAAAATCATGGGTGTTTTGAAACGCTCTGTATATTCCCATATAATATCTGTACCCACTTCTACCCCGCTTACACCGTTTACCAGCATTATACCGGTATCGGCTACCCGTAAAGAAGAAATCACTTCTCCTGCAAAATCATCATAACCCGGTGTGTCCAGTATATTTATTTTATACCCTCTCCACTTACTGTGCAGCAGTGAAGAAAATACAGAGTTACCACGTTCTTTTTCCAGTTCATGGTAATCACTTACCGTGTTACGTTCATTTACTGAGCCTTTGCGGGTAATAAGGCCTGCTTCAAAAAGCATGCATTCCGCTAAACTTGTCTTACCTGAGCCGGCATGGCCCAGCAAGACAATATTTTTTACGTGTGAGGTGTCAAAATCTGCCATGGCAAACAATTTAAAAATGAAGAATGAAGCAATCACCTGCAAATAAATGCAGCAATACTACCTGCAGCGGCCTGTGTATACTAACAGAAGAAATGCAAAACAGGAATTACTGTGCCAGGCAAATATCCCGGCACTGCAATTCCTGCCAATAATTTTACAGGACCGGCAAACTAATTAAGTTTACTTATAAATTGATGGAAACGATCTTTCAGTTCATCCAGCAGGGACTGCAACCCACGGTACTCAGTAAACAAATGCTGATGTTCTGCAAGTGTGGTGTAGTTTACCTGGCCGTTGTTTTCTCCTCTTGCAACCATTGTTTTGTAATCATGCGCTTTTATGGAGTGTTTAAGATCATGAATGTTGATAAGCTGAATATGAAACTGGTTTTCATAATGCTCAACATCCTGTAACTGATCATACCTGGTAACCTTAAGTGCAATTTGCCGGAGCTGATTTTTAAGACTGGTGATGTCTTCCCGGTATTTACGCATTTGCTCGCGCCAGGTGTTGCACTCTGCTGTAAGCTGTGAAATGTCTGTTGTAACCATCGGAGTAAATTTTTGAGGTGAGATAAATGTGTTACTACCACGGTTTGGGAGGGCGGATTACTGCATAGGGCTATTTGTAATTTAAACCATTTTTTTATAAAAAGCCAGCTTGTGCAAAAAATGTTTTTTTAAGGATTACAACTATTACTGTTTAAACTTTTGATGTTAAAAACGTATAGAAACGATTGATCTCTATACTACCACCGGAAGGCTAAAAAATGATAAGGGTTTTCCCCTAAAAATTAAAATCCCTCTTTTTTATTGCTTACTGGTTTTATTATTATGAATAAGCTGGCTAAAAAAAACCCATGTGAAAACTTATATTTGGCAGACAATGCGCAGATCGCTTGAAATAATAGTCAGCAGTTTTAAAATGGCTTTACAGGAATTCCGGGCCAATAAATTGCGTACTTTTTTATCGCTTTTCGGAATAACGGTTGGCATATTCTGCATTATCAGTGTGCTGGCTATCATCAACAGTATGGAAACTGCCGTTAAGGACAACCTCAATTCTATAGCAAAAGAAACGGTGTTTATTGGCAAATGGGAAAATGGGGGCGGACCCGATTACCCATGGTGGAAATACATTAAGCGGCCCGAAGTAACGGTAGAAGAAATGCAGCTGGTACAGAAAAAATTAATTTACACTTCTACCATTTGTTTTTTCAGCAGTTTATCGGGTTCGGTGGAATATTCAAATTACCTGGTATCCAATGTAAATTATTACGGTGTTTCTGAAGACTTTGAATCATTGCAATCAATTGTTGCTGTATCCGGCAGAAATATAGAAAGGCATGAGTATGAAGAAGGTGCCAATATTATTTTAATTGGTTACATCGTAGCAGAAACACTTTTTAACAATGCAGAAAATGCGGTAGGGAAAACTATAAAGTTGACAAAAGGTAAATCTGCAGTTATCGTTGGCCTGCTGCCAAAAAAAGGCTCCAGTATTTTTGAGGCCTGGGATTATGACAACTCTATCATAATGCCTTTCCAGTTGCTAAGCCAGATCATTCCACTAAAAAATACCAGCCCTTCCATTATGGTGCAGGCAGGAGGCAAAAACATACCGCTTGCTGAACTGAAGGAAGAACTCCAGGGTGTTATGCGCTCGGTAAGAAGGTTAAGTCCCGGGGAGGAAAATAATTTCTCGCTGACAGACGTAGATTCTTTCACAAAAACCCTGGAACCAATTATTGCTGGTGTTAACCTCGGCGGATGGTTTATTGCCGGTCTTTCGCTGATAGTGGGCATGTTTGGGGTAGCAAATATCATGTTTGTTACTGTAAAGGAACGTACCGGCCAGATTGGGCTCAAAAAAGCTATTGGGGCCAAACGCAGTGTTATTTTAACGGAGTTCCTGCTGGAATCGGCTTTTTTATGTATACTCGGTGGCGTAATTGGCTTGGTGCTGGTATTCATTTTAACCAAACTCGTTTCTGCGGCCATTGGTTTCTCAGTGGGCATTTCGCTCAGTATTTTTGCTTTGGCTATTTCAATTTGCATAGTTACAGGTGTACTTGCGGGCATTATTCCGGCGATAACAGCTGCAAAAATGAACCCCGTAGTGGCTATCAGGAGCAAGTAACTGATGTGTTGGGTGTTAAGTGCTAAGTGTTGGGTGCTTGTACACGCACAAACAGGTTTCTGTAATAGCGTTTTCCGGGCTGGTGCACACAACACATAACACTCAACATTTGCAACAATCTTTACACAACACATAAAACTCAACACTTACAACAATCTTTCACCGCTCTCCCCCCAAAAAAACCTTTAAAAGAATTAGTAAGCGGAAAATTAAAGCTATACTTTATATTTGGGTATGTTTAAATACCTGGAGATAGTATGGAACAGTTTTAAAATGGCACTCTCCGAGTTCCGCTCCAATAAATTGCGTACGTTCTTGTCCTTGTTTGGCATTACCGTGGGCATTTTTTGTATTATAGGTGTACTGGCCACTGTAGACAGCCTGCAACGCAATGTGCAAAACGATATTAAATCACTTGGCTCCAATACAATTTATATAGACAAATGGGATTATACCGGGCAAATACCCTGGTGGAAATTGCTTAACCGTCCCGTACCCAAATATGAAGAAGTAAAAATGCTGAAACAACGCAGCGGACTTTCACAGAATGTTGCATTTAATATCAGCAGCTCCACCAAAATAGAATGGGATGATGAAGCAGTGACGAATGTAAATATTTACGGTATTACAGAAGATTTCTCCCACATACAAAAACTGGATATAGAACAGGGCCGTTTTTTTCAACAGAGCGATTTTGAGAATTCTACCAACACCGCAATTATAGGTTATAATATTGCCGAAAAATTATTCGTTAAACCTGAAAAAGCCGTTGGACAGGACATCATGCTCTACGGAAGAAAAGCCGTAGTTATTGGTTTGCTCAAGAAAAAAGGCCAGTCTATGATGGGTGGATACGATTATGATGAGGCGCTTTTGCTTGATTATGGTTTTATGAGGGGTTTGATAAATGAAAAAACTTCCCAACCAGTGATTGTTTTGCAGGGTAAAGAAAATGTGCCTATGAAAATGCTCAGGGATGATGTACAGGGAGCTATGCGGTCAATCAGGAAGATCAGGCCAACCCAGGCAGATGATTTTTCTATGAATGATATTGAGGCTTTTGGTGAATTTATGGCGGGGATTTTTTCCGGGGTTAATATGGGTGGATGGTTTATTGCCAGCCTATCATTAATTGTGGGCATGTTTGGAGTTGCCAATATTATGTTTGTAACGGTGAGGGAGCGCACCGGCCAGATAGGATTAAAAAAAGCCATAGGCGCCAAACGCTCCAGCATTATGACGGAATTTCTTTTAGAGTCTGCTTTTTTGTGCATATTAGGCGGAGCCATTGGATTGTTACTGGTTTATATTCTTACCAAATTAATATCACCTGCTATTGGTTTTCCCGTTACCATATCATTAAACATACTTACGCTTGCCATCTCTATTTGCGTGATAACCGGGGTACTGGCAGGTATTATTCCCGCATTTATAGCTGCCAGAATGGACCCTGTTGTGGCCATCAGGAGCAAGTAAGTTAATTGTTTGATCAGTTGATCAGTTGAAACTTTAAAAGTGGCAACTTGTTATCTTTGCAAATCCTCAATCAATTAATCAACCAATAAGCATATCAATCAATCTACTACCATCCTGGCAATTGAATCTTCGTGCGACGAAACAGCGGCTGCCATATACAGGGACGGGCACATACTTTCAAATTTTATTGCCAGCCAGTCTGTGCATGAACAATATGGCGGTGTAGTGCCAGAACTGGCCAGCCGCGCCCATATGCAAAACATTGTGCCGGTTGTTGATGCTGCTTTAAAAGAAGCCGGCGTTTTGTTAACCGAACTTTCAGCAGTGGCGTTTACCCAGGCACCGGGACTGATTGGTGCTTTACTGGTAGGCTCCCAGTTTGCAAAATCATTGTCCCTGGCATTGAATATTCCATTGATTGCAGTACATCACATGCAGGCGCATGTACTGGCCAACCTCATTCCTGGTAACAAACCTGCCTTTCCTTTTTTATGTCTTACCGTGAGTGGCGGACATACGCAAATTGTGGTGTGCGAATCGCCCCTGGAATTAAAAATAATTGGTGAAACCATTGATGACGCCGCTGGCGAAGCTTTTGATAAATCAGCCAAGTTGCTGGGCCTGCCTTATCCGGGTGGTCCGCTGGTTGATAAATATGCGCAAACAGGAAATCCTAAACGTTTTAAATTTGCAGAACCGCAGATACCCGGACTGGATTTCAGTTTCAGTGGTGTAAAAACATCCATCCTCTATTTTTTACAGGCCGAAACAAAGAAGAACCCTGATTTTATTGAAGAAAACCTGGCAGACCTTTGTGCATCTGTACAGGAACGCATTGTAAGCATACTGATTTCTAAATTAAAAAAAGCGGCGTTGCAGACGGGCATTAAAAATATCTGCATGGCGGGCGGTGTATCAGTCAACAGCGGGCTGCGCAAAGCATTAAAAGAAACAGGCGTTCAGCAGGGCTGGCAGGTATTTATACCGGATTTTGAATATTGCACAGACAATGCCGCTATGATTGCCATAACAGGTTACTATAAATTACTGGCAGGACAAACAACTGACCTGTCTGTTGGTGCCAGTGCTAAATCTGAGTGGTAAAAAATATACACCATGGAAAACAAACAACACGCTGTAATACCACTGTTGCGGATTTTTGATATCAGCAAGGCCAGGGAATTTTATGTTGACTGGCTGGGATTTACTATTGACCGGGAACACCGGTTTGAAGAAAATTTTCCCGCGTACATGCAGGTGTCAAAAGACAATATACTTTTGCACCTTACAGAACACCATGGCGATTGCTGCCCCGGTGGTAAAGTATACATTAAATTTGCAGGTGGACTAACGGCCTGCCATAGCCTTTTAAAAGAAAAAGAATACAGGTATATGAAACCGGGTTTGGAAAAAGCACCCTGGAATGCACTTACCATGGAAATGACAAATCCCTTTGGCAATAAATTACTTTTTGCAGAGGATTTAAAAAAGTAATCCCTGATGCCCAACAATTATTTTCAGTTTAAAAAATTTACTGTTTACCAGGACAGGTGCGCCCTGAAAGTGAGTACTGACAGTTGCATTTTTGGTGCATGGGCAGCAAAAAAAATAGCAGGTGTTGAGCACCATATGTCCGGCTGCCTTGATATTGGTGCGGGCAGCGGTTTACTGATGCTGATGCTGGCACAACAGTTCCAGGGAACAATACACGGTGTTGAAATAGATGCAGGCTCTTATGAGCAGGCAACCGAAAACATTGCTACCAGCAGCTGGTACAACCGCCTGCAATTGTTTCATAATGATATAAAATTATTTTCTGTACTGCACCAGTATGATCTCATCATCAGCAATCCTCCTTTTTTTGAAGGTGATCTGAAATCAGCCAACAACCGCTACAATTTTGCCAAACACGATGAGGGATTAACGCTGCAGGATTTATTGGAAGTAGCTGAAAGAAATTTATCTTCCAAAGGAATGTTTGCCGTACTGCTGCCTTACCAGCGGACTGAGTGGTTTGAGCAACTGGCTGCCAGCTATGAATTATTTGTGACGGATAAATTATCGATCAGGCAAAGCCTGGAGCATCCGCATTTTCGTACGGCATTAATCCTGCAAAGAAAAAATCGTGGTACAGTAAAAAAGGAAGAACTTGTCATCAGGCAGAAACCGGATGTCTATACACATGCTTTTATCAGCCTGCTAAAAGATTATTATTTGTATTTGTGAAGGGCAGCAGCATCATCAACTGTTGAAAAGTATAATTTACGCAAATGGCATTTTTGCCTTTGTGCTGAATTATCCATCGCCGTTTTATTTTATCGGGCACGCATCCTTTGCTACGTATTTGCGCTGAAAATTGTTTGCCGGTCCTTTGTTGTTTTCATGTGACGATCACCGCCATTGAAGTCATTGCCTTCAGACAATTTGCATCTCTTGTCCTGGTAGCTAATGGTGTTACCCGGATTTTCATCGCTGGCTTATTTTATGGGTATTCGTCCAACAAACCGGCGTAACAAATACAAAAATAGCAAGTGCCCACATTACCCACTGTTCTGTATTGATTTCAACGTCCGCAATGACCGGATGCTATTTTTTATCCGGCAAAGCTGCTGCCAATGCCAATACTGCCCAGTTGGTACCGGCGGCAGAAATAAACTGGTTGTCATCATAGGGAGGAAACTCCGTATTCACAAATGGTTGTATGGGATTGGATCGTGTGACCAGCAACCAGGCGCCGGATTTATCCTGTGTCCTTACCAGGTAGTCAACCCCTTTTTGATATACTTCCCCTGCAATAGTTGTCGTTCCGGATTCCGCCAGCGCGTACAATGCCTGGCCTGTTGCGTAGGCATCACTGTTCATAGTTGGCAATTGCGACCAGCCGCCGTCTTTATTTTGCATGGCCACCAGTTTTTGGCCCACTGCTTCTTTTGATGCGGTATTGCTTCCGCACCACTCCATGCCCATCAGCTGGAAAGCCAGTTCCTGCTGCATCGATGGATGTTGATTTTCCAGCCATTGCCTGGACTGCCTCAACAGTTGCTGTACTTTTGTTTTTTTGGCGGCTGAAGCATAGAGATCGATAGCGCGAATGGACAAAGCTGTTAAATGAATATCACCACTTTCAAGGGGTACCCTCGCAAATTCTGCTTTAAAACTTCCGTCAGGCAATGCCTGGCTAATCAGGTAATCCACTGCAATGTCAGTGCTGAAATCTGCGGGATGATTTTGTGCATGCAGGCCCAGTAATACATAAGGAGATAGAAACTTAGCCGAAACAAACTGGTTATTGAGGTTGGGATTACAAACAAAATCCAGTGTGCCGACCATCGCCATTTCACGCATTTGCGCGGTAGTGTCCAGGAACTCAATGCCTTTTTTAGTCAATGCAGCCGCTACCATAGCGGTCATGGTACTGTGGTGACAGGAAGCGCACCTGGATTTGCCAATCATGACAGCACCACTTGTTTGTAAAAGTGAAAATGCTTTCGTAATGGACACCTGAATGGCCATGGTATTGGTTTCAGGGTCAGTTGGTCCAGCCTTCCAGCTTACAAGGCTGGAGAATAACATGCAAGTACAGCTGATAATTAGTATGACAGATAAAATGGAGCGGTTCATGGTTCTTGGTTATTTATTTTTTAGAAACATATTTTGTAAGTATTTCTACCGATTTGGTATTGCCTTTCAACATCGCATAGTGAAGGGCATCTGTTTCATCAAAAGCTTTTACTGCTGGTGAAACCCCTTTTTTGATCAATGCCAATGTCATGTCCGGATCATCCGCTTCTGACATGGCCAGGAACATCAGCGTACTGTACCCGCGCGGCGATGTTGCTTTTGCATCGGCCCCATGCTCCAGCAAATAATAAAAGCTGGGTTTATCATTGCTCAGGGCAGCCCACATCAGTGGGGTTATTCCGGCAAACAAAGGAAGAATGCCGTGTTTTGGACTCACATTTACATCGGCACCATTGTCCACCAGCATTTTTAGCGTTTGAAAACAGCGGTAATTTGTCGCAGCATTGACCGGATAATCGCCCAGTATAGACGTATCATTGACGCTGACGCCTTTGCGTATTAATAACCCCACAATGGCCGTGTCACCGGAGAGCGCGGCATTGTACATGATATCGTTGGCCACGCCGCTGCCGCGCACATTGCATCCTTTGTCTATCAGCCTGCGCATGAGGGCAGCGCTTCCCGGAACAGCTGCCAGTTTTACCAGCACGTTATTGTGCTCGCGGGAAAGCTGCTGTACATTGGCCCCACTGTTAATAAGCAGGTCTGTTTTGTCGTAGTCGGGTACCGCAAGCCAAATTGCAGAAATGCTGTCCTGGTTGAAATAATTAACGTCTGCACCGTGTTCGATTAAAATTTTCATGGCATCACGGGTGCCATTGAGGGCAGCAGCCATCAGGGGCGAATAACCATTAAGGGTGCCATTTGGATGGGCACCAGCCTGTAAGATTGCCTGGAGTGGAGCTGCTTCACCGGATCGGATGGCTTGAAACAATTGCAGGTTGCGGATGCTGTCTGAAGGAGCTGACTGGGCGGTTAGATCAGCAAAATAAAACAGCATCATAAAAACAGGTAGCAGGACTTGACGGGTTACCATACAAAGTTGATTTTGGGTTAGCAAGAAAATCACCATCAGGACGCAACACAACGTGTCATAAAAAAAGCAGATAGTAAAACACTTCCGTTTGCTGGCTGGTATAGTGGTGATGACCTTACTTAAATATAGCCAATAGGGCAGATTTTTCGAAACTGGTTGATTGGATCACAGGGATGGGTGATTGGTTGGAGGAAATCCTTTGCCGGAACTACCAAACAACCCGCATCCATACACTTTATTACCTAATAAGGGGGGGTAATTTTTACCAGCAGCTTCATTTGCAGTTGGTATGATAAAAAACCCCCTTCACCACCTGAATGGCTCCGGGAGTTTCCACGGGTGTTAAACCGTCTCTTCAATAATTTCTATCTACTCTGTGCAAACGTCTGCACTATGATGTGTTAGCCGCTTACAGGCAAATGGTGTTTGATTTGTAGCAAGATCCTGAAGGGTTGCAGGGGCTAAAGTATATACCCATCTGCAGTTCAAAGAACTGTTTCGACGGGCTACAGGATCGCTTCGGTGAGTAGTGACTTATAGGGGTTAAGCCATTACCATTTAATTTGCAGGATCAAAAAGAAGGAGGATCACACTTATTGCTGAAAATTTTCAGGATTGCCTTTTGGCCATAAAGAATCTCCGTGGTTGAATGCGCAGCTGCTTATTTGACCTGAGCATTGTGCAGATCCATCACAGTCAACCATCTGTTTCAAAAAAAACACGCCCATTTTTGCTGATCCAGAATACATGATGGAACCAAGGGCATCTGCGGAAGGCAAGAAAAAGTGTAAAATCTAACACACGCAAATAAAAAA
>JBDSOC010000096.1:0-30335 GCA_039915085.1 Chitinophagaceae bacterium
AAAATAAATCCACCTGGTAAAATTGAGAGAACAAACAAAGACCAGGAGAATAACTGGTGATATAAAACACCTCTTGCGGTAAATCTCTATTCAAACATTTCCTCTATTTTCTTAGTAAGTTCAGGAGGAAGCAAATCAAGGTTCATTGATGCTTTGGCTCCGTTATGACTGAATGTTATCATCGATTGATACAAGATAGCTTCAGGATATTTATTAAAGATCTTTTTTAATGTTATCTTTTCAATTACTGTTTTCAAATCTTTGAGCATACTATTGTTTACAGGTAAAGTACGCCTATTGATATACAAAAGCAAACATCAAAAGCTTTCTATTAGTGTTTTTTGAAAGAATAGGTAATAATATAATTTTTGCCTGCATTATTTCATTATATGGCCCAAAAAATATACCTCTTTCTAAGTGTTATAAGATAAAGTCGGGATTTCTTTCTACACAATGCCCTTAACCCATCAACAAATTCCATATACAGGCACCGGCATTAATAAAAAAACACCGGCACAATCATTGTAAATTTTATTATTATAAATTTTACCGCTATTTTAATTCTTAAAAATTTAGATCCAGGTTATGGAAAAATTCAGCATCGAATATCACAATGAACCCATCAGTATTGAGCCAATGGGCATAGAGCAAATTGAGAAATACCGTCTCACTTACGGAGACGGCAGGTGGTTGGTTATGGACAAACGGCCGGATGATACAAAAACTGTTGCCACGTTTAATGCAAATATCAGCTACAGTACCGCATCTGTCTGGGCAGTAGAAAGCAAATCCGAAGGGCCCGACTGGATAAATACTGAACAGTTGCAGGTGATTGGAGAATTGATAGCAAGAAAAGAACAGGAAATGGAAAACAACAATGTAACCTCCGGGCAGGCGTAGCACTTTTTTTCTCAAATTATTTATCACAAAATAAAAATACTTTTTATGATTGAAGTATTAAATGGAATTCCTGATCATGTAGCAGGATTTAAAGCAACCGGGAAAATAACCAAAGAAGACTATACCAATATTGTTATTCCGGAAATTGAAAGTATTCTTAAACAACATGGTCATATTCATTTTCTTCTTGTCTTAAATACTGATGTAGGCAATTTTACGGCCGGTGCCTGGATGAATGACGCATTAATCGGGCTCAAACATTTATCAAAATGGAAAAAGATGGCTATAGTAAGTGATCAGAAAGGAGTAGAAAAAGTTACTGATATTATCAGCCCTATTATGCCGGGAGAAAGCAGGGGATTTACATTGGCAGAACTGGAAGAAGCAAAAAATTGGGTGAGTTCAGAAAATTAAATTTTTATCTTCGTGGATGCAGGAAATAACCTGCATAAATATTTATGTCTTTAGATGAAATTCACATTTGCTGTCCTAAATGCAAATGGGAGCCTGATGGCAAGCCTTACTGGCAATGCACCTGTGGTACTGTCTGGGATACATTTTCAACCGGTGCCCGCTGCCCTGGTTGTGGCAAAGTTTGGGAACATACACAATGCATTCAATATGCCGGAGGGTGTAATGCCTATAGTCCGCACACTGACTGGTACGAAGGTTTACACGATGTTGTCGAAAAACTCAAAGCAGAAATAAAAGAAGGCTGGCTTATACCAGTATAATACGATTAGTCTGCCAGTTTATTTTTCAAATATTACCGAATCACTTGTTGCACCTGATTGAGCGAGTATATCAGCGATGGAAGCTACCATTGCATCCGGGCCACAGATATAGAAATGCGATTTAAAATCCGTCACATATTGCTGTAAAAAATCTTTATTAATTGGTCCTTTCAGGTATCCTTCTTTTTCTTCCCTTGTAAGAATCAGCAATGCCTGCTTTCCTAAAATAGACAGCAATTCTTTTTCATAAATAATATCTGCAGTTGTTTTATTTGAAAAAAGCAATGTGTTACCTGCCAGTTTATTTTCTTTGTGCAACCAGCGCAGTATGGCAAGAAAAGGAGTTATCCCTGCACCGCCAGCTATAAAATAACCCGGACCTTTGTATTCAATAGCGCCCCAAACATCGCGGAGAATGAGTTCATCACCGGTTTTTAAATTATGTATGGCGTCTGTTACACCATGATGATCGGAATAACGTTTGATAGTAAATTCAAGGAAAGGATCACTGGCTAAGCTGGTAAAAGTAAACGGGCGGAGTTCATTTTTTAAAGCCGGTGCATTAACAGAAACATCGGTTGCCTGGCCGGGTACAAAAACATATCCTGCCGGTTTTTCTAGCCGGAAACTTTTTACCTGGCTGGCAGCTTCTTTTATTTCCAGTATTTTAACAATATGCTCCATGATTTTTTTCTATTTATAAAATAATTCATAAAGTTACTATAACAATAATTACCGGCTACCACCAATCAGTTTTACATTTGCGTGAATTATGGGACATAAAAAACTCATTCGTTTTGAAGCCATTAAAAGCTTTTCCAACGTACTGCAATACCCTGAGAATATGCCGGGCCAATGGCATATTTTTTTTAAAAATAATAACCCCGTTACGCTGGAACTGGCCTGCGGAAAAGGGGAATATACCACAGGCCTTGCCAGCATGTACCCGGAACGCAATTTTATAGGCGTCGACCTGAAAGGCAACCGGCTTTATATTGGTGCCAAACATTGCCTGGCAGCAGGATTGACAAACGCAGCATTTATGCGCACACAAATTGATAAAATAGGTAATTATTTTTCAAAAGGCGAGGTAGCTGAAATATGGATCACTTTCCCTGATCCGCAACTACGGATTTCGAAGGCAAAGAAAAGGCTGACCCATCCAAAATTTTTGAGGCTGTACCAACAAATACTGAGCTGCAATGGTTTTATACATTTAAAAACAGATTCGCCGGATTTATACCATTTTACCAAACTTGTTATTGGTTTGTATAAGCTTGAAATATCAGAAGATTATGATAATGTATATGCGCAAGCAGCTATTTCTGCGGAGTTGCAGATTAAAACACACTATGAAGGATTGGATATTGCGCAAAGCAACCGCATTCATTATCTAAAATTCAGTTTACCCGTCGCACCGCTTCCAGATATAGATAAACAATTACAGGAACAATTGAAAACTGATGAACTCACCATTGAAAGAAGGGATTGATTTTTATTATAACGAAGACGGCCATATGGTGTTCACAGAAAAATACCATCTTGATAAGGGCTTTTGCTGCGGTAATGGTTGCAGCCATTGTCCGTTTAATTATGAAAATGTACCTGAACCAAAACGTACTATATTGCTGGAAAAGAAAGCGAAAGACTGAGGTGGAGGAGGAAAAAAGAAAAGCTGTGATATAATCGCAATAACAATCCAAACACATGGTACCCTATTCATGAAACGTAAAATTTGTTTATATACCTTTATTCCAACCTGCGCCTTAGCTTTTTTTTATAAACACATTCAGTGATGCCGAAAAAAAAATCATCTACAAAAAAAGAAAAGCTTACTTCAGTAAACCCTTCGGGCAAAAAGGAAGCATCGTTTTTTGAACTGGTGTATGAAATAGCCAGGCAAATACCCAAAGGAAGGGTGACTTCCTACGGCGCGATTGCCAACGCTCTTGGTACAAGGCTATCTGCACGTATGGTTGGGTGGGCAATGAATGGCGCCGGCAGTGCCAAACCAAAAGTACCTGCACACCGTGTGGTCAACCGCAATGGTATGCTAAGCGGCAAACATCATTTTACAGGCCCGGTAAAAATGGAGGACCTGCTTAAAAAAGAAGGCATCAAAGTAAAAAATGATACAGTAATTGATTTCGAAAAAATATTCTGGGATCCTGCAGCACAACTACTGTAAAGCATCTGCTTCCTGCTCACTCAATTGCATTTGCAGCATAGCCTTCAGCTTCGAGGGACCAAGCATGGCAAAATATACGATGAGCGCAATTGCAAGTGCAGCAAATGCATAATTACCGGTTAGCAAAAAACAGATACTGGAAAATAATGACGCCGCTTCCAGCAAAGCCCATTGTATAATATTCGCCATCCGGTATTGATTTGCTTTTTCTGCCTGGCTGTTTGCACCAACAGGAATGGAAGCAAGTCTTTTTTTAAAAATACCAGTTGCTCCAAACACAGCGCCAAATGAAACCAGCAATGCCGCCACCTGCAAAGTTTTATCCAGTGCCGGTTCCGCTGCAGGCATTGTTTTCTGCATTACCAGGTACAGCACTGTTGCAAGCATTAAACATTGGACGGCAAGCAGTGCAAGGTGTACGATTCTCAGTGATTTTAAATAAGCGGCTTTTTGCTGCATACAATTTAAAGGTAGTAGGGACTGATAAATAAATACACCAGCACACCGGTTACAGAAACATAAAACCAGATAGGCCATGTTATGCGGGCCAGTTTTTTATGCAGTGGAAATTCGGCTATCAATGCCCGGTAGGCCGTAAATAAAACAAAAGGCATAATAATAGCGGCCAAAAAAATATGCGTGCTTAATATGAAAAAATATAAATACCGCCATCCTCCTTCGCCCCCGTATTTAGTATCCCCGGCAAATAAATGGTGGCATACATAAGAAATAAGAAAGAGTACAGACAAAAACATAGCCGCCAGCATCAGTCTTTTATGCAATAGCAGCCTGCGTAATTTTATGGCCACCAGTGCAGCAGCCAGTAACACAGATACAATTGTATTGATAACAGCATTAATTTTTGCAAAGATGTGTACATCAAAACCTAAATCAACCTTAAGGTGAACCGCGCCCATGGCAGCAATAGCTGAAAAGATCACAAAACTAAAAACCCATATCAGTTTTTTTGCTTTTTTATCGTTTTTTTGAAATACAGGGTCTAATAAATTAAATTCCATTTTAAAAATTTGGCTTCCTGTTTATAAACATGAAGATGCTTACCGCTATTATAGCAATGATAAATATTGGCCAAATAGCCGCCACTTCAGTAAACAAAAGAGACTTTTTCTTTTTATCTGTTTCCAGCATCAGTAATACAATATCACTGCTCAGTTTAGAGAGTGATGTATCGTCAAGCCCGTTGTAATATCCTCTTACAACACGGTTTTTATCCAATAGGGTAAAACGGCTGGTATGCACAAACGACGAATCAATGGGATCGTCATTGTATTTATCTACTTTCAATTCTTCAAAAGCAAAATCATAAATGGTTTTTTTGGGACCGGTCAGCATCCACCACACATCATGATTTACACTGTATTTATCTGCATATTTTTTCAGCACAGGTACAGAATCCCTTTCCGGATCAACAGAAAAAGAAAGTAACTGCACAAAATTAGTATCGGCATATTTCATATTATCCTGCCGTTTTATTGCATCCTGCAATTTCTTCATATTATGAGTAAGCGCAGGGCAAATGGAACCGCAGTGTGTAAAAAAGAAATCAATTACCAGCACTTTACCATTTAATTGATCCAGGGTGACTGTATTGCCCAATTGGTTGGTCAGTGATATATTTTTTACCTGATGCCATACCGTATCGGTGGTTTCTTTGCCATCCTTCACTTTTGTAATAATAGAATCTTCATAAAACCGGCGCGGCATTACTACGGCCTCATCTCCAAAATGTTTTACAAGCAAATAACTGATTAAAGGAACGATAACAGCGATACACAATGCCAGCAATGCTTTCTTAGTCACCTTTCTTAGTATTTTAATAAAAAACCATTGCCGGGGGCAATGGTTGATGAAATGAAAAATATATTTTAAACCACCAACGCTGCTTATTCAATTGATCCGGGTTTCTTTGCCTCATGCCCTTCTTTGGTCTCAACCTTTTTTTTGCTTTGTTCCAGGTGATTACGGTCGTAATCATTACGCAGGTTTTTATAAGAGTTGCCATCCCATAAAAACGCACCTATAAACCAGAGAAACAGCAATGCCGGTATGGCAATGGTCATAATAAGATTTCGCAACTCGTGACCAAGGTGCATAAATTCGGCAATGATAAAGAAAGCTTTTGCCAGCGTAAGTATAATAAACACGCCGTTTAAGAGATGCTTTATTAAATGAGCATTTGAAGAACCTTCTCCAAATTTATAGTACCCAATCGCCAATATCAACTCAACCACCGTGATGTACAGAAGGATACGAAATGTTTTCCAGATTGCTTTTGTATCAAATGTATGTGCATCATCCTGGTGCAATTCTGCTGTTCCGTGTGTATTTTCCATAATTATTTTTTAAACCGCTGATGACCGCTAATAAATCCCAATATTCGCTAACGCGTATTAACAGGCTTTATTTTTTTTAAAACAGGTAAAAACAAGTAAATACAAATACCCAAACCAGGTCTACAAAGTGCCAGTATAAGCCGGCTTTTTCAATCATTAAATAATGACCCCTTCTTTCAAACACACCCAGCCATGTCATAATAAACATAATAATATTAATGACAACCCCCGAAAAAACGTGAAAGCCATGGAAACCTGTTATGGTAAAAAAGAAATTGGTAAAGTTAGTACTCGACTGAGATCCGTCAATATTCATAAAAGGGTTTCTTCCCCACCATGCACCTTCACTATGTAAATGTGTCCATTCCCAGGCCTGGCAACTTAAAAAAGCTATACCACCTAAGATAGTCCATGCCATATAAGTAAGCACTTTCTTTTTGTTATTAACATGCCCTGCGCCTACCGCTAATACCATGGTTACAGAACTCATAATAAGGATAAAAGTCATTAAACTTACAAACGCCAGCGGAACAGGCATTTCTCCCTGAACACCGGGAAAAGTGCGGAACACTTCGTTGGGGTCGGGCCAGCTGTTACTGGAGAAGCGTATGGTACCGTAAGAAATAAGAAAGGCACCAAAAGTAAAAGCATCACTCATTAAAAAATACCACATCATTAATTTGCCATACTCTACATTAAAAGGGCTTTTCCCACCGCTCCACCATTTTCTGTCTGCCGTAATTGTTTGTGACATGAGACTTGTTTAATAAGTTCGCAAATTTAAAATATCATTCAGTTAAACCTTTTCTATTATTGGATCAACATAAAGAAAATAAAAAGGTACACCCAAAGCAAATCCACAAAATGCCAGTAAGTGGCGGCTACTTCCACCGGCACCGTATTGTAATTACGTACCCTGCTGCTCAGCGACCTGAAAAACAACACCAGCAATGTTATTACACCCCCCAATACATGCAGGGCATGCAATCCAAAAATAATAATAAAAAAAACACCGCCACCTGAACCTTCTACTTTAACACCCATCCTGTTTAACTGCCAGTAACCAATTACCTGTAACACTATAAAAAGAATACCAAGACCTGTAGTTACAGCAATTAAATTCCTGTATTTACCCATATCGCGGTTTTTAAACGCGGATAAAGACAATTGCATCATTATACTGCTCAGCAACATTACTGCTGTTGAATACCAGAATATAACCGGCATACTAAAACCAATCCATCCCGGCTGCTCACGTTTTACAATATAAGCGCTGGTAAAGCCTGCAAACATCATAATGATGCTGCCGATGCCTACCCATAAAGTAAATTTATAGGGATGAATCTTTTTTCTTTGCTGATCTGCACTGGTCATAACTGCATTCATAATCTGTACTATTTTCTTACCTCTTTACAACTTATCGGCAAGTAAAGCCAGCAGCACTACCGGTAAATAAATGTAACTGCTGAACATTACTCTTCTTGCTGCTTTTATTTCCATCTCCCTGTATAATCTTACACACTGCCATACCATGTATAAATTGGCAATAAAAACAATTATAAAACTTACCCATCCGCTCATGTCAAAAACATAGGGTAATACGCCAACAGGTATCAGCAGCAATGAATAAATAATTGATTGTATTGCTGAGTACTTTGTTGGTCCTTCTATACTGGGCAGCATTTTAAAACCTGCTCCGGAATAATCTTTGTGTGCAATCCAGGCAATTGCCCAGAAATGCGGGAACTGCCAGAAGAACTGTATCGCAAACAATGCCCAACCCCCTGCACTCAACGCATCATTACCTGCTGCCCACCCAATTAAACAGGGCAATGCACCTGGTACCGCACCCACCAGCACAGAAATTGAGTTTACTTTCTTTAATGGCGTATAAATAAACGCATAGAGAAACAAACTGAATGCAGCCAGCCCGGCAGATAAAAGATTAAAAAAATACCATAAAATAAAAACACCCAGTATCCCGCTTATAACTGCAAATGCCCATCCTTCTGCTGCACTCATCCTGCCGCTGGCCAATGGCCTTTTAGCAGTACGCTTCATTAATGCGTCCGTATCTCTTTCTACCACCTGGTTAATGGCATTGGCGCTGCCGGTTACCAAAAACCCGCCGGCAAATAAGAGCATGATCATCTTGGCATTAAACCCAACAATTTTTGGTGCCAGCAAGTAACTGATTACGGCAGAAAATACTACCATAAATGTGAGACTGAATTTTACAAGCATCATATAATCCCGCAGCTTGCTGGCCAATGTAAAAGAACTTGAGTTATCTGTACTATCTTTTTGCATTCAATAAACCCAGGGGCTTTTTACCACTCACTTATCAATCAGCTCTTATGTTTCCCTTAACCACGTATCCGGGATACAACTAACTTTTTATGTGTTAACAAAATGCCCCGATTATCAAACATCAGGGCGGAATTGTTTATTTACTTTTTTATTTTCTTCCCTTTAAAGGCGATCAACTAATAAAATCAATGATTGCTTTCATTAATGCCCACCGGTTCTGTTTGCGGAATAAATTCTCTGCCATCTTTGCCATAATCATATGGCCAGCGGTGTACTTCCGGAATTTCTCCGGGCCAGTTACCATGGCCGGGACGGATAGGTGTTGTCCACTCCAGCGTATTGGCACCCCATGGATTTTGTGATGTAACCCTTCTTCCTTTAAAGATAGAATAGAAGAAATTAAATATAAACAGCAGCTGCACAGCAAATACAATCATTGCCACTATAGAAATAAACCTGTTTAAACCACCAAACTGGTTAAAGCTTACCCAGTTACTGTAATCAAGATAGCGGCGGGGCAAGCCGGCTAATCCTTCATAGTGCATGGGCCAGAAGATAAGATAAGCGCCCACCATGGTTACCCAAAAATGAATATAAGACATGGTATTGTTGAGATAGCGGCCATACATTTTAGGGTACCAGTGATAGATACCTGCAAACATGCCAAAGAATCCTGCTACACCCATTACTATATGAAAATGCGCAATTACAAAATACGTATCGTGCAGGTGAATATCCAGTGCTGAGTTACCCAGCCATATACCCGTAAGACCGCCAGAAATAAACAAGCTTACAAAACCGATTGAGAATAACATGCCGGGAGTAAAACGTATATTACCTCTCCACAATGTGGTTAACCAGTTAAATACTTTAATAGCACTTGGTACCGCAATTAACAGTGTAAGCAATACGAATACAGAACCAAGGAAGGGATTCAATCCTGTTACAAACATGTGGTGCGCCCATACCAGGAATGCCAAAATTGCAATAGCAAACAATGAACCCACCATTGCCATATAACCAAATATTGGTTTACGTGCATTTACACTCATTACTTCCGACACCATACCCATGGCTGGTAAAATAATGATGTATACCTCAGGGTGACCAAGGAACCAGAATAAATGCTGGTAAAGAATAGCGCTTCCACCCTCATTGGGCAACGCCTCACCCGAAGCAAGATAAATATCAGAAAGATAGAAGCTGGTGCCTCCGTGACGATCAAATAATAAAAGTATAAACCCACTTAACAATACAGGGAATGATAATACGCCCAGTACCGCGGTGAAGAACAGCGCCCATATAGTAAGCGGAATTCTTGTCATGCTCATACCCTTGGTACGCATGTTAAGAATGGTAGAAATATAATTTAAACCTCCTAACAGTGATGATACCACGAACATGGCCATACTGATAAGCCATAAATCTACCCCTGTTTTTGAACCTTCAGAAGCGCCGCCGAGTGCACTTAATGGCGGGTAAGAAGTCCATCCGCCACTGGCCGGGCCTGTTTGTACAAATAAAGAGGATAGCATGATAACACTGGCCAGCCAGAAGAACCAGTAAGACAGCATGTTCAAAAACGGAGAAGCCATATCTCTTGCACCAATCTGAAGCGGTATAAGAAAATTAGCGAATGTACCGCTCAATCCTGCAGTTAATACAAAAAACACCAGTACCGTACCATGCATGGTTACCAGTGCATAATAAAATTCAGGTTGAATTTTACCACCCTTTGCCCAATGGCCAAGAATATCTTCCAACCAGGGAAAAGATTGATCAGGATAACCCAATTGCAAGCGGAACAATACAGACATTAAACCGCCCAGGAAAGCCCAGATGATACCAGTAATTAAAAACTGCCTGGCAATCATTTTGTGATCCTGGCTGAATACGTATTTGGTAATAAAGGTTTCTTTGTGATGGTGTACATGATGCTCATCGTGGTGTGCATCGTGTGAAGTATGTACATCTGCTCCGTGTATTATAGCTTCGTTACTCATATCAAAAGTTCATTTATAGGATAACTAATCGCTCGTAATTTTTATAAACCTCACCTGCTTCTCTCAAAGAGAGTGAAATATTTGCCTTACTTTCTAACTGCCATTGTATTGGGAGCCACATTGGTTACTACTGCTGCTTTTGCGGTAGTATCTGCTGTAGCCTTATCTGATTTCAGTTTATCCAGCACTGCGGTCTGGTATTTTGGTTTTTGAGAAATCATCCACACATCAAACTCTGCCTGGGTTACCACTTCTATTTGTCCCTTCATGGAGTAATGGCCTTTACCACACATCTGATCGCAGGAAATTTCATATACAAAATCAGGATTGTTTGTTTTTACCTTCATTTCTTTGGTGGTATAGAGCGGGGTAAACCACATAGTTGTGGGCGTACCCGGCACCGCATCCATTTTCATTCTGAAATGTACCAGGCCCACATCATGTATTACGTCTCTTGAGCCAATGATTAACTTAACGGGCTTACCTGCTACCAATACCATTTTATCTGTTACAATATCATCCTGTGCTGCTTTATCGGCTTTCAGATTTAAAGCCGGTACATCTTGCCATATCAACCCAAGTGAATTATCTGCCGGGTCGCTGATGTTTTTATAATACTTCCTGCCAAATACATTGTCGTTGCCGGGGTAGCGCATTATCCAGTTAAATTGCTTACCCGTTATTTCTACCACCATCGCATCTTTTGGAGGGTCCCCGGTAATTTTAAACCAGTAGAACAAACCATAACCCACCAGAACAGTTAAGAAGATAGCAGGCACCACGGTCCAGATTAACTCAAGCGTATTGTTATGCGGCAGGTAGTATACTTTTCTTTTTTCTGAATACTGGTACTTGAAAGCAAACCAGAACAATAAAATTTGTGTGAGCACAAATACAGCCCCGGTTATATAGATAGTCAGGTACAGCATTTTATCAATCTTCTGACCGTGATCTGAAGCCGCTTCTCCCAGTATTTTTCCTCTAAAAAGTTCATTGCACCAGTAAACACCTATAAGACCACCTACCAGGAAAAGGATCATTAAAAATGCGTTGATGCGGTTATTTTGTTCAAGTGTTTTCTTTTCTCCTTTCAAAATACCCACATACTCACTGGCCTTTGCTATCTGGAAAGTAATAAGAAAACCCAGCAACAAAATCGTCAATATAAAAATGGTTGTTAGAGACATAACCGCTAAATAATTTATACAAAGTTTTAAAATAATTACCCCTGTTGCTCTTTTTGTTTAAGCCTTCTCTTTTAATTCCCTCCGGAGGAGGGGATATGAGGCCCCGGTAACGAAATTAATTTTATGTATGATGAATAATACTTTCTTTAAAGAACGGATGATTTTTTGCTGTCAGTGGCGCTTTGGCTAAGGCCCTTGCCGTAGCAAACATAATCAGTCCTACAAAACCTGCAGCTACACCAAAATCAAAAAGATTGAGTGAAGCATGTGTTTGTCCGTTTGCATCTTTTGTTAAAGCCGGAAATACCATTTGATAAAAATCGAGCCAATGACCAAATATAATCAGCACTGCCATAAACGTCATAGTAGTATAATTTCTTTTAGAACCCCGGCTCATTAATATTAAAACAGGAGCAAGGAAGTTGATAATCAGGTTCAAAAAGAAAAGCCCTTTAAAACCATTTGACCGCAGGTGGGTACCAACCCTGTCAACAAAATAAATGGTTTCTTCGGGCTGGTTGCTGTACCATATCAACATGTACTGGCTAAACCATAAATAGGTCCAAAAGATAGAGAAGGCAAACATGAATTTACCAATATCATGTAAATGTTCTTCATTCACCAGTGGTAAATAACCCAGGTTTTTAAGGTAAATAACAAATATGGCAATCAATGACATACCGGCCACAAACGTACTGGCAAAAGTATACCAGCTGTACATGGTAGAATACCAGTGTGCGTCAATACTCATCAGCCATAACCAGGGAATGGTGGAGGCGACAGTTAATGCAAACCATACCAGGAACAAAGCAGCCCAAACGGTATTCTTAAAAATGTATTTTTTCCCGCTTTCCACATCAGGCAACGGATTGTCATCCAGTTCACGTGAAAGGCTCCTCATTTTATAACCGAGCGCTATCCATAAACCAATGGTGAGTATGGTCCATATTACAAAAAAACCGGCATTCAGGAAAACACTTTTGCCTTCCAGTATTTTATCACCTTTTGGTGTAAGCCATGTATAAACATTGTGATGATGTCCAAAAACCAGTGACAACAAAACAATCAATGCAATAACCCCCAATGGAATAACTGCTACAGAAATGGCTTCTGTTACGCGGCGAAAAGCCATTTGAAAAGCACCCATGCCCAGGGTGGTAGCACAAATAAAGAACATAGCGGCATTACAGGTTAAAAGAAAATACGTGCTGTTCTGCAGCATGGTGCCCCAAAACCTTGCCTGGTGTTCTTCATCTCCCCTGCCATACATAAAAAAGCCAACCACTACAGATACAACACCTATACCCATCAATGCCATTGACCAGGTTTTGTACTTTGCAGGAATCTCAAACTGTTCTTTAAATGACGACATGCGCAATAAATTTATAATCGTTCAATCTTAATATACCAATCTTATTTTGCCGGCATTACTTTCTTTGCCGCTGCTGAATCTTTTCCAGCCGGCGCCGCCGCTGTTGCTGGTTTTGCCTGTTTAGATTTTATATAACTAACAATCATCCAGCGTTGCTTTGGTGTAACCTGAGAAGCATAACTGCCCATCATGTTTTTGCCATAAGTTACAGAATGAAACATGGTTCCTTCTGACATAGCATAATATTTACCACCTCCCGCGGCAGGATCAACAAAATTAGCCGGTGCCGCAGAATAGGGGCCTTCTGTACCATCACTTCTTGTGTGGAGCGGGCCATCTCCTTTTAACCCTTTGCCATGGCAAATTCCGCAATTTACTAAGTACAATCTTTCTGCTTCTGCCAATTGCAATTTATCCATTGGTGGTAATGGATTTTTCAGGTTCGAAGAAGTATTATAAGTACCCGTAGTATCGGCTAGTATTTCATAATGATATGCTTCTTCGCCTCTTTTTACCGTACCATTAACGGGCCTGGCATTGTAAAAAATACCTGAATCTGCAAGTTTGCTGTAATCAGAGTAGGTCTCCACTGCTACGCTGTAAGCCATATCTGGCATATACACCCGGCTGGGTGTACGCTGCACATCGCTGCAGCTTTGTGAAAGTATGATAACCGCTGTTACAATTGTTATGATAGATATTTTCTTCATCAGTGTTGAAATAAAAAATCGTTTCAAATTTTTGCTTATACGTTTGCTTCCCTTACTTCAAAAGGCAATGTGTCCTTGTCGTACCTGCCCAGCCACCAGCCGCTTTCTGCCTCCTGTATATTTGTTTCTACTGCCCCCATTTTCTGAAGGGAAGCCAATACCTCCGCTTCGTTCGTTTTAGCAGTTGGTTCTATCACCATTACAAATAAATCATCCGTAGCCCTCAGGTGAAAATGATGTTTTTTTACAAATGGTGCCAGCTGGCAGAGATAACAAAAAGTAAGTACCATGCCCACCGCAGAAAACAGAACGGTCAGTTCAAACATAATGGGTATCCAGGCAGGCAAGGCGAAATGCGGTTTACCGCCAATGTTTAAAGGCCAGCTTTCCGTAAAAATCCAGCTGATAAATCCTAAGGCTGTTGAAGTACCGGTAATCCCGTAAATAAAACCAACGGTGTGCAGGCTGGTGTCACGCAGGCCCATTACCTTATCAAGGCCATGTATAGGGAAAGGCGTATACACATCATGAATTTTATAACCGCTTTTACGAACATTCTTCACTGCCGAGAACAGCGCTGATTCTTCATCAAAACAGCCTACAATAAATTTTTTTACACTCATATTATGTTAAACTTTTAGCTATTAGCTTTAGCCTTGAAATAATTTAAAATCTTAGCCTGGGTATCCAATTACAATTATCTGCTAGGTGCCATGATCATGTGCATGCTCATGTGCAAATTCATCGGCCGGCTGTGCATCTATCCTGGTCATATTGTCTTTAAAGCTTTCGCCATTCTTTTTTAATATATGTTTGATTTCGGCCAGCGCAATTACCGGGAAGAATTTAGAAAACAGGAAATAGCAGGTAAAAAACAATCCAAAGGTTCCAAGGTAAAAACCTACCTCAAAAATGCTGGGTGCATAATAGGTACTCCAGCTGCTGGGCAGGTAATCGCGGTAGATAGAAGTAACAATAATTACAAAACGTTCGAACCACATACCTACGTTTACCAGTATGCTCATAAAAAATGTAAATAACAGGTTGCGGCGTAATTTCCTGAACCAGAAAAACTGCGGTGATAGTACGTTACAACCCATCATTATATAATAGGCCCAGGCATAAGGTGTAGATAAATCCCAGCGGTTCCTGAAAGCAGCGGCTTCGTAAGGATTCTGCCCGTACCAGCTGATAAACAATTCTGTTATATAAGCCACCCCCACAATAGACCCTGTGAGCACAATTACTTTATTCATTACCTCAATATGCTCAAGCGTAATATAATCTTCCAGCTTTAATACTTTTCTTGTGATAAGCAAAAGCGTTTGCACCATGGCAAATCCTGAAAATACCGCACCCGCCACAAAGTAAGGAGGGAAGATGGTGGTATGCCAGCCCGGAACAATAGAAGTGGCAAAGTCGAAAGATACAATGGTATGTACAGACAATACAAGCGGCGTTGCCAGCCCTGCCAGTACCAATGATAATGACTCATGGCGCTGCCAGTGTTTGGTGGAACCTGTCCATCCAAAGCTCAGCAGGCCATACATGAATTTTCTCCATTTCAATTTGGCCCTGTCGCGCACACTTGCCAAATCGGGGAGCAAACCAGCATACCAGAATAATAATGAAACGGTAAAATAGGTTGATATCGCAAATACATCCCAGAGAAGTGGTGAGTTAAAGTTTACCCATAAAGGCCCTCTTGTATTTGGATAAGGCAATACAAAGAAAGCCATCCATACGCGGCCCATGTGCCAGATGGGAAACTGACCCGCACACATTACCGCAAAAATGGTCATTGCTTCAGCCGCACGGTTTACGCCTGTTCTCCATCCCTGGCGAAACAATAATAAGATAGCAGAAATCAACGTACCTGCGTGTCCGATACCCACCCACCAAACGAAATTGGTAATATCCCAGCCCCATCCTATTGTTTTACCCAGGTTCCACTGACCCACTCCATAAGTAACTTCCATGGTAACGGACCAGATACCAAAACACAATAAAGCTACAGATATAAAAAAACCAATATACCATAAGCGGGTTGGCTTCATTTCTATTGGCCTGATAATATCTTCTGTAACCTGGTGATAGGTTTTTGAGCCTGTTACCAGTGGTTCGCGTACCTGGGATTCGTATCTGAGTAATGACATATTGTAAGCTTTTAGCTGTCAGCTGCGTAGCTGTTAGCCTTTAAAAAGTTTCAAAATGAGCTGCTGTCTATTTCCTGTTTAACTTTATCATCTGCTTCTTTCACCCCTGCCGTTAAGCATGTGTTTTTTCTTCCTTATTTTCTGTTCCTTCTGCATCATGTTCTTCAGTCTCTTCTTTTACACCTGTCAGCAAATCAGTATTGCGTATTTTGGCCAGGTAGTTAACATTGGGCAAAACGTGCAATTGCTCAAGTGCGTAAAACAAACGATGCTGGTTTTCGCGGCGAACGGTGCTTATCCCGCTGTCTTTATTATTTACATTACCAAATACAATAGAATCTGCTGCGCAAGCCTGCTGGCAAGCTGTTTTTACATCACTGTCTGTAAGCGTGCGGTTTTCTTTTTTGGCCTTCAGCTTGCCTTCCTGCAAACGCTGTACGCAGAAAGAACATTTTTCAATAACGCCACGGCTTCTTACAGTAACATCGGGATTTATTACCATCCGGGTTAAATCGTCATTCATCATATGTACCGCATCGCCCAGGTGACCTACTATCTGCTGGTCCTGGTTGTTAGGGAAACTGTCAGCCCCGGTATAATCGGCCCAGTTAAAACGGCGTACTTTATAAGGACAGTTGTTGGCGCAATACCTGGTACCCACACAACGGTTATAAGCCATCTGGTTCAACCCCTCACTGCTATGGTTGGTAGCACCTACCGGGCAAACGTTTTCGCAGGGTGCATTGTCGCAGTGCTGGCAAAGCATGGGTTGAAAAATAGTCTGGATGGTATCCGGATCTGCCGGGTTGCCGCTGAAATAACGGTCAATACGCAACCAGGCCATATCATGAAAACGCAACACCTCACTCTTACCCACAACCGCTACATTGTTTTCTGCTGTGCAGGCCACCACGCAGGCGCCGCAACCAAAACAACTGTTTAAATCTATGCTCATGCCCCATTTAATGCCGGGCTTATCATAATCGGGATAAGGAGTTCCTTCTTTGATATAATTCTCAAGTCCGCCGAAAGCCTTTAATTCATGGTTTCTTTCCTCCAGTATTTTTGTTGGCTTCTTTTTAAAATCTTCCAGCTTCATTTCTTTTACCACTTCCACACGGCCTTCGTAAGAACTGTGTGTCTGGCCCTGGGCCACTTTATATTTTTCACCGGTTACTTCAATGGCAACATCAAAAACATTCATGTCTCCGCCAGATGCCAGCTGGTAAACATTTTTACCAGCGCCCACTGTAGCACGGCCAGATTTCAGGTTTCTTCCGTAACCAACTGCTATAGCAATGGTATTGGGTTCAATACCCGGTATAATTAATGCGGGAAGTAAAACAGGTGCATTGCTGCCCACGGTAATTTTAAGCACTGGTTTATCCGGATGTACTTCAAATGTATCTGACTGTTTGCGGTCGCTGATATCAACACCGAGTAATTCTTTTCCCAGTGCGGGTGACATGATTACATAGTTATCCCAGGTAGCCCTTGTAAGAGGATCCGGTGCTTCCAGTAACCATGGATTGTTAGCCTGGCGGCCATCACCCAAAATTGGTTTTTGGTATAGTACCAGCTCGTATTTACCAACATTTTTCTTGCCGCCTGTGATAGCTACAGCTTCAGCAACTTTTGCATTGCTAAATGTTGCACTACCCGCAGCCGCAGCCGTTTCAGGTTCTACTACACCATTCATCAGCGCTTTTTCGTAGCCTTCTTCACCGCCCAGCCTGGTTACCCAGAAATTTTTAAAATAATCATGGTAAGCCACTGTGCTGCCGGACCATTTCAACAATGTTTCCTGCAACTGGCGTGTTTTAAATAATGGGTTAATGGTAGGCTGCTGCATGCTGAAATAGCCGGGCTTTGCTTCGGTGTCACCCCAGCTTTCCAAATAATGATTAGCAGGCAATACATATTTAACCAGTTCCGTTGTTTCATCCATTCTATCATTGAATGAAACAGAAGTCTTTACTTTTTTAAGTGCGGCTATAAATTTTGCCGCATCAAAATAATCATACGCCGGATTAGCATCATAAATAAGCAGGCTGCTTATTTTGCCACCATCCATATCTGCTACCAGTGCGGCCATATCACTATCAATACCCTGTTTGGTAAGCAATGGTGCAGACCAGTTAATGGTGGTACCATTTGCACCAATGGCTTCATTGATAGCATTTACAATTGTTTGTATGCTTGTATTATTGCTGCCACTTACAACCAGTGCAGCGCCTTTATTGGCTGCCAAATCTTTTGCTGCTTTTTCAATTCCTTTTTTTACCGATGCGCTTAAACTTGCCCCGCTTGCCCCTTGCCCGTTTAAAGCACTTAACAAACCTGCAGCTACTGCACCGGCATCAGAAGGTTTATGGGTAAAGCGTTCGTCGGCATTGGAACCCGTCATGCTTAGCATACTTTCAAACTGGTAATGCTTGCTCATTTCAGGGTTCTTCTCACTGATCTTGCGGAGCGAACTATAAGCCCTCTGGTATTCTACCGGGTTAATCCAGGTACCCAGGAAATCGGCGCCCAGGCTTACCAGCACTTTTGCTTTTCCAAAATTGTAAGATGGAATGGCGCGTTTGCCGTAAGAAGCTTCGTTGGCAGTTAATATGCCGCTGTAAGAAATACCATCGTATTGTACATGGCGGCTGCCGGGATATTTTGCCAGAAACTCAACTATAATTTGTTTGGTAGTAGGAGATGTGATAGTAGGTGTAAGCAGGGCAATAGCAGAACCGCTGATAGCAGCACCCACCATTTTATCAAAAGCATCCAGTGAACTTACTTCCTTGCCATCAGCCAGCGGATAACGCAAACGGGCGGTATCATATAAATCAAGTACGGAAGCCTGCACACGCGCAGACGTACCACCATTGGTGATGGATGACAATTCATTTCCTTCAATCTTAATAGGCCTTCCGTCCCTCACTTTAGCTACAACAGGTATTACATCACTGCCAGAAACATAGGTTGTGGCATAGTAATCAGATACACCCGGAACAAGATCCTGTGGTTTATTTACGTATGGAATAACTTTCTTAAGCGGTACTTCACAACCAGCGGCAATAGCTGCTGCGGCTGTACTAAAACCTACATATTTTAAAAAATCCCTGCGGGGCGTTTTGGCATCGGCTATACCCTCGCCTTCAAATGGCAATGCTTCACGAAACTCATCTTTTGCATTTTGCTGAAAAGCTTCTGAGTTGTTTAACTCTCCGAAATTTTGCCAGTACTTTTTACTCATAATTTTAGTCCCTTATTCCGCGTGATGCGAAATTATTTGTGATTAAGTATGAATTCTTTTGCAACGCTTTCATTTTACCTAACCCTCTCCTTTGAAGAGGGATAAAGGGTGAGGTGAAAGAGGTCCTATTAAATAGCCTTTGCCTGGCTTAATAGTGACATTTCTGGCACTCTGTTCCACCAATCATTTCTACCGTTACGCTGTCTACTTTTTTATTTTTTATATCGTTATGAAATTTCTCGTAGATGCTATAGAATTTGTTGCCTTCGCCAGTTTCTGCATTGTAAAAATTAACCTTGCTTTCGCGGTGGCAGTTAATGCACCAGCCCATGCTGAGGTCGGCAAATTGTTTTACTTCGCCCATTTCCTGTACCGGGCCATGGCAGGTCTGGCATTGTACTTGTCCTGCGCGGGTATGCTGGGAGTGATTGAAATATACGTGATCAGGAAGGTTATGAATTTTAGTCCATTCAATGGGTTTTTCTTTACCAGTGTATTTTTTTAGTTTTGGATCCCATCCGGAAGCAGCATAGATTTTCTGGATTTCTGCGGTGCCGTTTACTTCGGTACCATCCTCGCGATAGAGTTTTTCGCTGGCTGCGCCATACTCTTTAATTTCCATATGGCAATTCATACACACATTTACAGAAGGCACATTTGCATGCTTGCCTTCATAGGCACCTCCATGGCAGTACAAACAACTTACCTGGTTAACGCCGGCATGCACTTTATGAGAATAATAAATAGGTTGTTCCGGCTGATAGCCTTTGTTTCTGCCCAGGCCAATAGCGGCTTGTATGGTATAATAACCGCCAATAATAAAGAGGATAACCGCAATCATGGCTATATACGCTTTGTTGCGGTAAAAAGGTACCGGCTCAAAAGCAGGTACGCCATCTTTATCGTCTGCTAATTTTTTAAGATTGCTATTTACCTGTAGTAATATAAGCGTGATTACAGCAAGGATGAGTGTGAGTACGCCGTATAATAAAGAGTTATCGCTGTCCTCTTGTTTATTCGGATCTTCAGGTCCTTTTGCAACAGGTGCTTTATAGGTTTCCACATAAGCCAGGATATTATCGATATCAGCATCTGAAAGACTGGTAAACAGGTTCATTGCTGTTTTATTGCGATCAAGATACAGTTTGGTAAAATAAGGATCGCCGCTGGCCAGCACTGCCTGGTTATTCTTAATCCACGCATGCAATTTGTCCTTGTCCGGAACGCGTGCGCTAACGCCCTGCAAAGCAGGACCCGTACCATCTTTTATGGGATTATGACAGGATGAACAATTATTGGAAAAAAGTGTTTTTCCTGCAGCTATATCCGTTTGGGCCGATACAGTAAAACCTGAAACTAAAAGAAGTAAAAAGAAAGTATTGAAGAATATTTTTTTTGCGATTGGTCTATGATAAATCATAAGCTCTTGTTATCAGGTAATTATGTGGAAAAACTTGCCTTACTGGTTGCAAAAATAAGTCAGGATTTTAACAAAATGTCAACATCCGAAAATTTTTTTTTTCCGCTACTGGCAAGGGTTTCAGCCGATTTTTGTAATCATCATTTGATCTGTGTCATAAATTTGTCAGTAGTTTTATTAGCCCTTAACAAGTGTTAGTAACCTTGATTAGGTGATAAGTAAGTAAGTCATAAGTTGTAAGTGTTGAACGGTAGCAAACTCAGCCTGGGCATTTGCTAATTTGTTCATCAAAGAACTTACAACTTATCACTTAAAACTTATTACTTACTACTTTTGGCGCATGATTCAAATTGCGGTTTTTGCATCCGGTGCCGGCACCAATGCACAACAAATTATACAACATTTTGCATCCCATTCCCGCGTAAAAATTGCCCTTATTGTCTGCAATAAACCCGGGGCTGGCGTTATTGATATTGCTACCAGGGAAAATATCCCTGTTTTACTGATAGAAAAAGAAAAATTTTTAAACGGGAATGCGTATACCCATGAACTGAAAGCCATGGGTATTAATTTTATTGTATTGGCTGGTTTTCTCTGGAAACTGCCGTCTAAGTTAATTGCAGGCTTTACCAATAAAATCATCAATATACACCCCGCATTACTACCCAAATATGGCGGCAAAGGCATGTACGGCCGTTTTGTGCATGAAGCCGTGATTGCCGCTGGTGAAAAAGAAAGCGGTATTACCGTTCATTATGTAGATGAATGGTATGATCATGGCAACGTCATTTTCCAGGCAACCTGCACAATTGATAAAAATGATACCCCTGCTTCGCTGGCCCAAAAAATTCACGTGCTGGAGCATACAAACTACCCGGCCGTTATTGAAAGAACAGTGCAAACTGTAAAATCATAGTTAAAAGGGTTGGTTATCCGTTATTGTTGAATAAGTTATCTTAATATCACACCCAAAAAAAATATTTGAAGTTTATAAAGGAACATATACAAATTTTTCTCCTGCTGGTTATTTTATCATTAATCTGCACAGCTTCCGCTGCACAGGTAATTATAAAAGGAAAAGTTTTTGATATGAGCCGTACCCAACCGCTTTCTGCAGTAAGTGTGCTCAGTACTTCCGGCATTGGCACCACAACAGACTCCACCGGTTCTTATACCTTACTGGTAAATGAAACAGACTCTATCTGGTTTTCATATCTCAATAAACCAACCCCCAAATTTGCGGTGTCAGCCATTAATATTTTTAATGGATTTGATATTGCGCTGCACGTTCCCGTTACAGAACTCAAAGAAGTAAAAATAATGCCCAGGAGCTATAAGCGGGATTCTATACAAAACCGCCTTGATTATGCCAAAGCGTTCGACTTCCACAAACCCGGTATCTCACTTTCGAATCCCAGCTCCGGGGCCTTTGGTGTTGGGCTTGACCTGGATGCATTTATCAATATGTTTAATTTCCGCAGGAATAAGCGCATGGCGCATTTTCAGCAGCGTCTCATCCAGGAAGAACAGGATAAATTTATTGACCACCGGTTTACAAAAGCGCTGGTAAAAAAGATTACCCAGCTTAGCGGCGCCGAACAGGATGATTTCATGAAAAAATACAGGCCCTCTTTAGACTTTACCAGCAATGCCACCGATTATGAATTTGCAGAATATATTAAACTGGCCTGGCAGGAGTATGAGCGGAGAAAAAGATTTTAGGCTAAGTGAGCAAAGAGAAAAGTAGATTTTATCGCGCGGGGAAAAGAGGCTTCAACATTTTCTTCGCTGTTGCTGGCGTTTTCACCAACAATAAAATCCGGCGGCTCATTCATGCTGGCATTCCAGCCCAATACATTTTCCATTTGTAATTTTCCTAACTTCCCCTCCCTTTCACCAACTTAATACACTACAATGAAAAAATTGTTATTGGTCTTTCTATTTTCTATATGTTTTTTGCCTGCTTTGTTTTCGCAGGAGGCGCAACCGGCAGCAGCCGGCATGTCGGCAGAACGGTTAACGCGTATTGACCAAACTGTACAGGAATATATAAACAAAAATTGGCTGAATGGTGCTGTGATTATTGTTTACCGTAATAATAAACTTGCTTATTATAAAGCCATCGGGTATGATGATGCAGAGAAAAAAACTCCTATGAAAAAGGATGAAATTTTCCGCATCGCCTCCCAAACAAAAGCCATTACCAGCACGGCCGTAATGATGCTTTTTGAAGAAGGGAAATTTTTACTGGATGATGCTATAAGTAAATATATCCCGGAGTTTAAAAAACAACAGGTAATAGAGAAATTCAATGAAGCCGACAGCAGTTATACCAGCGTACCCGCAAAAAGAGAAGTGACGATACGCGATCTGTTAACACATACTTCCGGTATTGGCTATGCGCAGATTGGCAGCAAGACCATGAACGCCATTTATGCAAAGGCAGGCGTTGTAGCAGGTATTGGCATGAGCGGCAATCCTGTTCTGGGCGATAAAATGAAGATCCTCGGCGGCTTGCCGCTGGTACACCAGCCCGGAGAAAAGTTTACCTATGGGCTGAATACTGATTTACTGGGCTACCTGGTTGAAGTAATTGCAGGAATGCCGCTCGACAAATTTTTCCGTACCCGTATTTTTGAGCCGCTTGGCATGAAGGATACTTATTTCTATTTACCCAAAGAAAAATACAACCGGCTGGCCACATTATATACTGCAGACTCTACGGACCATGCCATTAAAATGCCGGACCACATCAATATAACCGGAGATTTTAACAGGGATTATCCAAATACAGCAGGCACCTATTTTTCAGGAGGCGGCGGGCTTTCTTCTACCGCTTATGATTATGCGCTGTTTATGCAGATGCTGCTAAACGGTGGTGAGCTCAATGGAAAAAAATTACTCAGCCGTACCGCAGTACGTATGATGACCAGCAACCAGATTGGCGCATTGAGTCTCAACCACGGCGATAAATTCGGGCTGGGTTTTGAAATTGTAACAGAAGAAAGCAGTGCTTATACGCCGGCATCTGCAGGCACATTCAGCTGGGGCGGCATGTTTAGTTCCAATTACTGGATGGACCCTAAAGAAAAAATAGTGGCGCAGATATTTCTAAATATTTTCCCTAACCCTCATGGAGACCTGCATGATAAAATTAAAGCATTGGTGTACCAGGCTATCAATAATTAATTATTACGGCTATGAATAGAAAAATCTTTATACCCGCTTTGCTGCTCCTGTTGCTGGCAAATATGATTTCAGCGCAGGATAACATTCCTTCTTTTGTAAAAGACAGCCTTGATATTTATACCAACCGTGCGTTAAAAGAATGGCAGATACCGGGTGCGGCGGTTTGTATTATAAAAAATGGAAAGGTTGTGCTAATGAAAGGCTTCGGTGTAAAAGAGATCAATACAACTGATAAAGTAGATGAGAATACTTTATTTATGATTGGCTCAAATTCAAAAGCATTTACTGCTACTGCACTGGCCATGCTTGATGCCGAAAAAAAATTATCGCTGGATGATAAAGTAACAAAATGGATACCTGGGTTTGCTTTGGATAATAAAGCTGCGGGAGAACAGGCCATTATCAGGGATTTACTTTGTCACCGTATCGGCTTTCAAACTTTCCAGGGAGATTTTACTTACTGGACCAGCAATCTTACCCGCAAAGAAGTTATTGAGAAAATGAGTCATATAAAAGCGGTGTATCCATTCAGAACTACATGGGGTTATACCAACGCGGCTTTCTTGACGGCAGGTGAAATTATACCAAAGGCTGCTGGTATGCAATGGGAAGATTACCTGAAAGAAAAAATCTTTATCCCATTGGGTATGAACAATACACTGGCGCTGAGTAAAGATTATCCGGCCGCTCTTAATAAATGCCAGCCGCATACCATAGATAATGGAAAACTGATTAAAATACCCATTTGTGCAATTGATAACCTGGCAGCAGCAGGCAGTATTGGTTCTTCTGTAAATGATATGAGTAAATGGATATTGATGCAGTTAAACAATGGCAAAGTGGGCGACAAACAAATTGTTCCACTCGCAGCATTGGCGCAAACAAGATTGCCACATTCTATTTTAGGTAATGGCGGGCGTCCATTTAACAAGGGACATTTTTCCCTGTACGGACTGGGCTGGTTTTTGGAAGAATACAGTGGCAGAAAAATCATATCTCATACCGGTGGCGTAAATGGTTTTGTAACCAGTGTAACAATGATACCAGAAGAAAACCTGGGCATTATTGTTTTCACCAACACAGATCAGAATGGTTTTTACGAGGCATTAAAATGGGAAATCACAGATGCTTACCTTGGAAATCCTTACCGCAATTACAGCAAAATAGCTTTGGACCGGGCAACGCTGAAAAATGATGCTGACTCGGAAAAAGACAAGGCGCTGCAGGATTCTGTTGCATTGAAGCCGGTTACCGCTTTGCCACTCAGCGCGTATACCGGAATATATTTTAATGATCTATATGGAGATATGAGCGTAGTAATAGAAAATAAAGAATTAAGAATGAAATTCTCTCATCACCCCAATATGTATGCGAAATTAGAAGCGCTGGGTGGCAACCGCTTTTATGTAACTTTTTCTGATCCAATATTCAGTAAAGCGGTCTTTCCTTTTAAAGTATCGGCAGGAAAAGTAACCGGCGTAACAGTTAAAGTGGCAGACTTTGTTGAATACAATCCGTATGAGTTTGTGAAGAAATAATAATTGCCATCGCTGACATCTGTCCGGTGAGACACCGGCCAGGGTGGGGGGAATTAGCATCGTTAAGATCTGACCATCGTCAACCGCAGAGAGAGGAACAACTGGGTGTAGTATCGCGAAAGAGTAGCCGGTATGACCTGCGGTGCTGGCCGGTGAGATACCGGCCAGGTAGCGGCCGCCGATCTCCGGCGGTGTCTCACCGGCCGGAATTAAACAATTAAAATTAATTTAAAACTATAGACCAACCTTTATGGAAGAATAGCAATTAACCTTCATTCCCCGGTCGGTGTCTTCACCGGACGGAAGCAAACAACTAAAATGAATTTCACTCCCAGGCAGGTGTCTCACCGGCCGGAATTAAACAATCAAAATTAACTTTAAACTTATAGACCAACCTTTATGGAAGAACAGCAATTAACATTGGGCATTGGCACCCGTTTACAACATACGCAGCATGGTCCCGGCGTAATAGTAGGTGTAAAATACGCTACCTATTTAATTTCTTTTATCAACCATGGCATAAAAGAAATTGATAAAACAGACCCCAGGCTGGATGAGATTATACCGGAAAATGTAACGGCAGAAGTGGAGACTACATCCGCGGTAGAGAAATCTTTACTGAAAATTTTACGGCAATGGAGTGATACAACAGAGCTTGTTCCGCTGGGTGATAAATGGCAAAATGGTATGATGCTGTTGCAGCCAGCCGACAAAACACAAAAGCCAAAAGAAGTACCCATTGATATATTCTTCCATAAAATTGTAATGCTGCGCGACAGGCTGCGTGTAATGGAACAGCAAATAAATGCGCATAAAATATTAAGCGATGAGGACAAAGTAAACCTGCAGCAATACATCACCCGTATTTATGGCTCACTCACCACCTTTAATGTATTGTTTAAAAATAAAGAGCAATGGTTTATAGGTGACAAAGGAAGTAAAGAGGATTGAAAAAATATCAGAAGTGCCGGAACTATCGTTTATAAGTTTTCGTACAATTCGATTGCAACAAAATGTTCAGCATTAATATCCTTTAATACAGCAATCTTTATTCATTTTTATTTCGAAATTATACCAACACCAGCAATAATTCCTTTATCAATAGACTTACTACTACATAATAAAACAGCCCCGGCATGCCGGGGCTGTTTTATTTATTGTTTGCGCTTATTCTAATGTTGTCTTATAAACTTCTTGATCACTGCTTCATCACTTAATTGTATCTGTACAAGATAGATACCTGAAGGCACATTGGCAATATCAAGATTCACCAGGTTATTACCTGTAGCAAGATTGATTTTTTGCTGAAGCATTACCTTTCCATCAACACTCATTACCTGTACAGTTGTCTTGCTGCTTTGTTGTACAGTTACTGCAAGTACAAGTGTAGACCCAGTTACCGGGTTTGGTCTTATCTGCACGTTGGCACCGCTGGTTGTAATCTTCACTGTCTTGGTATCACTGTATTCACCTTTACCATCTTTATCAATTCTGCGGATGCGGTAATAATGTATGCCCGGAGCAAGCCCGTTATCTGTAAAGCTGTATTTGTTTATCCCTGTAGCGTTATTGGCAGTTACGCTACCAATAGCTGTGAAGCTAACCCCGTTGTAAGAATGTTCCACCACATAACGGTCAACATTTATTTCATCGCTTGTTTTCCAGTTAAGCAATGCGTTTCCGTTAACCGCTTCAACTGTAAAACCAAGCCATACAGCTGGTAAAGCAGAAAATGCTTTTAGCGTAATGACAGTAAATACAGCGCCACTATTAAATGTAACACCTGTGAAATTTATTTTTTTACCGGAACCGCTGGCTGCTCCGACAAAAGAAACAGAACCCGTGTTGAAGTTGCCATCTCCGTCATTGTCTACCATCAATGCATAATTGCTGGCAATTGAACCACCGGCCTGGTTGCCAAGACCTGTTGTGTCAAAACTAAGATCAACTGCACCTACACTGCCTGTATTAACTATTTTCCATTCCCTGTTTACTCTTGTACTGCCCACTGCCAATGCTACTGCATCACCTGCGCCTATTACTACCTGGTTTAAATTAGCCGCGTCATTTCCAATCATTAAGAAACGTTTGTCAAGCAGGTCTGTATTGGTAGCAAGCACAAGGTTGCCTTTTGCAAACTGGCCGGTTCCATCACCACTTCCGGAATTTACGCTGTTTGATTTGCGCTGAACAAGGCCCGAAACACTGTCTGTTCCAATTCCAAATACATCATTCTGGAAAGTGTTGCTGCCTGTCCAGTAAACCGCACCATTGGATGCAGTATAGTTCCTGGAGGTGGTAGTATTACCCAGTGTGGTACCATATTTAATGGCCAGGTAAGATTCTATTTTATTTTCTGTTGCAGCATCTATGGAAGCGTCAAGCACATAAATAATTTCTGCTATATTGCCATTCAGTGTACTCAGTGCGCTTGGATTGCTTCTGTTAACAATTCCTACATTCAAATCACTATTGTTACCTGTAAAAGTGGTCGTACTGCTGGTGGAAGCCAGTACAAGGCCGTTCTTCCTGATATCCTGTTTATTATTGTCTCCGGTATTATTGATGTTGTCTTTACTGAATGTCCATAATGCAGGTTTATTGAGTTCATTTACGCCGTTGGCTGTAGTAAGAATGTTGCTAACCGAACCTGCACTAAACTTGATAGCACCACTGGACGTTGACTCAATACTGAATGTATTGGTGCCCTGGTTCTCAATAAGCAGGGTTTGTGCAGTTGAGACATTGTTGAATTTTGTTACCGCATAAATATGAGCCGCATCGTGTACCCCTGTACCTGAAAAACCGCCTGTTACAAAATTAAATTTCTTGCTTGCAATATTATAGTTAACAACCGGGTTAAAATTAATATTATCCGCAGCGTTATTCTTCAATACTGGCCGGTTGGTGAGCGCATCCTGCTGAATAGTATTCCCATTGACATCATCATTTGGCCAAATAGTTACAGGGCTGCCATCATAACCGGCTATTGTGCTGGCTTTAGCCCAGAGATTGGTGTTTACCCCTCCAGGCATTGCTGGTGCTTTATATTTAACCAGTGAAATCTCATCTAAAGTAAAATCATTACCGCTGCCATTTGTAGTATTATTGGTTATGGCAATTTCCGCATTATTGGAACTACCTGAATTCCATATATAGCTGTATTTTTTCCAGCTTACATCTCCTGATAGATAAGCCTGTACACCTGTGGCAGGCGATAAGGCAACCCCATTGATCTTTGGTACCAACCGGGTTATGGGACCTGTTGGAGTAGAAGATCCTGTAGTCTGGTTACCCATATAAAAATTAAGCAAATAGTCTGTATTGGGCGTAACGGTTGCAGGATCGTAAGAGCGCCAAACCTGGTCACCGGAAAAATAAGGACAGGCCCCTCCCGATGTTGTATTATTCAACATAAACTTACCGCCCTGGCGGCCCGTTGCGTCCTGTGAAAACACTTCCGTACCATTTACGAAAATACCATTCTGGCAGGTGTAATTATTTTGGTAATAAGGCGAGTTTTGATAAGCCACCGGCCCTCCGCCAATGGTTACATACTGAGTAACCGGCGTTCTTTCAAAATGTTCCGCAAAAGCCGTATCTGGTTTATTGCAAGCTTTTGTACTTATGACTACCGGAGTAGGTGTCCAGGCAGACCAGTCAGATGACGCGGTTCGTTTAAAATGGACGCGGTAGCTGCCAGCCTGGGTAGCCGTATAAATATTGGCTGTAGCACCGCCAATAGTGGTAAAACCGCCGCCAATATCCCGCTGCCACTCGTAGGCATAAAAACTGTCGGTTATACCCATCTTTGTACTGATGGGGTCACCCACGCAATAACTGGTATTTTGAAAGTACACCAGGGGTTGGGCCTTGTGTGCACTGCCCCAGTAATCGTTTAAAATAAATCTTCCATAAACATTCATTTCACCCCACTGGGTATTCCAGGAGCCATGCCCCTGTACAGGATAATAATGAAGGTATACATTACCTCCCGCTGAAGTCATTGCATCGCGGAAAGTATTCACCATTCCTGCGTCAGGCCCGGGATCAACTCCACCGGCAGCCAGCCAGACAGGGATCTGCAAAATAGTATTTATAGTGTTGGCCGGAGCCAGGTTGTTTATCAGTTCTACGTTCGACACTACGGCTGTTGCAATACGTTTTGGATGATAGAAAGCGTAATCAAGCCCACCCAGGCCACCGGCAGAAAGCCCCATTACTGTAACCCGGTCCGGGTCAACCCCATTGTACTTTTGCAGCGTATCAAGAATGTTATTGATAGTAGGAAAATAGTCATTTGTCCATTGGGAGGATTTATAAAACAATTGCGGAAACAATAAGAAAGCGTTCACACCGCCATCATCAATGCGCTGGTCAAACGTGGCTGCGCCATGGAAAAGCTGGTCCTGGTTTTCCCTGTTGATGGTGCCAAGCCCGTTAACAGGTGTATTACGCGGACTGGTTGCTAAAAAATCAGCGGCTTCTCCTGCTCCATGCAAAAAAATAACTATCGGGTATTTGGCCGGGTTGGTCGGGTCGTAACTATTGGGAAAGCGCAAGCGGTAGGCCAGGCCATTATAATAGTAGCATTTATATTTAGGCTGCAAGGAAGCTGGTATGCGCCCCGGCCGTTGCACATCGTCATGTATCCATTTTTGTATTTTGCCAGGAGTAACGGTAGGATTGGCTGCTCCCGCCGGGCCAGGAACATACTGAATAACGGGATCAGATGCTGACATTACATCTTGCGCCATAGAAGTTCCTGCAATAAACAGGACTGATAACATTAGGAGTAAACGCTGGTACATAACTAGTTTGTTTCTTTTTAATAATGACAGGTGTAGTAAGAATAGGCAATAAGTAGGGAGGTAATCCGAAAGGATGTGGAATTAATAAGAAACCAGCTTTTAGAGGATATTAAACAAAGTATATATATTAAAAATCTTTGTTTGAAGGTAAATCAGGAGTTTGTCAGTTATCTGCCAGTGTAAGGCAAAATAGATATTGGGAGAGTAAAGCTA
>JBDSOC010000098.1:0-89697 GCA_039915085.1 Chitinophagaceae bacterium
CTGTTAGCAATGCTTGCATATCAATGGTATACCAAATCCTGCGCCTTTTTTTATTACAAATGATGAATGATAAAATTAAAATATTAGCCGTTTGCTTTATTTTAATAATGGCAAAGAATTATACCACTGCCAGTTAGGTCTTGAAGAATAAATGATGGTGGTGTAACTTCTCAATCAGCTGGCCGAAAAATGCGCCATTAAGCCGCAGGAGAAAGTTTTGCTGCAACTTTTCATTGACCAGTACCAAAATTGTCAGAATACCGCACGTTGACAGAGTGTGCCGGCAATAAGGAAATCAACGTCAGAGAATCTTTTACCCGGCAATGTGCTTGCTGTTTCAATGAGAAAAATCGCACATTTTTCTGCCGACAAATTGAACGAAGAGATTATGGTCAATACCAATAAGGAAACCATGGGACTCAATTTTACCCGGAATTTGAATAGGTTCCAGATCGCAATTGGTTACGTCAATTTGATAGTGGAGAACAGTAGTGTTTCCGGCCTTTTCCCTTTTGCATGTGGTCAGAATCGGTTGAATCTGGTAACAGGCTACTCATTCCTACCATCGTCTTGTTTTCAAATCTTTATACTACACTCGACAAATAATAAAAGCCCAAAGGTGCCCTAATTTTTCGTTGTGTCAGATTTTTGTTGTTTTCGGTTTAATCACAGCCTTCGTCTTTCTTAAGATCCACGTCGTTTCCCGAGCCTTTGTTGAGATAAATGCTTTGCGAAAAGCTGCCGAGTCCGCGAAACTGGGTGCGGTAAGCATCCTTGATTCAACACTTACCGCAAATTGCCTTTCCTCAAAGGGCCACGGCGTAATACTTAACGATTTTTTATCCGGCTGGAACAACATGTATTTAATTTCATCAGGCCCATGACTAATTTCAATCATTCGCTTTTCCGTCGGAATCTTGCGCTGACATAGGAGCAACGAACAGGCATCAAACCATTCCATCAGGCAATAAATATTCTCTGCTGTGCTTTTTTTAATAGCCAGCTCTTTTCTGCAACAGGCTGTCTGAAACGCTAACCCGCAATTGGTTCGCAACGGCTTTTAGATTTAGGTTTGCATCGGAATGGTCTTTTATCATCATCTGCGCGAATGCCTTTACTCTCGGTGATACGCCGTTCCGGCCAGTCAGTTCTCCCGTTGCACCTCAAGTAACCCACTACTAGCTGCTTTTTTCAGGAAGGTGGCATCTACCGTATCTAATGTAGCTCCATCATTACTGCTGCTGTCTTTTGCAAGCCTGTTATTGCTATTGCCTGTTCCTATTGCAGTCGTGTCTTTGTGCGTAGAATCTGTTCCTGCAGATGCAGTATCCGATGCATTATTACATGCTGTAAAGGTTAGTACATTACATGCTGTAAAGATTAGTACCCCGGCGAGGATGCTTAACAAGACAAATTTGTTTGTCAGATTTTTTATCGATAGGTAGCTAACAATCATTCCAGTACCAAACAGGTTCGTACCGTACGACGCAAAGATACGCGCACGGTGTTAACTTAATTATTGTAGAAATTTTTCCGCTTTAATCTGTGGAATGCTTTTGATATTTTTTTTCCGATAATCGCTAACGCAATTTCAGTAAGCCATCCGGGCCTTGGTTCATTAGCTTCTTACTAACTTACAATATTAAGCATATAATTAAAAAAAATCCGTCAGATCAACAAGCCAGTTGCTTGTGTGCTCATTTTCTTTTCTGAATTTAGTTATTTGTCGCCCTTTATAGTGAGTATGATTAAAATAATTTCAAGATTTAATAGAAAGATGTTTTACAATTTTTCCTATTGGTAGTTACAGAGCGATGCCGGTGACGGAAGTATGATAAGCACCGGCCATGAGAACAGGCATGCAATGTGAATATTCATAGTTATGTCATTATCAACTTAACGGCAAAAGCGGAATTTTCACCACAGTCCGGAATCCGAAGGAGGCAAACCCGACAGTAATAGACTACGTTTTGTTATTCAGAAGCATGCAGCATCACACCTGCATTATGATTTTAGGCTGGAGATGGAAGGTGAGCTGAAAAGCTGGGCAGTTCCCAAAGGGCCTTTCACAGATCCGGATGTTAAAAGACTGGCGATGATTGTGGAAGATCATCCTTATGATTACAGGAATTTCGAGGGCATTATTCCCAGTGGTTACGGGGCCGGTACTGTGATGATTTGGGATGAGGGTTATTATGAACCTGTGGAACCAGAAAGAAAAAATAAAGCATCACAGGATAAAGGATTGCAGAAGCTATTGCATGCATGCAAGCTTACATTCGTTTTAACAGGAAAAAAACTGAAAGGAATATATGCGCTAGTAAAAGCCCATGGCCGCGGTGAAAATGCATGGCTGTTATTTAAAGTAGAAGATAAATACGTCAGTAAGGATGACATTATTTTAAAAGATAAATCCGTGATTTCAAAAAAGACACTTGAGCAAATAAAAAAAACTTCGGATAATAAGTGGACCTCAAACAGGGGAAAAAAACCGGCGCTGAGAATGCCGACTACAAAAACTACGGTAAAAAAAATCTATTACACCGCAGGATTCTGAAACGCCGGATGCGAAAGACATATTATCGTCATCAGCCAATGGGAAATTCCTGCTTACTTTAAAACCAATGCTTACAACATTGGTAGACATGCCTTTTGAAGCGGAAGGTTGGTATTACGAAGTCAAATGGGATGGATACCGCGGACTCGATTTTATGAACAAAGGCAAAATTGATTTAAAATCGCGCAATGATAAATCATTCGTGGAGAAATTTTATCCGGTTACCGCCGCATTAAAAAAATGGAATGTCAATGCGGTCGTGGATGGCGAAATCGTCCTGCTGAATGAAAATGGCAGTTCAAATTTTGGGGCATTTCAAAACTGGCGAGGCGAAGCAGATGGTGAATTATATTAATATGTTTTTGATATTCTGTGGCTGGAGGGAAAGGACCTCACAGGCCTTCCATTACGCGATAGAAAAATAGTTCTGGACAGTATTTTATCAGAGGACGGTATTTCCGCCGCAGCCAGGTATTCGAAACGTCGGGGCTTCAATTTTTCGAAGCAGCCAAAAAAATGGGACTGGAAGGTATCGCATGCATCAATTATAACAAAATAGATTTTTTGGGAATACCTGCAATTTTTATAACAGCCAATTACCATTCTTATTTTACAATTCAAACCAGATCAGCAAAATTATTCAGTGAATTTTTTAAAACAGGATTTGACCTAATCAAAAATTGAAGTGGTCATTTTTTTAATTTGTTTATTAAAACTACATTCGTTACGAGAAAACTGATTGGTGAATATGCAAAGATCCGATATGATAACTTAATGAAAAAAAATTGTGATTGGGTATGCGTCAATAGCCTACCAGTTGGCAATAAATGCTTTTAACGTTAGCAAAGACGAAATACTGTTTGTGCTTTTGGCGGCTGGGCAGCAGCGGGCGCCAAAACATTTGTTTATCATAATGGGTGGATAAACGCATCCAGTATGCCGCCGAAATAACTGAATACCGTTCCGGATTTGATTTCCAGGGTACTAGTATGAATAATTACAATAAAAGTACCGCTTACAAATGATGGTACGGGAATCTATTTTCTTTCTGTTTTTAACAAGAACGGACTTCTTTTTTCTTCAGGCAAGATTATTTATGAAACCAACTGAAAACAATAAGTACCAATTCGTCATAAAAATCCATTATTGCTTTACAATTTCGATGGCCGGTAGCTTGGACGAATTCTTTTAAAAACAGTACAGTACAGTATGATACAAATATGGGAATGAATAAGATTTGCCTATATTTCATATAGTATTTAGCCTTTGGGCACTAAGTAATCGCACTTGTATTTCCATACAAGTGCCTCTTTTTTGAAACAGAAATTCGAAAATACGTTCAGGCAATTCACCAGCGTCTGAAATTGTGCAGAAGATCTTCCTATCCGGCTAAAGCTTTTCGTGAAATACATTTGAAAAAATCACAAATGCCATATATGACATGAAACAAAACAACAACCCAACCCATTCGAGAAGAAATTTTATTAAAAACACAATTGTAGCTGGTACAGGAATTTTCATCGTCCCGCGACATGTACTTGGCCGCGGGTTTATTCCTCCGAGCGATAAGCTAAATATTGCCGGTGTTGGCATCGGGGGACAGGGTGAGGGGGATCTCTCTGCTATTGCCAAAAGTCCAAATGCAAATATTTCCGTTTTGTGTGATGTCGATGAGCGGCGGGCTGCGAGGACGGTGACCCGGTTTCCAAAGGCGACTTATTATAAAGATTTCAGAAAAATGCTCGATAAAGAGCATAAAAATATTGATGCTATAACAGTATCAACGCCAGATAATACACATGCTGTTGTTGCCATTGCAGCAATGCAATTGGGTAAGCATGCTTATGTGCAAAAACCACTTACCCACGATATATTCGAAGCGCGAAAATTAACCGAAGCAGCAAAAAAATACAGGGTTGTTACCCAAATGGGAAATCAGGGTGGATCGGGCGATGGTGTACGCAGGATGAAAGAAATTTATGATGCAGGGCTTATTGGCGATGTAAATAAAGTAGTAGCGTGGACCAACCGGCCTATCTGGCCGCAGGGGCTAGCTACCCCATCAGGCAAGTTCGAGATACCAAAGGAACTTGATTGGGACACATGGATTGGCCCAGCGTCTTTTATTGATTATCATCCCGACTACGTTCCGTTCAATTGGCGGGGCTGGTACGCCTTTGGTACAGGTGCCCTGGGTGATATGGCATGCCATATATTGGACCCAGCTTTCAGGATTCTTCCAATTGACTATCCTACTGAGATAGAATGCAGTGCAAACGGTTCATGGACTGGTTTGGCAACTGAAGCAAATTATCCTGATAGTTTCCCTTCTTCATCTATTATACATTTTACATTTCCTTGTAAAGAAAATAAAGGGGACGTAAAACTCACCTGGATGGATGGCGGCCTTCTTCCGGAAAGGCCTGCCGAATTAGGTGCTGATGAGGCCATGGGAGACTGGAATGGTGGTATTATTATGGAAGGAACCAAAGGAAAAATAATGGCTGATTGCTATGGAGCAAACCCCAGAATCTTGCCATTGTCTAAAATGCAAAGCCTGAAATTGCCGCAAACTATATTGCGGGTACCGGAAGGGCATTATGTACAATGGGTAAATGCTTGTATCGCCGGCTATGGAAAATCAACGTTGAGCTCTCCTTTTGAGTATGCCGGACCGTTTACTGAAGCCGTTTTACTTGGTGCACTTGCCATCCGGGCTTACAAAATGAAAGGCAGCAATGGAAAAGGCACACCAGGGAAAAAGAAATTATTGTGGGATGCAAAAAACATGCACATCAAGAACCTTGAAGAAGCGAATCAGTTTGTAAAACGGGAATACAGAAAAGGCTGGGAAGTAAACACTTGGTAGAAAAATATTACCCGACCCATTTTATCTCTGAAAAGAAGTGAAGCCCGTCTTCGCTTTTTTATGTTTCATTCTGCGGTATTTTCAAGCAAACGGCGAAGCATTACTACTACACTAATACCTGCTTATTTAAAGTTAAGATTCGATGCTGGCCTTTGTTGTTGATTATTTCTGTTCTTTGATGAGGCAATCAGGTAGCCGTCATTTGCGCCACGTAATTTTATAAGTGCTTTACTATTCCCCGGGATATACAGACCATTTTTTAAAATTGATTGAGGAGTGTAATTGCCTTTACCATCGCCTGATAATACAAGTCCGTTGAACGCACCATATTTTCCGTTGGCAACCTCAGTTCAGAACATTGGATGTAACAAAGGAGCTATTTACTTCATTGTAAAATTGCGTACTGAGATAAATCAGTATGGTACAGTATAGTAGGGCTTAAAAAAAAATTTACATTGCCAGATACTAAATGTATTAATACGCCATACTGATAAATCAAAATTACATGCACATTAACGACCGGCTGCATTTACCAATGGACCACTATAGACGAATGATTTGCCTGCTGATTACAATACTTTCTTTTGCGAATGTAAAGGGTCAAAAGATAGAATATAAAATAGAGAAGGACGGGAGTTTTGATATTATGGGTAGTGCTGTAACCATTGCCAACTGTTACCCCGCCATTGACAATAAAATGTTGAAGCCCTTAAAATTGTCCATTACCAAAACAAATAACACGGCAAGCGTAAAGTACTATTTAATTGAAGGGATGGTAGAATTAAGTTTTAGTTACCAGGGAAATGCATTGGTAATAAAACCCTCTGTAAAAAACAATAACCAGCCTGCTTATTTTATTTCTATATTAAGAGAGGCGGAGGTAAAAAATGTTAGCAAAATTTACCGTTCACCCACGCAAATAATGGGTAATGGTGGCATTATCAATTGGCCGGCAAGTAAAATGGATTACAGCAGTTGTGGCATGCTAACAGGCCTGCTGGCAGATTCGGGTGCATCGTTGGTTATTGCCACCAGGGATTTTAATAAATATGCTTCATACATCAATATTATCCCCACAGAAAGAAACGGTGGTAAAAAACTACTGGAAGCCTGCGTTGCAACCGAGGGATTGCCACCAACATCATTACCAGCATTTTATTTTACACAACACCGATCTGCTTTTACAGCCATGCAAAATGAAGCCAAAGCTATTGCAACTTACATGAATGTTGCAGCAGATAAAAAACAATCTTACCATTGGTGTTCCTGGTATTATACCTATTACCATCTTACAGCCAGCATGCTTACCAGTTATTTAAAAGGTTTCAAAAGTATTCAACCAGAAGTACCAATACAAACTATACAGATTGATGCAGGGTATCAGCCACATGCTGGTGATTGGCTGGAGCCAAGCGAAAAATTTCCAAAAGGCATTGAACCATCCATAAAAGAAATAATTAGCAATAATTACAAGGCCGGCATTTGGATAGGTCCATATATGGTGGGCAATAAAAGTAAAGTTTACCTGGCGCATCCCGATTGGATTTTACGTTACAAAGATGGCAGCCCTATTATTAACATGTCGTTTTATGGAGAAGAAAGATTGTGGGGAGCGATGGATGAAGAGATATATACTTTTGATACCAGTAACCCGGAGGTGATGGACTATTTGCGCCAGGTTTTCAGGGCTTTAAAAAACATGGGAATTAGCTTTTTTAAAACCGATTTTATGTTGTATGGCGCTGAGGCTTCTAACAAAGTAAAACGATATACACCAGGAAAAACTTCTATTGAATACCAGCGGGAGTTTTTTGAAATGATAAGGCAGGAGATTGGGCCGGATGCTTTTTGGCTAGGTTGTATTGCCCCCTTTGCATCCATGCTTGGGTATGCAGATGGAATGCGGATTTCTGCAGACATTACGCCACAATGGGAAGGTGGCACCAGCATGTTCAACGAATCGAAAGGCGCACAACATATCAACAATATATGGTGGCAAAATGACCCGGATGCAATTATACTCCGCAGCAAATACAGCAACATGAATGATGCTGAAGCAAGATCATTGATATTATGGATGGGCATGTTAGGTGGCGTTGTCAACACTTCCGATCTGTTTCATGAAATACCAAAAGAACGGACAGCCCTCTTCAGATTTCTTGAGCCCGGCAATGAAAAAAATACAGCAATTTTTCCATTTCTTGCAAAGAAAGAACAACTGGAAGTAATGGTAAAAAAATACGATACAAAAAAGGCTTTCGGAGTGCTTTTTACCAACCGCCAGGAAAAAGTTGTTACCGGTATTTATCCACTTAATTCCATTGTTGAAATGGATATCGGCACCTGCTATAATTGGGATGAAAAAGAAAGTAGCTTAATTGGAAAGCAAACGAATATCACCATTTCACTTAATCCTCACGAAAGTAAATTGATTTATATTTCAGCAGACGGCGCAGGGCCAGCCGGTATGACGTTAGGCGGCAAAATGTTTTGATGATTAAAATTACTTGGTAAATATCCCCGGCCTAACCGCTGTATTTTTTATACTGTATTTATCCGTAACGGCTACTTCCAGTCCTCAACCAAATAAGGATTTAAATTTTTCAGTTTTGGTCATGTCCATTGCAGGGCAATCGCTGTTGCCAACGCCCCAACTCCAGGGTAGCCAGCCAATACTTTTTTGCTTACTGCAGTATCGCATAATAAATTTATAAGGAATGCAGCATTTACATTTTACTTCCATGGGTGCAAACTCTGCTATCAGCAGGTTAATATTAAGTTGGATAGATTGGTCAATGGCAGTGCTGATACGGTTTTCAGTGATTCCGCTATCCCAAATATGCCAGGCAAAAATAAGATTATGGTCAGGGTCGGCCGCTACTATTGTTTTGCCATTAGTGAGCAGGTAACTTTCATTCCGGCCCCAATTGGCAGCATCAATTATTAAGGGAATATGAATGCCAGCAATACGCATTTTTTTTATCAAGCGGCTATAAGTAACAGCAAAATTATGTTGAGAAACGGTATCTGTTCCTGCTTCATTGGCAATATTAAGCAACAGGTATTTCTGGTATTTTTTTATTACTGCCACCACATCTTTTTGCACCCAAAAATCGACCAATGTATCCAGCCTGCCGCATCGTGCATTTCAATAATGGGGAGCATTTATTTTTTATACAGTTGCCTATCACCGTATCTAACTGTATTCCCCCGCCGCCAAATGCAGCCCACATTATCCGTACTGAGTTAGCACCTGTTTTAGCAATTTCAGGAAAAGAGTTTACTCCCGTAGGTTCTGTTACTACATTCATTTTATTAATGCCACGTAAAATAATTTTTTCTCCATTAGAGGTATATAGAAAACGGCCATCAACATAGCAGTTTTTGTGCAGGCCTTTCTTATCCGGCTCTAAAAAAGAGAAGCTTGCTGCCAGGCTGCCGAAAAGCATCAGGCAAAATAATATTGGTTTCATACGTTATTTTTTAAATTCAATTTCGTAATACATGTCTTGCACATTTTACTGCCCATATAAATATCATTTTCTTTGACGGCTATTTTCCCCTTTCTGTTACCTGAATGAGCCATTGCGTCGTGGTCTGGCTTACTCAAAGATTGTTGCTTATAAGTGATTATGCCCTATTGTAGAGCTTTTCTATTAGGGAAACTTTACACAATCCTGTTGCCGTAGCGTACGAAGGCTTGGGCCGGTAACATGGGTACAACCCATCAAGTTAACAAATACTTTTTTAGGAGGCTAACATAATAGTTTAATTTAAAGCGGTTTCAATGCACCAAACCATGGTGAGGGTTCATATTTAAATTTTATCCCGGAAGGTTTTACTTTGGGCAGCTGCTCTGGTACAAAATCAAATTTCAGTTCGTTTCTATACAATGGGGCTCCGTATTGATTATTTGGCGGCAGGTATTCATACACCATTGCGTTGAACTGGCCCTTCCTGCTCGGGCGGTTTTTACTTCCTTCAAAGAGATTTTCAACAGCTACAAAGTTTCTATCTTCCAGTTCCCCTTTTACTTTTTTTGGATGGAAAGAAAAACCCATTTCATAATCCCATCCTTTGTCGCAAATGTTGCGGTAAATAAAAACATCCCGAAAATTTTTAGATAAGATATCAATACTTCCAACTCCTCCACTAAACACATTGGGTGAACCGCAACGATAAAAAGTATTGTTGTAAATATGTATATCCGACCGCAACAAATTACCTCCCCATAAGCCAAACAGTACACCTGCGCCTTTCATATTATACACCAGATTATGATGAAACCGTATATTGCGCAGATCAGCGCCTTTACCTTCAACACTAACGGCAAAACCCCACATGCAGTTACTTGCGGTATTTGAATGAAATTCTACATCCTCCAGCAGCCCAAACCATGCATCAGCGTAGTAGGCCTGACGGGGTAAATCGTTCACCTTGTTATGATGTATAATACCATGCCTGCTTACTTCTTTACAATCAATCCCTTCTTTAAAACAATCGTGGACTTCATTATAGCTTACCTCAAAAACCCTGGCCCCGCAAATGGATAGGGCTTCGTGCGGCGCTTCGCTTCCTTTCTTTTGTCCTGGCCCGTAATACCTGTCCCCATTATCGTTAGCCCCTGTAATTTCGCATTGGGTTACCAGCACTGAATCACAATACCACAAACCAATTCCCGAATTGTGGGAATGATTTGATTTGCATCCAACCAACTCAATCTTTTTGCAGACTGGCCCCCTGATGATAAATCCGGCGGCGTCGGAATTACAAACTTCAATATTTTCAAAACGCAGGTAGCTAAGTTTTTCAATTTGAAAAACCCCCTCAGTAACCCTGCTAAAACTTATAGAATCGTTTTTATAAAAAACTTTTTTAATCAAGCTTCCATCAAAAATTACAGGTTGGCCGGGGTATGCCCGGTATAAAATCCAATGGCTTACAGAGCCTGATCGAAAAGGGTGAAACTGTTCGGTAAGCATGTACACGCCCCCCAAAATGGTAACCGTATCGCCAGGCAGGGCGATTTCCGATGCTTTCTTAATATTAATGAATGGTAACTCCCTGCTGCCCGGTTGAAGATCATTTCCATTTAAACCCACAAAATATTCACTTGCCCCAACAGGCGAAGGTGCCAACAGGAGCCAGACTGTAAAGCTTACTATTAATCCATTTAAAAAAGAATGCATGTTATTTTATTGTTTTTTAAAAAATAAATTATTTCTAAAAAGGTCAGAATAGTTACAAAAGTTGATTCACATTCATATAAAAATATTGAACCTAAAAATTACCGTTGGATTATATTTTGATTTTCTAATGCCGGTAATAATGAGATAGTTTTCGTGTGCCATAAAAATTTATTTAAAAGTTGGATTAGTGCCGGGGTCCTGCTTCTTTATTGAGATGCTCCATTGCGTTTCCTCTTCATTTGAAACCAATTCAATCGTATAAGCGACAGCGACATGAATAATTCAATTCCCCGTATTCATTTCGTCATACGATACATGAACGATTCCTCCATGGCGTGTCGCCTCAAAACGTGTAGCACTATATTTCTGCTTAGTTCCGTAAATAACCGAGCCATAACTGGCAGAACATATATCACCAGGCTCGGCGCCCTGGTTTTTAAAGTTTAAATAGTTAAACCTGAAAATATCGGGCTGTCCGTTATTCAAATATTGGATGTTTGAAGATTTATTGAAAAGGTTTTTGATCGCGCCGTAGATTGTATCAACTTTGATTTCAACTTTTGAATTTCCAAAAAGATTTCGTTCCCGTCTCTTTTCAAATAACAATCATTGGCAATTTGAGCCGAAAGTTTGAAATATGTGAGACACAAAAAAATGAAAAGCCGGAAGTGATTCTATTTACCAGTTTCATACAAAGTCATTTTAATGTCGATTTAGTTTTCTTATCCCGTAGTTCTTAAATATATTTATTTGCTTAGTTGATAACCGTAACCTTGTTTCCATGTTCTCTCCATATTGACAATATTCCTCCCATGAAAATTGGTTGCCAGGTATAGCCCTCTCCGGTTTGATCTTTTAAATCTTTCAAAGGAATTTCATCCAGCAACACCGCTGATGGTTTTTTAGTTAAACGCAATACTTCCATTCCCTTACTGTCGTAGGTTCTATAATAAATAACAGCCCGAGCTGTGTCTTTTCTTACAACCGGCACTAAAAATTTATTGATCATTCCGCGATAGTTTGCTAACTGGATTATTGAGGTGGAAGAAAGAATATGATTTTGATTGTATGGGGCAAGCTGGGGAAAAGCGGCCATTGCCCGCAGGTAGTGTCGCAAATAATCACCATACCCATCGGTGAGCCAGTTTTCATCCCTGGGATAACGGTTCTTTCCATCACTATCCACCATGTATGTCGCCCAATTCAACTGCCTTACAGCATGGGGAATTCTATTGCTATCTCCGGTAAGGGAATAAAATAATAGTTCATCGGCAGCCTGCCGGGAGGTATGACTGTTGCCTGGTGTTCTATAGGCTGTTTGTTCATTGATAGCGGTAACTCCATATTTTTCCCATTGGTTATTTCCTAAAATCTTGTTTACCCAATCGATGATGGATTGTACATCTGAGCGCCAATCCGGAAATAATTCGCGGTGAGTCATTATAAACCGAGCCCAGGTCATCGCGTTTATTTGTGTGTCGCTCCAACCCGGAATGTCCTCAAAGAACGGCCCCCATTTGTTAGTTTTCATTGGATAGGTTTTCATCCAGCTGATCATAATATCAGCCGACTTCCGATAGTCGTCAATACTGCCTTCATTCAATGAGATCAATTGCAGGAATAGTTCTACGGTGCCTGACCAGTTACTGGTATAACTACTCAAACCTACCTCACTTTTATCTCCTGAATTACTCTTCAGCTTCCCAACTTCGCCGGTGGTAGCATTCACTTTAAATGGCATAGGGGAATGATCAGCATCGCCTTCTTTAATGTGTGACGCCAACGTATTTGCAATTTCGATTGCTGCTTGCAGATACCGCTTTTCAGTTGCATGTGGATAGCGTTCATTGCTCATCATTTTAAAAAGCTTAATCAGCTCCAATCCAAAAGAACCTGCTTTATCAGGTTGTGTAAACCCCATGCCGATCACCATATCGCCATCATACTTTCCCGAATACACCAACGTGTTGTATGGGTAAGGAATATTTGGCCATTTTGAATGTGCAGGTGAAAGCCCATTGGTCAAATAATAATCAGCCAAAAATCGCATATTCTCTTTCACACGTTCATTGCCCGAATAAGCATATAACAGTTGCCAGGAAGACATTGCCATTTGAATTTGATCGCCGCCCAACCCGCGAGGATCATTGAAATCAGGACGCCACACCTGGTGGTTCATATAATAAGGTAAGCCGTTCATATCCTTTCCCATGGTGTCCCAGAAATTCCAAACCAGGTTGACAATATGATCATAGCTGATACCCGGATCATTGTTAAACCAGGGAAGAATTTTTCCTTCTTTGTCAGTTTTTATCCTATGATAAATCAATTGCTCCTGGCCGAAGATAGAAGTGGATATTACCATCAAAACAATGATTAATCCAAAAATAATTTTTCTCATTATTTATTTTTTTAAAAAATTAAGCGAGCGCGATAACAGATTCAATAAAGTGCAGGTCTTCCTGTCTTCGTGGTATTTAGAAATCGAAATCACATCTATCCTTGACGAATTTGAATTTATCGGAGTTAATGGAAGAAAAGAAAAATAGTTCATAGTTACCCGCAAATAAAAATATTACAATAAACATAGCCGGTTTTGTTAGAGGTCTTTTAGTCGAAAGTTTCTATACTCAATTTTCATTGGCGGTCCTACATGTACTTGTACACCTAAACGTCCCGATAACTTTCCGTTTTTAGTATCGTTGTCAGTTACATCGCTCATTAAAACCCCGTTAATGTAATGAAGCATTCTATTCCCTTTTACTATCAACCGGCACTCATTCCAATCGCCATTTTTCACAAACTTATTGAGTGAATCAGGAGGCGACGAACTGACAATACTTCTATTTAACCATGCATTGTCTTTTATATTATTTATAAAGGATATTAAATCATCGGCCGGATTAATGCTTACTTTCTGCCCGTGATAGGCAAGCGTGGTCCTACCTCTCTCTTCGTAATTCTGGCCCGTAAACAAATTCTTCCCGTCAATATCCGATTGATATCCACGCATCGCATAAGGAAGAGAATCAATTGTTTCACTGCGGTAGTTGATGCCGCTGTTTCCACCTGCAGTAACCCGGTATTCGACTTTTAAATCAAAGTCCTTTGTAATCAGGTCTTTTTTTATAATAAACGAATTCCTTTTCAGAAGATTAGCAGGCGTAACCTCTCCAACAAGATTGCCATCTTCAACTCTCCAGTAAGCTGTATCATACTCCCATCCCTCTAACGTCTTACCGTCAAAGATTAGGTGATACTTCCTATTGGTTTTTGAAAAAACATCTTTTGAAGAGCGGCACGAAAAGAATATAGCCAATATAATAACCATAAACAGGAGAGATAAAGCATCGAACCTTACTCTTGCGGTTATTGACGCCTTATCTAATATTTTTCTATCACTTTGCATCGCAGTTGTTTTAAGTTTCTATTATGTACAAGCAGATTCCAAGCTGAAGACTATAAAAGACTCAATATCATCATACATTATATATAACCCCTTTACCACACAAACATTGTAACAATTACACTGTCCTTCACTTTTTTAAATTTCACTTACCTAATGCAGCTACCTTGTTGAAGTTTTTTTATTGATTCAATAACATCCGGCAAGTTGTTGTCCATCTTATGTTCACATTCTACATACACCATGCCTTTAAAATTCCGGGCCTTCAATTCATTAACAACGCCTGGAAAATTATTTACTCCTTTGCCTACGATCACGTCTTCGACTTTAAGGTTATTTGATTTTTACTTTATAAATCTCTCCGAGGCTGTCTTATAAATTCCAATGCTCCTTTTTCGGCTCACATCTAAAAATTCCATACCCAGCTTCTTAGCTATCTCAAAATACCGCTTCCAGTCTCCAGCATCTTTACCACCAGCAACATACATTGATCTCATTTTAAAGCCTTCCTCATCCAATATTCGTTTCATGTTCATTATGCCATGAGAAGAAAGATCTGCCATGGTAGTATCTTTAAATTCTCCTTTTAATGCATGAAAAGAAAATCCTTCCACAAACCTAACCCCTGCACTATCCGCTTTGTCTAATGAAACTGAAAAAGGAAACAAATTGAAGGAATACAAGGCGATACCCATGTTCCAGTGTACAACTGCATTTAAAGCTTGATCACTGGTTTTTACACTCGCAGTATCGTTGTTTTCAGTATTATCAGTAACGTTATTACTGCATGATATGATAATAAGAGACAGGATTAGCAATTGAAATAAATGGAAGCAATGCTTTTTCATCTTACTAATTTTTTACGAATATATCATTTATCCTGTCTTCTGCATTTTTTCAAATTGAATGCCGTAGCATCGGCAACAAATGTTCCGGGTCAGATTAATAGATACGGACATGCGCTTATTAATACCCCTTATAAAACAGTATGGAACAGTATAGTGACAACCTAACGATGCCTTAATTTTAAACGTTCTGTTTTATAACTTTAATTGATTGCTCTTTATGGTGAAATTTTATACTAAAGGTTTTTACATTTGCGGGCCTTTTTATTTTTCTCTTCAACAAAGTTTATGCGAAAGCTTTCATATTGATTGCTCCGGCAGATCAGTATACAAATAGTAGCTGGCTTGACCTGCGATACTTTAATGAAACAGAGGCTGATGAGAACGGTTTCATTAAATTATCTCTTGATGGTAAAAGCTTTGTAAATGGAAAGGGCGTACTCCAGCTGTTTTGGCCAGTTAATGGTGCAAGGGCTGCCAATGAACCGAAGGATGCCAAACTTAAAAGTTATGACCGATACCTGGCTAAAATTGGCGTAAACCTTATTTCCTTTCATGCTGTTATTCCACCCAAAGATTCGAGCAGCAAGATTGATGAAGTTGATACTATTGAGGCAAGAAATGTTTTGAGAGCGGTAGCCGCATTGAAAAAGAAGGAATATAGATTACCAACTTTGATGAAGGCAACCTGTTTGTAAAGCGGGAGTATAAAAACGGGTATACATTGGATCTGTAATCTAACCCGGTAAGGTTTTCAAGTGTTTTGAATAAAAAAACTGGCTTTCATTACCATAAAATTGTAAACATCATGTCAAAAACCAGGCGTCAATTTTTAGCCGATTCTACTAAGCTTTTAGCTGCCACCGGCTTTGCCGGGTTCGTGCCTGCAGCTGCAGCTTCTACTTTTGCAGCTACATCAAAACCATCTGATAACGATAAAATTGTGCTGGGCCTTATTGGAGCAAAAGGCCAGGGAATGGCAAATTTGCGCCAGGCATTAAAGCAGCCGGGTGTTGAGTGCGGTGCCCTGTGTGATATTGATGATGCCATATTAACAGAAAGAAGCGCTGAAATTAATAAGACACAAGGAAAGGCTCCGGTGGTATACAAAGACTTTAGAAAGTTGCTGGATAATAAAGACATTGATGCCGTGATTATAGGTACGCCCGATCATTGGCATTGCTACCAGACGATTGCTGCCTGTGAAGCCGGTAAAGATGTTTATGTTGAAAAGCCATTGGCAAATAGCATTAAAGAATGTGATTTAATGGTAGCCGCTGTACGTAAATATAATAAGATAGTACAGGTGGGACAGCAACAGCGCAGTGGTGGACATTGGCAATCTGCTATGCAGTTTATTAAGTCTGGCCAATTAGGAGATTTAAGAAAGACACAGGCTTGGGCTAATTTTAATTACGGTGCCGGACAGCCTAAAGTACCAGATTCACCGGTACCGGCAGGCGTAGACTTTAACATGTGGCTAGGCCCTGCGCCGGAGCGTTCGTTCAATGCGGCCAGGTTTCATGGATCGTGGCGCATGTTCTGGGATTACGGGGGAGGCTTAATGACAGATTGGGGTGTGCATTTAATGGATATGGCTCTATGGGCAAAAGATATTACTGCTTTGCCATTATCTGTAGCTTCATCAGGAGGCAATTTTGCTTTCCCTGACAGGGCGCACGAAACCTTTGATACCATGAGCGTTACTTATCAAATGCCCGATCATAATATTACATGGGAACATGTGGCAGGTATAGAAAATGGCCCATGGGGTCGTAACTACGGGTTAGCTTTCGTGGGCAATAATGCGACCCTTGTAATCGATCGGTCATCGTGGGATTTATATCCGGAATCTTCAGGAGGTAAATATAAAGTTCCTGCGATGCCACGTCAAACAGGATATGACTCTCATGAAGCTCATCTTAAAAATTGGATAGAATGTTTAAAAACAAGGAAAGACCCTAACTGTACGATTGAGACGGGAAGACTAACGGCAATTTATACCCACATGGGCAACATTGCTTTGCGTACCAACTCAAGATTGTTATGGAATGATGGCACCAAAAACTTTGGGAACAATACCGCCGCTAACGCATTACTTGTACCTTCTTATCGTAAACCATGGACATTACCTAAAATATAAGTAATAATATGAAATCAAATGTATCACGAAGAGCGTTTGTTCAGCAGACGATACTTGGAAGTCTTGGATTACTTTCTGGCAATAGCTTATTGCAAGCCGAAGATGGAAGCAGGCAATTGAAAGAAATAGGTTTGATTTTAGGTGTTTTACGAAAAGAGTTGAAAGCAGATTGGGAAGGTACCTTGCGGCAAGTAGCTACAATGGGCTATACACATTTGGAATTTGATAATTACTATGGAGAAAGTGCAGCTTCTTTTAAACAGTTTTTAAAAGATGTAGGCTTAGATCCATTAGCATCAGGCAGCGCTATGGCCCAGATGAAAAAAGAGGCCTTATTCAATAAGATGGTTGAGGAAGCACATTTCTTTCAAAAGAAATACCTTGTTTGTTATTGGCCGTGGATGGATTCCGGCGAAAATAAAAAGTTGGACGATTTTAAAAAAGCTGCAGAAGACCTGAACAACCTTGGTGAATTGTGTAATAAAAATGGCATTCGCCTGGCTTTGCACAATCATGATAAAGAGTTTGTTCCGGTGCAGGGCTTCGAGTGGGGATATGAAGTGCTTTTAAAAGAAACAGATCCAGCCAAAGTAGTGATGATGCTCGATTTATATTGGGTAACAAAGGGAGGAGGAGATCCTATTCGATTATTGAAAAATTATCCCGATCGCTTTGAACTGTTTCATGTAAAAGACATGGATAAAACACCTGAAAAATCCTTTACATGTCCTGGTTACGGCAGCATCGATTTTAAAAAAATCTTTGCACAAGCAAAGAAAACAAATATCAAACATTACATTGTAGAGATAGACGAGACAGCAAACCCCATGACCTGCGTTCAGGATAGTATTTCATACTTAAAAAAAATAAGATACTAATATTCATTTCGTAACTATTTAAATTTCGCTTTAGTATTTTTATCAGGTTTAAATTGCAAACGTTATTAAAATTATTATAAAACAAGTATAATGATCAAGCACAGCTTTTTTTCAATTAAAAAGTCACTATTATTCTCATCATTTCTTTTTATGGTTAGTAGCCTACCAGCGCAGTACACAACTACTGCGATGAAGCCGGAGATGACAGAATTTTATGAGCCTGTACCAGCCATAGTTATACCAGGCAAGCCGGCAGCCAATGCTTTTATTACGGCACCTTCCGATGCTATTGTTTTATTTGATGGAAAAGATCTTTCTAAATGGAAAGGCAAGGATGGTGGTGCAGCCAAATGGGAGGTAAAGAATGGAGCGGTTACTGTAAAAAAAGGCACAGGCGACATCAGTACCGTACAGGAGTTTAATGATTTTCAGTTGCATATAGAATGGTCTGCACCTCCAAACATAACAGGCTCCGGCCAGGCAAGAGGCAACAGCGGTATCTTTCTCCAGGGTGTTTATGAACTTCAGGTGTTAGACAATTATAACAACAAAACTTATGTAAATGGTCAGGCCGGCAGCATCTACAAACAAACCGCACCACTTAAGAATTCCTTGCGCCCTCCGGGCGAATGGAACGTGTATGATGTAATCTACACAGCGCCACGTTTTAAGGAAGACAGTACATTATTCTCACCGGCTCGTGTAACCGTCATTATTAATGGTGTGTTAGCGCAAAACAATACAACCATTACCGGCAATACGCCATATATAGGCCTGCCAAAATATCAATTTCATGGAAAAGGCCCTATAAAGTTGCAGGATCATGGAGATCCGAGTGAACCATTAAATTTCCGCAATATTTGGATTAGACAACTATAGACTTTTATGATATGTGCAAACGAACAGCAAACGCAATATACTTCAGAAAACAACCCACTAACATCGGATTGCTTTCTTATTAAATGATGTTGCATTAGATTCTTTCTATTGCCTATGATTTAAATAAATTGTACAGTAAATTTCTAATGAAATACTTTACCCTTTGGTTGTTGTTTTCAACAATGCTGCTTTGCCCTGCAAAAGCGGATAATTTAATAGTGTATGATGCACCAAAAGGAATTACAGCTGCACAGGAATTTGCGCTGGAAGTAAACGGACAAAAGGTTTTTATTTACAATACCCCATCTGCTGCTTATGCCTGCTTCTCTTTTGAGGGAAAGGTAAAAGTGAAAGTAATTTTCATGGCACCTGTGTATAACTATGATATTCGTCCAAAAAGCAGAAAAATTGAAGGTGAACTTTACCGGAATCAAATCAGTTTTTCATTAACCAAACCAGAGAACCTGAGTATTGAGATCAATAAAAACTTAAAGCGGCCACTGTTTATTTTTGCCAATCCACTTGAGACAAACACTCCAAATAAAAACGATTCCAATGTTATTTATTTTGAAGCAGGAAAGATTTATACCCCCGGTATTGTTCGGCTAAAAAGCAACGAAACGGTTTATATTGCTGGTGGTGCAGTAGTGAGGGGCTCATTTATTACTGACGGCGGAAAGAACATTCAAATTATGGGCCGTGGCATTATCGACAACGGTATGTACAAAGAACAGGAGGCTCGTCCAATAGAAATTAATCAATCCCAAAATGTATTGCTCGAAGGATTTATTATTGCCGATGCAAAACACTGGTGCTGCGCTTCCTTTGCTTCAAAAAATATAACCTACCGTAATATAAAAATCGTTTCAGACAATGCGGTGGACGATGGCATTGATATAGTTGGCAGCCGGGATGTGCTGGTTGACAATTGTTTTATCAAAACAAAGGATGATTGCATTGCCATAAAATCAGGTGTAAACTATTTTACCAAATTCAACAGCGGTTTTACGGTTGACAATATTGTGGTACAAAATTCTGTGATGTGGAATGGAGTATGGGGCAACGGGCTTGAAATTGGCTTTGAAACCCGGACAGATACGATACAAAATGTTACTTTCCGCAACTGCGACCTGATTCATGTAGAAGGGCCAGAGGGAACATTCACTATTCATAACGGCGACCGGGCGTTGGTTAAAAACATATTGTATGAAGATGTCCGGGTAGAAGATGCAAGAGGCTGGCTGATCGATTTTAAGATACTGAAGTCGCGCTTTTCAAAAGACACCCAAAGAGGGAAGATTGAAAATGTACATTTTAAAAACATTACAGTAGAAGGCGAACAACTTCCCTACTCTCAACTGATGGGATTTGACGATACTTTCAACATTACAAATGTGTTGCTCGAAAATTTTTACCTGCATGGCATTAAGGTTAATTCAACCTACAATGGCTTGATTACAGCAATTCATACCGAAAAACTTACATTCAAATAATTGGAAAGTGTTTTTTGTATCTTTTTAATATTTTCTTAATCAAAAGTTAGAGACAATCCGATGCGATGTATAATTTTCATAGCAGTTCTTCTTTCTTCGACCACAACTTTTTCACAGAACCGTTCGGTAAAATATAGAGTAACTCCCTGGCTTTATAACAAGGATGCTGCAGTTTCACTCACATTTGATGACTGGATGAGTAGTCAAATCAATAATGCCTTTCCAATGTTAATGAAAATGAAATTTTCGGCAACACTCTTTGTAAACACCAAGAAGATTACTAATTGGAATGATCTTGTAAAAGCCTGCGAAAATGGTTTCGAGATTGCGAACCATACAAAAACCCATTCCTCACTTCCGGCACTTAACGACGCCCAAATAAAAGAAGAAGTAGGAGGTGCTCGTGAGCTGATCGGGCAAAGTAACAAAAATCGTTTTCCAGTCACATTTGCTTATCCCGGAGGTGGCGATGGCAAAGTTATAAACAGCGAACAAAATATTCATGCTATATTGATGAATTATTGTATTGGGGCACGTGACGTTGGCTCTTCGCCTTATCCATTCAATCTTGAATTCTGGGGCCCACAGCCATTTACAAACGACAATTATTTTAAAATAGGATCGCAAATAATTACCGATTCCGGCCCTTCTATCCAGGAATTCAATTCAATTCTTGACACAGCTATTTTACACCATGGTTGGTATGTTATCTGTTATCATGGTATTGGGGGCGAATGGATAAGTACCAATACCAGTAATTTTCAAGCACAATTAAACGCGCTTGAACAAAAAAAAGCCCGGTTGTGGATTACTACTTTTAAGGCAGCTTTATGTTACCACAAAGAAAGGCATTGCCAAAAACTTGAGGTGATCAGTGAAAACGCCGACTCGCTAAAACTGAATTTAACAGATACTCTGAGTGATAACGCTGTTTTCAACCAGGCGCTTACAATAAGGATGAAAAATCCGTCACGAAAAATCCATTCAATAAGTCAGGGGAGTATTAATGTACCCTTCCTAACCGGGAAGGATACCATCCAGTTCAACGTGGTGCCCGATGCAGGAATGATCATTCTTAAATATGCCAAGATCAGGGGGGCTGGCCACCTCAAAAAACAGGATAGGAAAAACGGTTCCACCAGGTATTATCCAATTCGGAAAGTAGCAAAAGCAAAAAACATTGTGACAAGAAAAGATAAATCATTGTTTAAAAATCATCATTGAAAAAGTAAGCGCTATAGCAGCAGAACAATACAGTTTAAACACAAATAACATTTAGATGAAAAAAAAAGGTTTCATAATAATGGGCTTCTTTTTATTGATTCAGATCGGGTTTTCTCAACAAACAATTCAAAGTACATTCAATAGCAACAATTTTAAAAATCCACCACAATCGGCAAAAGTGTATACCTGGTGGCATTGGGTGCAAGGCTCCATATCAAAAGATGGCATCACTAAAGATCTTGAAAGCATGAATGCCCAGGGAATTGCAGAAGCTACTATTATAAATGTTGGATTAATCGAAAACAAAACTTATTTGGTTCCGCAAGTAAAGTTTGGCACAGATGCATGGTATCAAATGTTTAAGTGGGCACTTAAAGAGGCTAAAAGATTGGGCATTACCATCGGCGTACACAATTGCGACGGCTGGAGTTCAAGTGGTGGTCCATGGATTACTCCTGAGAGATCAATGAAAATGTTTACATGGGCTAATACCAATATCGAAGGAGGCAAAACTGTTTCCATGCAATTGGAACGCCCCTTTGGCATTGATCATTTTTATAAAGATGTTGCAGTGGTAGCTTTTCCTTCATCTACGGTAATAAATTCTTTTCAGAAAATAAAGCCAGCAATATTGCTGAATGATAGTACTGATGCCACTGTGTTGGCAGATGGGAACCCGGTTAGTACTGTAAAAATAGACAGGGGAAATAATATTACATTCCAGTTTTCTACAGAATTTGGAGCCGATAAAATTTGTTTATTACCCAGGAAAGAATTTACCTGGAGCAGCCCGAAAGATTTCGAAATGAGCTATGTATTATCTTCTTCATCCAATGGAAAAGACTTTCAGCAACTGCTGGAATTTGAAGTAAAAGGATTGAATCAAATGAAACAAATCGAAATCCCTGCTACCAAATCACGTTACTACAAATTAGTGATAAAAGATTTCGGATATACAGATTCGTGGCTGGCATTAACTTTGGCAGAAGTGGAACTACTCAAAAAAGATGAATCCCCTTCCTATGATCCCGGCATCAAATTCCACCAGGAGAAAACTGTGATGGTGAAAGCAGGGGACAAAAACAGTTTTGAGGATATAGGACTGGCGGGTGGCGCTGTTGACCAAAGTAAAGTATTGGATATATCTAACAAGATGGATGCAAATGGAATGCTGCATTGGAATGCCCCGGCTGGTAATTGGAAAATCATCCGATTTGGATATACAACTACTGGTGCAATGAATGCGCCTGCTACAAAAGAAGGAGAAGGTTTTGAATGTGATAAAATGGATTCCAATGTGGTAGGATTTCACTTTAGCCAGTTTCCTCAAAAATTAATTGACAAAGCGGGCGCCATGACAGGCAACACTTTTAAGTTTCTCTTGATTGACAGTTGGGAATGTGCCTTTCAAAATTGGACACAAAGTTTTCCGCATGAATTTGAAGCAAGAAGAGGATATAAAATTACGCCATTCATTCCCGCTTTATGTGGCGAAATGGTAACTGACGCTCCTACCACCGAAGCATTCCTGTTTGACTTCCGCACCACGATTGCCAATTTAATCGAAAACAATTACTATAAAAAATTCAACAGTCTTTGTCATAAAAACAAACTGGAAATGCATGCCGAAATAATCTATGGCGGCCCCGGATATCCACCATTGGATGTACTTAAAACAAACCAATATGCCGATATGCCTATGTTTGAATTTTGGACAGGGCACAATAGCAAGACCACTACGGTGGAATACAATGCTTCTAAAAATGCAGCACCGGAGTTTTTGGCAAGTGCTACCTTGTTTAACAATAAAAAAATATTAGGATCAGAGGCTTATACGGGCTCTGCGCATTACAGCGAATCACCTGCAGAATTAAAACCTTATGGTGACCGGGCTTATTGCTCTGGCATTAATCAAATGATATTACACAGCTATGTACACCAGCCAACCGATAGCGTAGCCGGAATGACACTGGGCGGATTTGCTTCTCATTTTAACCGAAACAATAGCTGGTTCAATTTTGCCCGCTCATGGATGGATTACCAGGCAAGGATTCAATACATGTTGCAGCAAGGCCAAATGCAGGCCGATATATTGTATTATGTTGGCGACCAACTACCACAATACCTGGAAGCAGGCATTGCAGTGAATGTACCAAATGGCTATAAAATTCACTTAGCCAATTATGATATTCTTACAAATAAAATCGTCATAAAAAATGGCAAATTAACCTTTGGCAACGTTACCTTCTCCCTACTTACCTTACCCGAAAATATGGGAATGGAACTGGCCACCTTAGTGCGTTTAGAACAATTGATAAAAGCCGGGGTAGTAGTTTATGGGCCAAAACCAACTAAATTATTATCCATGCACGGAATTAAAAACAATGCTATCCGTTTCAATCAACTGATTGAAAATATCTGGGGCAAAATGGATGGTGTAAGCGTTAAAGAACGCAGCTATGGCAAGGGCAAAATTTGTTGGGGCGAATCCATGAAAACAGTGTTGGATAAAATGAAACTAAAACCCGATTTTGAAACCCTGTCTGCAGATACTGCTACCTTTTTATACACACATAGGTCCCTGGGCAACGAGGATATATATTTTGTTTTCAATCAACAAGACAAAGTGAATATACGTGACTTATATTTCAGATCGGTGAACACCTCTGTAAAAGAATACAATCCAAAGGATGGTTCAATTACGCCAATCGCCTTTACCAAAACATTAGATGGCAGAACCAAAATCCCATTCACATTTGGAGCAAGAGAATCCCAAATTTTTCTCTTTGAGAAAGGAGATGGAAAAGCAATAAAGCCGTCGATAAAAAAGAAGGAATCTTTTGAGATTAGTGATTTTAAAGGCACACTTAGTTTTGATACCCGTGGTTATGGAAAAATCGATCCAATAAATATTACCGGCCTGCAATCATTGACTGTTTTTAAAAATACCGATATCAAATATTTTTCTGGATTTGCCCATTACAATATAAACTTTAAAGCACCAGTTTCTTATCTGAATAAAGGCGGAAAAGTATTGCTTGATTTAGGGCAGGTTGGCGTAACTGCCAGCGTAAAATTGAATGGAAAGCTATTGGGTACTGCTTGGTATGCCAATACCCAATTTGATGTTAGCACATTACTGAAAGAAGAAAACAACTTACAAGTTACTGTGGGCAATGAGTACAGAAACAGAATAATCGGCGATTTTGTCGAGTTTGGAAGGGTCAAAAATATATGGACTACTTCTCCTGTCCAAGACTATCTGGATAAAGACAAACCCTTAAAACCTACCGGTTTAATTGGGCCCATTCAGTTGATTAGGTTTTCAAATTAAATTAAATCATGAAGGCTTATTGCCAATAAGAAATCGATTGTGCTTATCGGTTGAACTCAGCATATATTAAAACTAAAAAAATGAAAATCGCTTCTTTATCACTGGTTATTTTTCTATTGTAAAAAGCCAAATTCATGCGCAGAAATACACAGACCATGCCGCCACACCCCCCATGGGCTGGAGTAGCTGGAACTATTTTCAATGTGATGAGCTGAATGAAAAAGTAATTAAAGAAATGGCGGATGCCATGGTGAGCAGTGGCATGAAGGATGCCGGATATCAATACATCAATATTGACGACTGCTGGCAAATAGACAGGGATACAAATGGTAATATTTTAGCCGACTCCGTAAAGTTTCCGTCGGGGATAAAAGCAGTAGCTGACTATATACACAGCAGGGGTTTAAAATTTGGCATATATACTTGTGCAGGTTTGCAAACCTATGCCAAGCGACCGGGAAGCCGTGGCTACGAGTACCAGGATATGCGTACTTATGTATCATGGGGTGTTGAATATATAAAGATAGATCGGTGCAATACAGATAATTTAGATGCACCATCGTCCTATAAAATTTTAGCGATGCCATCAGGAAAGCGGGCCGACCCATGGTACTGAGCATTTGCGAATGATGCTTAACCAAGCCATGGAAATGGGCAGAAGATATTGGACATAGCTGGCGCACTACATGAGATATTGGGGATAATTTTGACAATGGTTTATACGTTGATGATGGCAAAGTATGGGGCGGTGGTGTATTGGTAACGCTGGATATGCAACGTATGTTGCAACTATATTCAGGGCCGGGCCACTGGAATGATATGGATATGTTGCAGGTAGGCAATGGCGGTATGACATTTACTGAAAACCGCTCTCACTTTAGCTTGTGGGCAATGATGTTTTCGCCGCTTATGGCCGGAAATGATTTGAGAAAAATGACGGATAGTACCAAAAATATTTTCACCAACAAAGCAGTCATTACCCTCAACCAGGATGCCCTGGGCAAACAGGCAGAGAAAATAATTGATGAAGGCAAATTTCAAATTTTTAGAAAAGAACCGGGCAATGGAGAAATGGCTCTTTGTTTTTTTAACCGCAGCGATTTGCGGGTTACAAAAAAAATAGACTGGCAAAAACTGAATATTTCGAACGGAAAAAATTTACTGACTTGTGGACAGGCAAACAACAATTAATTTCAGCCGCTGCTGAAATAAGTATTGAGGGACATGGTGTGTGGGTTATAAGAATAAACAGTAGCAAAATGTAGCGCTTTAGTGAAGTTAAAACAGTTTTGAGAACTGCTGAATATGGCGTATGAATAAATTCCAGCCCCTACTATTTTATTTACACAAATGCTCAAAGGTATATGCAACAAAAAAAGATTTTATTATTTCTTATCGTCATTCTTGCTGGAAATGTGTTTGCACAAAAGAGCAAACCGTTTTTGTATAAAGCAACCGAAGCCAGCTTATCTAAAAGACAAACACCAACATGGTATGGCAATGCCAAGCTGGGTATTTTTATTCACTGGGGATTATACTCAGTACCAGCATGGGCTATACCGTATGGTACACCAGATACGGTTACCAATTGGAAGGCTTTCTATACAAACAACCCTTATGCAGAATGGTACTTGAACAGCTTACGAATAACTGGGAGCCCAACACAAACTTATCATACAAACAAGTATGGTGCAGGGTTTGATTATTATAATTTTAAAGACAGCCTGCAGCAAAAAACCACCAACTGGAATGCAGGTAATTGGGCTGCTATTATAAAATCCACCGGTGCAAAATATGTGGTGATAACTGCCAAGCACCATGATGGATATTTGATGTATCCATCAAAAGTGCAGCACCCATTTCTACAAGCCAGTCAAATAAGCAGCCCCAAAGATTTTATTGGCGCATTAGCCATAGCGGTAAGGGCAAAAAATATTAAAATGGGTATTTATTATTCCGGCGGATTAGACTGGAGTTTTACAACAAAACCTGTTACTAATTTATGGCCAGATTTATTTGAAGCCATGCCTCCATCGAAGGCATACGCTAAATATGCTGATGCTCAAATGCATGAAATAATTAACCGTTACCAGCCCGATGTTTTATGGAACGATGTTAATTATCCAAAAGGTGAAAATCTGTTATCGGTTTTTGCCCATTTGTTCAATACCAACCACAATGCAGTTGTAAACGATCGGTGGAACCAATACCCTACGCTGTATAATTTTACAACACCAGAGTATGCTGTGCCATTCAGCAATGGTTTCAAAAAATGGGAAACCTGCCGTGGCATTGGTTTTTCGTTTGGGTATAATCAAACCGAAACTGATAAGCAGCTTTTATCATCCGGGGCGTTAATTAATTTGCTGGTAGATATTGTAAGTAAAAATGGTAACCTGCTGATAAACATTGGGCCAGATGCAGCAGGTAATATTCCGGCCAACCAACTAACCCGCCTGAAAGATTTAGGCAACTGGATGCAGGTAAACAGCGAAGGAATTTATGATACCCATCCCTGGAAACAGACAGCCGACACCTTGCGAGATAGCACCGCCATCAGGTTTACAAAAAAACAATATACCCTTTATGTTTTTTTTCTACAAAAGCCCACAACCAATAGCATCCTGCTAAAAGATAGCAGCTTCAATGCTGTCAAATCAATTTTATGGGTTGATAAAAAAAATGTACCGCTTCATTTTATAAAAACAGCGGCAGGTGTGGAAATTATTTTACCAAAAAACATTAATTTTACTTTCGCAAGAATGATAAAGATTAATGGTGTAAAATAAAAAAATAAATGATTACGGGATACCGGGCAGTGCAATCGACTTACCTTAATTCTGTTTACTGAAAACGGGTGTAAGCGCTGGCACAGAATTAATTACGTTTACCGTTTTAAAAAATGTCATGCAAATAATTCTATCTAAAATTAACAAGCTTGAGAATTAGTGGGAGCAAAAATTAAAAGATGCCCGATGTTGTACGATAAACTTTAGAAGTATTTAACCTGATCATACTTATTTGACATAAAAGGAAGTCATTATTAGCTTGTCGGAGTTTCCCCCTGCCATCACCTGAAAATCACCTGCTTCCTGGCGAAACACCATTTCTTTATCCCATATAGACAAGTCTTCTGGGGTGAGTGTGAACGTAATCAATTTCGATTCATTGGGAGCCAGCATAACTTTTTTAAAACCCTTGAGTATTTTGATAGGTTGAGTCGCACTTGCAACCATATCTCTTATATATAATTGGACAACCTCTTCTCCTGCGATTTTACCCGTGTTTTTTACTTTTACTGTTACGTTAATAGGTGTACCAATTTTGGTATAATCGGATAAAACTTTTATTTCCTCATACTTGAACGTAGTATAGCTCAGTCCATATCCAAAAGGGTAAAGCGGAGTATGGGTAACATCCCTGTAAATACCTCCATCGTATCTGCCATTCGATGTTGTCATTGCTGGTCGTCCCGTATTTTTCTGTGCGTAATAGAGAGGAATTTGTCCTGCAGTCCTGGGAAAAGTGACGGGCAATTTTCCTGAAGGGTTATAGTCCCCAAACAGTACATCTGCAATCGCATGTCCTGCCATACTTCCCAACCACCATGTTTCCAATATTGCGGGTGCTTTCTCCGCCACTTCCGTTATAATAATGGGTCTGCCATTGGTAAGCAAAACCACTAAGGGCTTACCTGTTTTTAGCAGGGCATTCATCAGTGTAATTTCATTTTTCCTAATTTCAATATTCGCGTAACTATTATTTTCGCCTACCCACCAACCTCTTTCTCCCAGGGTCATGATAATTACTTCGCATTCTTTTGCTAACGATACAGCTGTATCTATCGATAATATTTTTTCATCCTTGGGGTCAGCACCTTGAATGTAATACACTTTTGTTCCCTTATCCACTTTTGATTTAATGCCTTCCAGAATAGTTACATTTTCTTTTGTTTCGACCATACCGGCCCAGGTACTGGACATATCCCATTTGCTATTGGCAACTTCACCTACCACAAGAATGGATTTGACCTTTTTATTTAGCGGCAATATTCCCTTTTCATTTTTAAGAAGCACAATCGATTTCCGTGCTACTTCTCTAGATGCCTCTAAATGGGCCTTACTGAAAAGAACTTCTTTTTCACGGGTTGCATTGCTGTATCTATAAGGATCGTCGAACAGCCCAAGCGCAAACTTCATTTTAAGAATTCGCCTTACTGATTCGTCAATCTTACTTTGTGATACTTTACCCGTGTTTACCAGATTCTTTAGATGGTTAACGTAAGCAAAGCCACACATATCCATATCTGAGCCTGCATTCATCGCCTGTTGTGCTGCATCAGAAGCATCGCGGGAAGTGCCCCAGGAAACCATTTCCCCGATGGAATTCCAATCCGATATGGTAAAACCTTTAAAATCCCATTCTTTCTTTAGTACATCGGTGACTAAAAACTTGCTAGCGCTAGCCGGTATTCCATCAACATCATTGAAAGCATTCATAACAGTAGCCGCGCCCGCTTCGACTGCCGCTTTGAACGGAGGCAATATCGTCTCACGTAGATGACGTATAGAAATAGTGGTAGTATTGTATTCTCGTCCCGCCTCTACCGCACCGTAGCCAGCAAAATGTTTTGCACATGCAAGTATAGTATTATTTTGTGCAAGGTCCTTTCCCTGAAAGCCTATTACTCTTGCTTTGGCTATTTGCGCACCTAAGTATGGATCTTCTCCGGCACCTTCCATAATCCTGCCCCATCGCGGATCCCTACAGATATCTACCATAGGAGCAAATGTCCAATGTAATCCCATCGCCGCAGATTCTGTTGCAGCAATCCTTGCGGATAATTCGATGGCCTGAAGATCCCAGGAAGCGGCTTCCCCCAGGGGAATAGGAAAACCGGTACGTGCACCATGGATTACATCAAAACCAAAAATCATTGGAATCTTTAATCTTGTATTTTCCACTGCGATTTTCTGATACTTATAAGTAGTATCTGCGCCAAATATATTCAATAGCGATCCTACATCACCTCCTTTAATCTCTTTTGCTAAATCATATTTCGCGCCTTCTGGCCCAGTAGCTACGTCTTTCGATAACTGATTGAGTTGTCCAATTTTCTCATTTAAATTCATTAGTTGCATAAGGGAATCTACCTTGCGGTCGATGTTTTTAACTGAGGTGTTTTGACCTAAAACGTGTGAAGTATATTGAGCAAAGAAGATAGTGAACAGCAAGGTATATTTGAATGATTTCATATATATAGCAACTGTTTAAGCAAGTAAATTGGTATTTTGCAAATTAAGTTTAGGAAGTTTTCTTATGACTTTGAAGTGCCTGGTTCCTTTTCTCAGATTTTATTTTTTAGAAAGTCGAAACATATGTACTCCATGAACCGGAATTGAATCCTTAAAATTAACTGCTGTAGTTCCTATTTCACGATGCAGCCATAAATCACGGATACGAAAGTCCGGACTAATCTTATAGTTGCTCCATTTTACATCAAACTCTTTCACTTTATCACTGCGATTGAAAATACAAATTGCGGTGTCTCCTTTTTCAAGTGGTTTCATGAAAATTTCAATCTCAAAACCATCCAGAATTTTATGGCCCTGCTTTCCTAAAATATCCTGATCGATGTCAATTACTTCCTTATTGGTTAATATTTCCTTTGTTGAAGTATTCATGTTGCTTAAGTCATTTCCTGTCATTAAAGGAGCTGCCAACATACACCATAAACTAAAATGAGATCTTTCTTCTTCAACTGTTAAACCGCCGTTTCCTACTTCCAGCATATCGGGATCATTCCAGTGGCCCGGACCCGCGTATTTTTCAAGGCCGTTTTGCATATCGAGGATTGCTTGAACTCCTCCGCCCCATACTTTGCCTGCTCTTGCATAACCCTTTCCCCACTGATTCTCAATGTCTCCAGTAGTTCTCCATAAATGAGAAACTTCTTGTGCCCACTCCCAGGGTTTACTCATGCCGAATTCACACATGCTAAAAACAATGGGGCGAGATGCTTTATATAAAGCATCTCGCATAAGCTGGTATGATTCTTTTGCGTTTTGTCCGTCGGTATGGCAGTAATCATATTTTAGGTAATCTACTCCCCAAGCAGCATACTGGAGGGCATCCTGAAACTCGTGGCCTCGACTCCCCGGGCGGTCGCCACATGTTAATCGTCCGGCGCATGAGTAGATGCCGAATTTTAAACCTTTGCTATGAATATAATCAGCTAATGATTTTATTCCGGACGGAAATTTCTTAGGATCGGCTATAATATTGCCGGAACCATCTCTATCCACTTGCCAGCAATCATCAATAACAATGTACTGATAGCCTGCTTGTTTCATTCCGGTATTTACCATAGCATCAGCAACATCTCTTATAACCTTTTCATTAATACCTTCACATGCAAATTTATTCCAGCTATTCCACCCCATAGGGGGCGTTAAGGCAAGGCCTTCAAACTTTTGTGCATTTGCATTTAGTGTAATGAAACAAGCAAAAACTACTAATGCTTTTAAAAGCCATCTCTTATTCATAAATGTTAAAATGGAATTTTAAATTATTGATACCTAATCGCTATTCCTTGCACTGAGGGTAGTGGCAGTTCGAAATCTACATACTTAGAATTTTCAATCGTTGATATCTTATAAGGAAGTGATTTATTCCCTGCCGTAACTGCTGCCACAGACGTTGCGTTTTGCGGTATTAATACATGTCCTTTCAATTGATTACCACTACCCGTAACGTACAGGTTGATTAGCTTCGTAGCGTTATTATTTTTGTATTGATAGGCAACATAACCATTAGATGCCGGCAGGCTAATGGTGACGTTTACTGAATCCACTGCTGCCGATGACCATCTTGGTGATATGGTTACTTTATCAAAAGCCAGCCCATCATTTTTAACGCCGGCCAATCCTTCGACCAAAGCCGCCATACCATTGGCTGCAGCCCAGTTATCGGGGCCTCCGTAAGATGGCCCTTTGGGTTGAATGTAAAATGGTTTATCAGCCCGCGTAATGCCGAGCAGCGAATAAATGCCACCTTCCAGCGGAGCATGAAATTGCAAGGAAATAATTTTCTTTTCAGGAAATGGATTATCAATCACTGCCCAGCAAACGCCTACTTTGGTACAAACAGGATTGGGGCCGCTCCATGCCACACCCGAACGTTCTGTTTGCAAATTGCTAAACCACCAGTTGGTCACTTCTTTATCTTTCATTATATATTTAGCAGCTTTACTGCCATCTGCGTACACAAAAGTGAAGGCGCCTGCTACATCGCCTGGAATATTATCGGATGATGAATGAAGCAGGTAAACAGCACCAGCCATCCCATTCACCGGAATATTTATTTGCTGCGGATAACCATTGAGGACAGATAATGCAACTGCAGATTTGCGATCATTTTTTGTTGGGTCAATCACATCAAATTTTATTTGTTTAAAGAGTTGTTCACCTACAGGCAAGCCCCTCATATCATTACCTGCCCTCTTTGTATTCATCCATGCAAAAGATTTATCAGTTGCTTTATCCCATAAATCCATGTTTGCTTGATGGGAAATATCAACCGTAGTAAACACAGGCGGAGCAGGTGCCGCAGGTATGGAGCCTGTGTAAGAAAAAAATATTTTATCCTGGTATTTTTTTCCCAGTGCCAGCATCCTCAACAATATATCAGAACCATATCCTTCATACCCATTTTGATAAGCACCCCTTGCCAATTCGCCGATTGCATGGCCTGCAATACCGCCATTCATGTACTGCCATTTTTCATTGTGTTTGCCAAAGCCTTTTTCAAAAGGAGGATAAATGGCATACCATTCACCGGGTGAACCTGGTGGTAAATTTTCTTTTAAATTCAAATAAGTTTTTATGATTGCTTTGTTGATTTCGGCTGGCAGCCCACGGTTTAATGAGTACATATTGCCCTGTGCTATTTGCGATTTTTCATCCACACCTAAATGCCGGACGATGGTTGAATCTTCATCAATAAAATGCGTAAAATATTTTCCGTTCCAGGAAAGTTGAAGCAAGTTTTTTAAAATGGCTGCACCTCGGTTACGGTAAAAAGCCGCCTTATTATTTTCATGAATGTACTCATACATTTCTGCCAATTGGTTACAGGCTTCATAATAGCCGGTGTTATCGCCAAAAAAAATACCGTATTTCGTTTTGCCTGGCACTATCACCATCGTTGGGCTTACAGGCGCCGGGGGTGTGTATTCATCGTCCACTTGAAAATCCCAGGAGTCAATGCAGTAGGGCCTTTTAAGCAATTGAAACCTTTTGCTCCAGCGGATAGAATCGTTGAAACAATAATCCAATGCCAATGCAGCCGAAGCGATCGTTTGTTTCATCCATTCATTGTTGCCGCTTGCCTTCCAGTGTTTATAAAACATGTTTACATAGCAATAGTCTGAGTGGTTATCAACCGGTTGGCGAACAAGGAAAACATCTTTTTCTTTTTTAAAAAATCCGATCGATTTATAAGCTGTTTCAAAATAGTCAGCATTGCCCATGCCGGCATCCGTTGCCACAAAACTCCATATCATGCCGTCATTGCGCTGTGTTGCCTTCAGCAGGTCTGTTAATCCATTTCCATAAGGCAAAAAATATTGATTGCCATTCATTACATTGCTGTTATCCAAATCCCACGGTACATAACATTTATAACTGCTGTCATTGCGTTTAAACTCAAAATATGCCTTTCCATTTTCTGAAATCATCCCTTTTTTAAGGATAGTAAAAAGTGAACTGAATTTACCACGATCATCAATACTGGTAACTGCTTTCAAACTGAATTGAGCAGTAGCGACTATGGCGCCTTGTGCATTCGTTAATATAATTTTTTGCACACCGGCAGCACCGCCTGCTACAAATGATACGGATGAAGCCGCAGGCAGCTTATTGTAAATATTACCTTTGCCATCATTGACAGAAATAGTGCCTTCTGCGGTACAAACTAAATGCACTGTATCTAATGGAGCCACTTCTTTTGACAGGCTTATTATTGCTATCCCTGGTTTTACCTGACCAATTGATGGCATACTAAAAACAATGGCCGCAAAAAGAAAAAGGAAACAAGGTATCTGTTTGCTTTGCTGTATAACTGGCTTTTTTCCCATACGCATGTTGATTGGTGCTGTTGTTTTTTGTGAAGATATTGTGTTGGAATTTTTATTTTCTTAAATAAAACCACTACCCGGATATCCTTTGTAAATATGCCTTATTCTATTCAGTTAACTGTGTTGTACTGTATGTATTTTAAAAAAAGAAATCAATGAGCAGGAAACAAAATCATGCAATACCCAATATAATACAGCATAGAAATATGAGATTAATAAATAATAAAATCCTTTTGAATAAATCATGGAACATTCAAATTGTCGCTGCCGATTTTGTGCAGGGAGGCACTTAGTAAGTATTAGCCGTGCTTGGACGGAGGATACGGCAATAATATAAATAATAAGTGCCGTTTTTGTACTGGCAATCCGGGGCATATAAAAAATTATCACTATAGGCAACCTGGTCACTTGGTCCGTATGCGGCAAAGGTATTCCGGGTTAATTCCCAATTAACCAAATCTGCAGATGACAAAACGTTGTAGCTACCTGACCAATAGTATTGTGGCTTCTCATCTCTAGAGCCATATACATACATTTTACCATCCTTCCATTGATGTGCTGATGGATCTGCAATATAAATACCGGGCGGTGAAATGGGGTTTTGTGCCGATAATATTACAGGCATAAGAAGACCTGCTAACACTGGGACTATCTTTTTTTGCATTTCTAAAAATGGATTCACTATTTTTCGGCATTTTGTATAAGTTGAATCCCCTTACCCGTGCTGCAATTTAAAATTACAGGCTTTGTGCCATTGGATAATTTAATGGCGCTTAACTTTCTTTTTGCAGGTGCAGGGGATAAAAAAGAATTTTGAATGCTCAGATCTTTATAATTACCTGCCCACAGGCCATAAGTAAAATACGCAGGTAAGTCATCACCCCATGATAAATTAAAATCAGCCAGCTTAAGGTGGTCAGCATACTGTACGTAAATACCCGGTATATCATGCTTATACAATGCCGTACTTAAAGGATACGCAGGCCGGAAATCAAAATTGCCACCGTAGGTATCACTATATTTTCCCTTGTTGATTTGCAGCTTTACATGATCGAAACCAATATTAGTAATGATACTTTCGGGGCTGCCTTGTATAACAATACCCGTTTCACTTACGGCATTTATGCCAGAGAATTGTATATCATTTATTGTACCCGCCTTTCCTCCTTCTTTACTTTTTACTGCAGAAATGTGGATTGGTTCTCCTTTGCCCCACCAATGGCCGGAATGCAGGCGGTTATTAATTATAATGTTTGTAAAAATAATGTGTTCAATACTACTTTCTTCTCTTGCAAAAATACCAATACCCCTGTTCGATGCGTACATCACCAAATTACTAAACACAAGGTTCCTGATGGGACGTTCACCATAGCCAATACGAATACACGCAGAACGGGAAGAAAGAACACAATTAGTTACCACTACATTTTCTGCAACCCCCGTTTTATTCCCGTATTCAAAATCATTACCTGTACGGACATCATTGCCAAAACCACTCACAATAATGGCATCATCACCCGCGATTATATTACAATCGGAAATAGTAATATTCCTTGACACAGTGCAATGAATACCATCATTATTAGGAACCAGTGGATTATTGTTGATAGTGATACCCCTGACTTCCACTCTATCACAAAAGCCAATGCGGACAGTCCATTCAGGAGAATCTTTAAACGTGACATCGGTAAGAGAAACATCATTGCAATTTGTTACCGTTACTAATAATCCCGGACGAAATGGATAGGTAACAGGCCCATCTTCAATGACCGTTCCGGGTTTCATATATTCAGTACCTTGTCTGGTAAACTTTGCATCGAAATCGCCGCCTTTGTATTTGTATTGATAAGGATTGTACATAAAGTAATTGCCTCTTCCATCAATTATACCTTTACCACCTATTGATACATTATGGGCATTGTTTACATAAATAAGACCATACCTGTTATACCCTTCCCCCGGCATCAGTATATCTTTGTTTACCAGATAATCCGCAGTGTCTTTACTACCCATCAATATAGCCCCTGGCGATAAATAAAGTTCCACATCTGAAAGTAATATAACTGTGCCTGAAACAAAATGACCGGCAGGAATGATTACTAAACCACCCCCATCTTTATTGCATTTTTCAATGGCTTTATTAATAGCCAATGTATTAATAGTAGTGCCATCTGCCTTTGCACCAAACTCAACAATATTATAAACAGATGATTGAGAAAATAAATTGAATGAAAGAAGCATCCAAAGGTTTACATTAATTAATTTTAACCAGTTCTTTTTCATAATCGCTTGTGTATTTATTTTGCTGATGAAAGATTAAAAATAGCTTTTGATTAAATAGTAGCTTTTTTTAAAATAAGCAAACGGCACTTCAATTGAAGGTTTATTTTCCAATATAAAATGTTTAAGCCCTGCGCTTTTTGATTGTGCCAATACTTTCCAGTAATCAAGATTTTGGACTTCCTCATTTCCTTTTATCAAACCTGCGGTTTTTATATGACATACTTCAAAGCATCCCGGATACTTTTCAATAAAATTCAATGGCCACCTTTTCTTACCTACCATATATCCATTTGAAAAGTCAAAAATTCCGGGTTGATATATTGTAATAAAACATCGTACGGAATTTTTTTTCTGTTTCTGTAAACTCTATATTATGATTGTGATATGGCAATCGTAGCCCTCTCTTTTATATCTTCACCAAGCTTATTTAAAACCTCAGACTGCTTCTTCCAGTCATCAATCGTTTTATTTAATCCACCATCAAATCAGGGCCAATAGCAGAATACATATTGCTTCCCGATTTTATTATACTCTTCAGCATATTCGGCAAAAATTGCTGGTGAGGTAAGTAATGTTTTCTCCGCCGTCAAGTGCAGTTAATTTATGGCTATTTATTATTGCTCTCAATTTATCAACCGGGTATCCATAGGTATGTGGGAATATTAGCTCTTTAAATCCCATAGCTGAAATTTTTTCCAGAATATCCCCGGCGTTTTCAGTCAGGTATTTTTCTACAGTGCCTAATAATACACCGACAGACCGCATCTTGCCTAAATTAATTGCTTTTTAATGATTTGCAAAAGATAAAGCAATGCATGCCTGCGCTGCAACATTTATAAAATATCGTCTTTTCATAATTTTACTTTTTAGTTGATGGCTCGCTTACAAGTTCTATACAACCTGCAATAAAAGGCATCAGTAATAAAATCTGTTTTACAAATGAGCTTGTCAACTGATTAATACTGCTGCTTCTTAAAAGAATAACCAACTGCATATATTGGCTCTACCCTTACTAATATCATCTTTCAGGTTTAAACGGGCACTTTTTTAATCAATGGGTATAGGTGATAATATGTTTTTCCTGAAATATGTAGAGTCCTTCCATAGCGCCGCTTTAACATAAAAGGCAATACGGTCTGGGAAATATAAAAACTGGTCATAAAATTCAACTCAAAACTTTGTGCAACTTAACACTGCTCTCTTCATGGCTTTTCACATTTGTTATTCCTGTTGTCCCTGTACTGTTAATTAATATATCTATGCCGCCTCATTTTGCTGCAACCTCATCAACAGCCTGCTGAACACTAGCCTATAAAGTAATATCTACCTCAAAAAAAATAGTTTACTTTCATTAACTTAAAGATACCGACGAGCAATGGATAGACAGATCCAAAACTGGTTACAGGTAAATCACATCATCAAAAAATAAATCATGTTTATCAATTCAAATCTATTTTACAATGACGTTACTGGTATTTTCCATGTAAAATTTTGCTTCGTCTGCTGAAGTTATTTTTTTACCGTGTACAGTCAGATTTTCGATAATGATGTTTTCTACCTGGTGATGCATATCAGCTCCACAAAAAACTGAAAAAGGAAAAGGCCCATCTACCACACTTACATTTTTAAGGGTTATATTTTTTATGTAACCCCTGAACTTACTGCGGCTTTCTTTTTCCGTTTCAGGGACGCCCAATACGTTATCCCATATGCCATGGAGGTATACTTTATTAATTTCTGCCTGATCTTTTAACCCATCGTCAGAATAAATGGATCTGAAAATTGACAGATCAAATAATTTTTGATCTGTTCCCTCCACCCGAAGACCATCTACCAATATATCACTAACAACCGCCCTTCTTGCATTGTGAATGCTGAAAGCCGCACCGCCTTCAACGTGAATAATATCATTGTCCAGAAAACGAACATTTTTTACGTCACCGGAGAGTTCAAATCCTATTTCAAGTGCATTGCCCCATAATGCATTCCAGAAAACACAAGTTTTCACAATAACCGTATCAACTCCGTAAACATGTGATGCCGGAAGTGCAATTTCTGCTACCGATCCGTTGACAGGGACTGCGGTTTGCTGGATCCCTGCAAAACTTTTAATGGCAATGCAGTCATCTTTTGTATGAACAAAACTATTGGCAATCGTTATATTTTTCGTGCTGACGATGTCTATTCCGTCATCACCACCATTATCACTAACAATTTTTATATTATTAATGCTGACATCCCTGCACATTGTAGGCACTACATCCCATGTCTTGCTGTTATAAATAACAATCCCATCCAGCAAAACATCACTGCATTGGTTAAGCGAAATCAGGCCGTTCCCCCCGCCATTTCTGCTAGGTTCAAAAGATGCTCCATTTGTATGATTGGCCAATGCCAGTGAATCCATGAACTGTTTTCCGTAGGATCCATCAAGAATTCCCCGGCCGTAAATTTTAATATGCCGGGCATTCCTGGCCCTGATAGAACCAACGACAATTGCACCTTCTTCAATATATACCTTTTTGTTATCAGTAAGAATGATGGTGCCAGGATAATGAATTTTGCCCGCCTCAAAAAACAAAACATTGCTGTCAGGAAGGTTTGGCTTATTTTTCTCTGGTACATTGCCAAACAGAAAAAGAGGTATTTTAATTCCCCCGTTCAGTTCAACACTATACTGGCCCGGTTTATTAATGGTAAAATAAATCATGCTGTCGCTGTTACCAAAAATAGGTCTGATTCCTGCACTATACGGTCTTACATCGACCCATTTAACATCCCTTGTCAGTGATTTTATTTTTATTTGGACAGGCTTGCCAACCACAAAACTGCAAAAATCAGCTGGCAAAGGCGAAGCATAAACCATTGTATTTTTACCATCAATTTGTACACTAAAATCTGCAGCATTAGTAAAAGTGGCAGGATTTACAGGGGCTGATATACGACCCTGCCCGGCAACAATGAAGAAATTAAAAAGCAACAGGACAATCAGAAAGGCAGTGCGATTTTTAAAAATCAGCTGGTGGAAGGTTAGGTGCATTTGCATTGATTTGCCGGATGTTTTTTTGTAAATTGGGTATACAACACAATACCAATTGTCTTTTACAAAGAGTTTCTCAAAATAAAATGAAAAGGGTTTTTAATTTTCTCGCGCCGGTTTTCTAAAATCAGCCTTGCTGCAGTTTCTCCCATTTTAGCGTGGTCGGTTGAAATCACTGTTATGCCATCATGTAAGATTGCTTTAAGCGGTGTATCGTTAAAAGAAATAATTCCTACATCGGTGCCAATTTTGTATTGATTTTGCTTACAGGCGTTTATCAGGTTTACTAAATCAGTTTCTTCAATTACCAGGTAAGCTTCTTTTTTGTTCAATTGTCTTGAATATTCAACTTCATGTATAATTTCGTATGGCACCTGATACTGATTGCAAAAATTAATAAATCCCAGGGCAATCTCAGGCGGATAAGGAATGACTTTAGGTTGTACAAATATTAATTTGTTATATTTTTTAATTGACTCGATGCCTTGTTCCAGTGCCTCCATTACATCCAGCCTGAAATCCTGAAATACTGCCGAGTAATTAGTAAACCTGTCGTTAATATCTTTATCAAGGATTACCAGTTTTGCGTCAGGAATTTTAAGGAATGTTTTTTGTACAGTTTCATGATTATCATAAAAATGCGGCATAACAACAAAATAATCGTAATCATTAAGATGGTTAACAATCAGGCTCTCGAAAAATTTGCTGTTAAAGTTGTGAATTTTTAGATCTACCGTACCCTTGTCACCTATGGCCTGAACAAAAGAATTGTAAACCTCCTTCTTATAGTTGCTTATCTTATTAAAGACTAATAAAATTTTGTAAGAAGTATGCAAATCTGTTCGGTTGATGTAATAACCCTTCCCCCTGACTGAGCAAAGAACTCCTTTCTTTAGAAGGATCCCGTACGCTTTCTGAACAGTATCACGCGCCAGAAAAAATTCGTTACTCAGCTCGTTAATAGATGAAAGCTGATCGCCACGGTTGAGTTTACCTTTGTTTATAGCGCTGATTACGGCATTTACAACCTGGAGGTATTTGGGCGTTTTTTTCTCATCCTCAAATGTTAAAATAGGCTCCATCGTTTTCTAATTCTTTAGCAGGGGTTTAAACAATTTTTACAATCAAGTCTATAGTAAGCAATAGTCATTCTTAAAATCTACTGTATCGTACATCAAAAGATACAATACCAGAACTCCATTTGGTAAAATAAAACAACTATCCGATGAAATTAAACAATTTTATCGAATTTTTGTATACAATTTTAGACGTCTTTTGTAACCTTTTTACGGGAGTTACATGAAATCCCCTGAAATTATTTGTGGAAGCTACACCAGTTTAAAATTCCGGCGCCCAGGGATCATAATACAGGATTTGCCGATTCTATTAACAGCTGGCACCAGCCCTTTAGAAATCCCTGCTCGCCAGAGTTTGTTCAAAAAACCGATTTTTCTTTCTGGTTCAGGTATTGTCACTGACCAGTGGCAGGATAATGGACAACCCAATATTAAGTTCGAGGTATTTGGCAAACTTTCCTTCTTTAAACCATTTATTGTTCAATCGCGAAAGGAAGCGGTTAAAATCTATCTTAAAGAAGTTGCAAATGGTGGAACTCTGCTACCGCTGCTTGTAACCTGCGCTAATCGGAGAGGGTAATGAAGTTTAAATAAGCTACAAAAAGAATTTTTTGCATCGTAAACGTAACTTGCTGTTTGAAGAAGAAAAACAGATACATCATATGCGAAAAAAACAGTATTCTGTCTGTAACCTTTTAGCAGAAATCCTGCTATACTATTTAAGTGCTTTTTCTCCCCTGGACAAATGAATATTTAACACTTTTTCGAACAAGGAAAGGTTTTTACTCCTGATTGCAGCAATTAATTGGCGATGCTCTTTATCAATGATTTCATGATTACTCAAATAATCATCTGTCTTATCCAAAATTTTATGAAAAAGGGGGATATGACTCGCATGATATGCAATAATCAATTTTTGATTTCCTGTGTATTCTATCAGTGTTTCATGAAATTTAATATCTGCTTCACATGCACCCCCGACATAACCCTCAGCCGCCATACTTTTAAAATGATCACACATGGCCTCAAGCTTTTTGAAATGCGGGTTGGTTAGTTTTCCGCCTAACAATTTGAAAGCCCCAATTTCCATTATTTCCCTTACTTCCCTTAATTGGTGGATGTCAGCTTGTGTCATCGTGCGTAAAAAATATCCTCCCTTCAAACCACTTTCCACCAGTCCTTCACCCAAAAGACGATTAAGTGCTTCTCTCACCGCCATACGGCTTACTTTAAGTTTTTCCGCCCAATATTCCTCTTTAAACCGCACCTTACGTGATAATTGGTTGGTTAATATTTTTTTTCGTAATTCTTTATAGGCTTTTTTAGCCATTGACTCATTTTTCATGCACTAATTTTACTTTATACAAATTAAGTGTTTTTGATGGATCGAAACATTAATTACGTTCAAAAATGGTATGTGACCCAGTAATACCTACTGCATAATCTGGCTGATATTTTAAAATAAAAAAAGACACGAAAATTACATCCTGATTATCATCGCAAGCCACATGTTTCCCGAAAAGGACAGGTAATTTAAGCTATCTGCCAAATTTTGGAAAAGTGCTGGTTTCCATATAATACTTTTAACCGACACAAAGTGGCAAAGCAGTTCGTTCCAAATGTATAGTATCACTTTCTTCATCAAAAAGATAGCTGTCAATCTTTTTAAGTATACTGTCAATAAAATAAAAACGTTTGTCATCAATCCACCATGTCATTACCATTGGAAATAGTTAAATCACTCAGCTGAAGCGCAACCATGTTTTCAGTTATGCAATATAAAGAGCCAGAATTTTATTTACATTTATGTGCATCGTGCCTAACCACAAACGACCTGCATTTTTACATTTGCTTGCATTGGGCATGTTGTTTTTTAATTCTTTTTCAATATCCATTATTCATTCAACCCCCATCAGTTTCCGGATCAAATTTTCCCAGATCGCCCTGTAACGCCACTATTAAACTGCCTCTTCATCGGCTACAATCATACCAATTCGTTGTGGCATTTCCCATTCAGTAACCTCTTTACTGAGCCAGGTCGCCTCCTGGATTTTTTTACCTTCTATATTGACCCAAAAAAACTACTCCTGCAGCATGCCATATCGGCCCTTCTTCGAGAAGATTTTCGGAAGGATATAATTCACCGGCTACTATTCTTAGTTGACTGTTCATATAATTTGACGCATTATTATTAAATACTCATAAATCAATCCTTAAACAACCGGTTTACTTATTTTCTTCACTCCCGCCAGGGTTTGCTTGTACTCCCACACACTGATAACAATTGTACTGATCAATACCAGTAATCCGCCGATTATTGATAACAGGTTGAGTTTTTCATGCAGCCAGATGATAGCAATGGGCAAACCGAAAAGTGTAATTAAGAAATTGGAGAAAGCAACCTGTATAGCCTCCAGATATTTGAGTGCTTTGAAAAACAATAACATGGATAAAAAATTATGAAAGACCGTAAGTAGAAAAAGGCCCGTCCAGGTTGACGAAGTAAAAGTTGAAAAACTTTTCAAAACATTACCCTCGTATCGCCATACAAAGGGTAATAAAAATACTATCATAAAAATATACGTATAAAATAGCATCTCCATTTCCGTATAATCATTGGCAATCTTCTTGCAAAAAGTATTATAAAAAGCACTGCCGAGGACACCAATCAAAATCAGGAGGTTGCCAACAGCATACTGCACACCGAAGCTGCTTCCCATCAAATCTTTTAATGAACATAGCACCACTCCGGCAATAGCGATTGCAAAACTCACCCAACGCAATAAAGTCATTTTTTCTTTTAAAAATAATACTGCCAGTAAAGCGGAAATAACTGGCAGGCTAAGGGAGATAATAGCTCCGTTGCTTGCAGTGGATTGTTGTGTTCCAATAGTCATGAGGACCTGCGCTGGAAACTGCCCTAACAGCGCAAGCGTGGCAAATATCTTCAAATCACTCAATTTTCTTTTCTTGTTCGCCCTGACATCCTTGTATACAAAAGGCAGCATAAAAACTGTCGCAAGCAGCATTGGTATAAATACTGTGCTGAATGGACCAACCTGATCCTGAATCAATTTAATGCATGTAAATTGTAAAGCCCACATCAGATTGCAGGAGAATAGAGCAGTCCAGGAAATAATAGATTTATTCATACATGATTATTGATTCCATTCGTTTGATTAATGAAACAAGGTATTGCTTAATCATCCATAAATATTACAGCTGGAATTAAACCATGCTTTAACATCAAAGGCTGAAGAGGTACGACGAATCGTACCTACCAAAAAGCGTTTGACAGTTCGAAATTTAGTTTACAATAATATCCAAATTTTGTAAACGTTTAAAAATATTTTTTTTGACGCGTTTAATTAATTTCACAATTTTTTAGCTGGCTTGAGTATTGTGCAGATTGAGGTCATCGTGATTGAGGACAAGCAAGTGCATGACACAAAATCTGATAATATAAATTGAAATTATGATTATGATTCCATTTCAAGCATGACAGATTCACCGCTTGCAAAATGCTTAACAACGCATTAAATGGCAAGATTCGGTTTGCGGGCCTTTATTGCTTTTACAATCTGGCGGCGATCCTTATCTGTCATTCCGCAGTCAGATACCTGCTTTTGTATTTTGCCCAGCTGCTGGTGAAAAAGTGGTATATGACCGGACTTTATGAGCATAACGGGCTTATTGGTTTTTGTAAATTCTATGATGGTTTCATGAAATTTTACATCCGCTTCGCAGGCACCGCCAAATATCTTTCTTTTACCATGTAAGTAAAATCATTGCAAATTTTCCCGGGTTTTTCAAATTTATCCTTTGTAATCTTTTACCTGACAGCACCTACTTCCAGAATTTCCCTTGATTTCCTGATAGTATGCACATCTGTCGGCAATAACGAATTTACAAATAACCTTCTTTCTCAATAAGGCTCACCAACTGTTCGCCCAGCAGACAGTTTAAACCCTCTCTTACAGCCATCCAGCTTACACCAATTTTAGTAGCCCAGGTATGTTCTTTTAGTCTCGTCTTGGCAACCAGTTGGTTACTCGGTATTTGGTTGCGTATTTCCATATAAGCTTTAGTCGCCGTGAAGTTGATTTCATAATGCATAAATGTTTACAATAAATGAGTTAATTTTGTAAACAAAAATTTTTAACTATTTTAAAGCTAAATATTAAACAATGATTACAAAAGAACATAAATCTAACTCGGAAAAAATTTCTGAAGAAGCCAGGCGATATATAGCCGGAGGAGTTGTTTCCCTGAACAGAAGAGTAACTCCCAATATAATTTTCAAGCAGGGAAAAGGCAGTAAAATATATGATATTGATGGTCTGGAATACATTGACTACCATGCAGCATTTGCGCCCCATTTCCTGGGACATAATAATGAAACAGTTAATAATGCGGTAGTAAATACTATTAAAAATAACCTATCTCTGATAGGCAGCGGTACCAATGAATTGGAGGTAGCCCTCGCCAAAATGCTTTGCGAAGCTGTCCCTTCTCTGGAGTTGGTTCAGATAACCAATACCGGAAGTGAAGCAACCGCGCATGCCATAAGGTTGAGCAGGGCTTTCACCGGCAGGGAACATATCATATTAACACTTGGGGGATATAATGGCTGGCACAATGACGTTGCCAGGGCTGTTATGCCTGGCCTGGAACAAATTGGTAAAAGAGTTTCCAATGGCGAGTACCCATTTATACCTTCATCCGACGGTATAAATAAATCCGTAAAGAGTAAAGTTCATATAGTAAACTACAATGACCTTGAATCGGTTGAACATGTGATGAAACAGTATCCTGTGGCGTGCGTACTAACAGAACCTGTGCTGCAAAACGTAGGTGTGGTTTTACCAAAGCAGGGATATTTACAGGGTCTGATAGATCTTTGTAACACATATGGAAGCGTATGCGCTTTTGATGAAGTAAAAACTGGTTTCCGTTCAGCCTTAGGAGGGTATCAGGCCGTAGCAGGTGTCACCCCGCATATTTCTGTTTTTGGTAAGGCCGTAGCCAATGGCTATCCACTTGGTGTAATAGGTGGTAAAAAAGAAATCATGCAATTATTCGACGCTGATGACAATGAAAAAAGGGTATTGATTGCCGGGACTTATAATGCACACCCCTTTAATACAGCAGCAGCAATCGCAACATTGGAGATCCTAAATGATCCTTTGGTATACAGGCAAATTGAAAGTAAAAGTGAAAGACTGTATACGGGTCTGAAATCAATCTTTAAAGAAAAAAGTATCCCTGCATCATTAGCAAAGAACGCTTCTGCCTTTTGTGTTTATTTCAGTGAAACGCTGCCACACGATCTTCACGATATTTTAGAGCATACAGATTTTGCATTTGACATTGATTACAGAAGAGCATTGATCAAGCAGGGGATTTACCACATACCATTAGCTTGCAAGCAAGGCTCCATAAGCTATGCACATACGGAGGCGGATATTGATAAAACATTAGAAATTACGGCGGAAGTAATAAGGAATATATAATCGGAAAAATAAGAGAATTATAAGCATTAACTTTTGGCATGAAATCATTAGCTTTTTTTGTCAATTTAATATTTATCATTAGCTATAGTAATGCCCAGGACAATATTATTATAAAAAGATCTATTACAATAAGTAGTAATCAGCGCTTTCAGTGAATAGATGGCTGGTGTAAACGTTACGCCTGCCCAATTGAGAAATGGCCATTTAAACCCTTTAGAGACAGCGTTGTAAATGACCTGGGCAGTACACTCATTTTTGACTCTTCTGGATTGGCTAACTGGCTGGACCCCTCCGGGCAAAACCGGGATGGAAAGTCCCTCCTGATTATTTGCAAAATGTTTATACAAGATCACTTGTTTGATTTGTACCTCAATGTTTTCGGCAATCTTTACGCCACCTCTTTCAAAATGCACCCTGTACAGACTTGCTTTTAATGTACGTGGCCTGGCAATCATATCGCACAGTATGAATTTTTCAGGTTCAATCGTAGGTTGTAAAGTTCCCACACAATTGGTGATCTTTTTTAAAAATTTTTTATCCGCATCGGTAATTCCCGGCTTTAGTATAATTTAATAATTGTGGGGCGCATGAAACATTGGAAGGTGCGAAGTGTAATTGCCGATGTGCCAAAAATAAGCATACCTGGCGTTGCAGGTTTTTAGCAGCCGTGCCGAAATCATGCTAAGCGAGAACCTTGCTAACAAATAATAAAGTAATAAATAAAAAAGAAAAATATTTTTCCTGTTTTCAAGGATATACACAATTGTGATTGCGAAGCTTGTAGCTCATTTCTTTTTAAACCTGATTTTTGAGAGTAATTCTGGCGATGGATTCTGACCGGCTAACTGGCCTCCGTCAGCAACCATGATTTGGCCTGTCATAAAACTACTTTCATCACCTGCCAGGAACAGGAACAAAGGTGCAATTTCTTCTACCCTTCCCGGTCTGTTTAAAGGAATGAATTGTTTTACAAAATTTTTTGTAAACTCTGGCGGATCTATTTCCATTGACATGGGTGTTTGTATATATCCGGGGCAAACAGCATTCACTCTTATTCCGTAATGCGCCAATTCCAATGCCATTGTTTTGGTAAGCATAATAACGCCTCCCTTGGATGCATTGTAATGGGCATAACCAAATTCACCGTCAAGCCCATTTTTACTTGCCATATTGACAACCGTACCTTTGCCACGATTGGCCATCAGCCTGCATACACTTTGAGCCACAAAAAACATTCCCGTCAAATTAATATTGATAATACGGCTCCATTCGGCTGCTTCTATATTGAGAAAAGGAGTCTCGAAAGCAATACCTGCATTATTAATTAATATATCAATGGGCTTGATTGCATCAGCTTTTGCAATTACACTGTTAACTTTTTTCTGATTGGAAACATCTACATTGTAGGCGTATATGGTATTTTCTTTTTTTGAAATTTGTGCTGCCGCCTTTTTAAGATTTTCCTTATGCACATCCAGCAAGGATACGACAGCGCCCTGTGCTGCGAATTGCCTTGCAATTTCAAGTCCGATACCCCTGGCACCCCCAGTTACTAGAACATGTTTATTATAAAACCTTAATTTATTTTTCATAACAATTTATATAATTTTTGTTTACACAAAAAAATATATTTGTAAACAAACATAGCGTTTAAAATTGAAAAAAAATCGTTGCGTAAATTTATATACAGGTTTTTAAGAACGGTTGTCGATCCCATTGTGTTGGGTTACCCAGGAAATATTGTACCTCATTCTTATTGATTCTCATTTTGTAAAAAATAACGATGAAATTACCGCTCTTTGTATCAACAACGTTAGTATGATGTCAGGAAGTTCGGCGAGGATTATACGGAAAACTTTTTTCAGAATCAAGGTTTGCAACAATTAAAGGATTGGTTTGATAAAAATAAAAACAATTGCCCGGTCTTTGATGAAACTATCCGCTGGGCTGCCTGTATTGCACCGCCATCCAAAATCATTTGCATTGGATTAAATTATGCGGATCATGCTGCTGAAAGCAAGATGGAACTTCCCGGGTAGCTGCAACAGTAAAAATATTATCACTCCCTGCCAATTACCTGGTTGATACTATTCCGTCGGGTTGCTGCGGAATGGCAGGTTCTTTCGGATGGCTCTTGTAAGAGCCTGTTGCACCAGCTTCAGCACGTCACAGCGCAGTATGGTTACTATAAAGAACGCTGTAGCTTACACAACTAAAGCACAACTCTATACTTTCTTAAAAACGCCATTATGAAAAAAATGCCAATTTTGTGTTTTACAATTTTTCTGCTTATTACCGGCAGTGCCGCTCAACAGGTTATTCCTTTATATAAGGATAGCATACCAAACAGCAAGCCATCCGTAAATCAGGAAAACAGAGATTCGTCTCCACGTAACGGAGTAGTTACGATTGGTAAAATTTCCATTCCTGCGCTTACCATTTTTCTACCGCCAAAAGAAAAGGCGACGGGAAGTGCTGTCGTAATTTGTCCAGGCGGCGGTTATTGGGTAGAGGCTGAAAATATTGAGGGAACAGAAGTAGCTGCAAAATTTACCGAAATGGGAATTGCTGCGTTTGTATTAAAATACCGCATCCCCAGCAATGAAACGATGATGAATCGCGAAATAGGCGCTTTGCAGGATGGACAGCAGGCAATTAAAATAGTAAGAGAGCGTGCTCTTGACTGGAACATTTTGCCGGACAGGATTGGTATTATGGGCTTTTCTGCAGGTGGTCACCTGGCATCCTCCGTCGCCACTCATTTTAATAATGTATTGATTCCAAACAAAGAAAATACCAGCGTAAGACCTAATTTCCAGATTTTAATTTATCCAGTGATTAGTTTTACAGATAGTATTGGCCACGTTGGATCGAGAGACCAGATTCTGGGTAAAAACCCCAGTAATGAAAAAATCATTGAATATTCTAATGAATACCAGGTTACAAAAGATACACCACCTGCATTCCTGGTGCATGCAAGCGATGATTATGGTGTAAAGCCAGCGAACAGCATTGAATATTTTCAAGCGTTGTGGCGATTTAAAATACCGGCTGAAATCCATATTTATGAGAAAAGCGGACACGGTTTCGGATTACATCTTAAAAATACGGCTGAACAATGGATGGAAAGATGTATAAATTGGATGAATATAAATGGATGGTTATCCAAGTCAGGCAGATAGCAGGCAGAACTTTTCAACTGGCTACCCGGAAAAGCCTATTTTGCTGCAATTCGTTACTAAGCCACAAAGGGGAAGCACACGTAATTGTATGACCTATAAAAACCAGCGTCCGATCATTTTTTTAGGTTAACAACATCTTCAGATGACAATCGACAGGTTGTCATTTGAAATTAATGGTATTTTTATAGCAGGGTTATAATGTTTACATTTATAAAAATAATTTGTTTACGCTTTTATGAAACTTGAATCACATTCCTATAAAGCTTACACAGAAATACGAAAAAAGATTCTTACCCACCAGCTTTCTCCGGACACAAGATTGAAGGAAGACACTTGGGCCAAGAAACTTGATATAAGCCGTATGGCGGTTAGAGAAGCACTAACAAGGCTCCTGGGTGAAGGACTGGTAAAAGCAGGCGTAAAGGGCGGTTATTTTATCAAACCAATGACACCCTTTGACATTCATGAGATACGTGAGCTGCGGGAAATCCTTGAGCTTGGCGCCATCCGGCTGGCCATTAAGCAAATGACCAAACTCCAGATTGAGAAACTTGAAAAAATTTGTGATGATTTTACTTCAATGGTAACACAGGGCTATTACAATGGAGTCTGCGAAGTGGATATCAAATTTCATGAGACACTTATAGAATATTCCGGTAACAGCAAATTACTGGCCGCTTACAGGGCCAGTCATATTCCACTGTTTCATATGATAATTGGCAAAACCAGTGAATACATGAACGATTATGATATTACTGACAACGAACACAGGCAACTTGTAAAAGCGCTCAAGGCAAAGAAATTGCCTCTTGCCGAAAAAATTCTTTCCGATCATTTTTTACGAGGGGAATCAATTGTCCTTGAAATGGATTAATCATAAGATCGCAAGCAGCCTGCTTTTATACTCAAAGTCGGTTCAGGATGTCAGACCTCCAACTGTCAAACGTCTTCAACAACTGGTTTTTCGCAGATAGCAATTCTTTCGTAATCAGTCATTCTTTTGAACGAGTTGGAAATTATTCAGCACGAGAAAGATTAATTATGCATTATTGTAAACAAAGCCGCAATTTTTTTTTCTATATTAGCCGAAAAGGATGGTTAGACAAAGTAATTGCAAAATACCAGATATCGCGCAGGCAAATTTTATTTGTCCAAAAAGAAATGTTCCTCATGAAAAACGATTAGATGCACGATGCATTTTCTTTTACTGAAAGCGAAGATTCGGTTTAACACAGGCTTTGCGCATCGTTTCACTACCCTGTGTTGGCCTGTGATATAATAATTCTATTTGATTATTGAATGCCGCAATAGAACCATGGTTATTCCATGCATGTGGGTCGCTAAGATCATTTTCAATAATAACGCCACCATACTCACAGGGACCCATCGGTGAGCTGCTGGACGAATAACCCAGACGGGTGGGTCTTCCTGCCTTTCCCATGTCTGTATAGATCAGCCAATAAATGTTATTAAGCATTTTACCATCTTTCCACTGATGCGCTGAAGGATCTGCAATATAAATATCCGGGGGAACTATCGGATTCTGCGCTTGTACACAGTATCCGAGACCTGTTAAAATAACTACAGCGGTTATTTTTTTAAGTGCTTTTTTTAGTCATTGCTTAACAACTTGTATTACAATTAATTTTTCAAATCCAAAAGTGTTTCAGCGTTTCTGCACATCACTGTTAACTTCGTAAGCGTAGGTTCCTGACCCTGTATTGAATACTGCATAGCCATTGTCATACCTGATAAATGTGATATCACCTGCAGCACTTATTGGCTTTCCTGACTCTCTAATCTGATCTTTCTCATTTGATGGTATCCAGACTTCCGCGCTGGTATTGGCTGGAATTTCAATTTTCCATTGAAAACTATTGGTTGTTTTTTTCCAGTCACTGCTAATTAATCCGTAGATTGACTGATATGAACCTTTTGCCCATTCCAGTTCTGCTGGTTGTGGCTTAAGTACAATTTTTTTAAATCCGGGTGCTGCTGCGTTAATTCCCAACAGCGATTTATAAAACCATTCATCAACAGAACCAAACATAGGATGATTCATGGAACTGCTGGTAGGTTTAGCCCAGGATTCCCACAATGTAGTGCCCCCATTATCCAGCATATAACCCCAACCCGGAAAATCACGCTGGTTGGCGATTTTGTAGGCGATGTCATTAAGGTTGTGTTCCCTTAATACATCAAACATCATCATTGTACTGAAAATACCAGTAGTAAGGTGCCAGTTTTTCGTTTCAAAAGCTTTCATTAACATATCAAGCGTTTGTTTTGGCTCCGGGCTAATATTATACCACAGTGTAAAAATCAGTGCAGCTTGAATGAAATTGTTTACCTGGGATGCAGGTGAGGTTAGATATTTTGAAACGATGCTATCTTTTATTGTATTTGCAAGTCGTGCATATGTTACCGAATCTTCCTGCTTATCCAATATACCCGCAAATTCACTGGCAAGTTTTGCATGATGAAAATAAAAACTCGAAGCAGTTAATCCTTCAGCCCTAAGTCCAAGTGCCTCGTGATCGCCTATATCCCAGGTATACAACCCATTGACAGCTTTGGCCTGCAAAAACTCAAGCTGCTTTTGTAAAACAGGGTATTGACTTGCAATGATTCTTGTGTCATCATAATAGTTATACAATTGCTTTTGAAGATAGGCGAAGGCAAGTTGCCAACCCAGCGGCCCCGATTCCCCGCCATATCCCCTATCAGCTATTCCAGTGTAAGGTGCAATCTCTGTCAGGGCTCCATCAGGCTGCTGTTCATTGGCAAAGTCAAGAATAGTTTTCTTGTAAAAATTTGCCATATTGTAATTGTGTATATAAGCCCCTGCTGTTGCAACAATGTCTGCACCATAACCCATTTTTTCACGGGCAGGGCAATCTGATTGAATGCTGAAAATATTACTCAGAAATGTCCATTGGATTTTTTCATGAAGCCGGTTGAACATTTCATTTGAGCAGCTAAAATTTCCCTGCAAATCCACATCCGAATTCATCCGCAAACCTTCAATGTCTGCAAGCGCTGGTCTACCCGGCCATCCCGTAATTTCAACATACCGGAATCCATGAAAAGTAAACCTCGGGTTCCAGACTTCTACCCCTTGTCCCTTTAATGTATAATCGTCTTTTTGCCAGGCTGTTTTTGGCGCGCCAGGTCCGCCATTCATTTTCCATATTTCTTTGATATGGCCAGCCGTAGTAGTTATCCAATTTAGTGAGCCATTGGGATACACAAGTTCTCCATACCGTAGGGATACTGTGGTGCCACTCTTTCCCTGTACCTTTATTTTCGCTACACCTGCAAAATTCTGCCCCATGTCTACTACAAAAGTATCCTTACCCGCTTCTATTATACTGATGGGCTTTACAATCCTTGTGACCCGAACAGGAGGCTGCATTTGCGCAGTTAAAAGGCCGTCAGGTCCTGATGCCAAGGACGCTTTTTTCCACTCAACTGAAGTATCAAATGATTTTTCCCGGCGGGCATCGTATTGTTCCCCCAGGTATACATTGTTACGTATAACTGGCCCTGGTGCGGCCTCCCATTGATCATCAGTCGCAATCGTTTGGCGGCTGCCATCCGTATAAATCAGTAACACCTGCGCTATTAGACATGGTCTCCCGGTTTGCTGAACATTACGGATATTAAATCTTCCAAACAAACGCAACGGTAATGCATTGTACCAACCATTACCAAGCATAATACCGATGGTATTCATTGGTTGGTTTGCAAGATGTTGAGTAATATCATAAGTCACGTATAACACTTGCTTGCTGTAGGAAGTAAAGCCAGGGTCCAGTATACTGCTACCGACCTTTTTACCATTGACATATAACTCCGAATAGCCAAGACCTGACAGATAAATTCTCGCACTGGCTATTTTTTTGGCGATCAACAATTTCCGGCGGAACAGCGGCATGGGATCTTTCTGATAAAAGTCTTCATCTTTTTCAAATTGCTTGCTGCCATCGCCTATCCATTTAGCCTGCCAGTCTGCTTTGTCAAGAGCAGCTGTTTCAAATGTAGCTGAAACGCTCCAGTCCGAAACTGCATTTTTTTTATCATATACCCGAACACGCCAGAAATATTTCGTAAAGGGATGTAGTTTTATCCCTCCATACACCACATGAATATTCTGATTGGATTGAACTTTACCTGTTTGCCACATATTGCCATTCATTCGTCCGATATCCCTCAGGTTATCACTAATAATTATTTCGTAGGCTGCTTGCCATTCATTCCTGCCTGCAGAAGAAATATTCCAGCTAAGACGCGGCATGGGAATATCGATTCCCAATGGGTTCACCATATACTCACAGCTGAGATGATCTACAGAAAGCCTTTCTTGTTCGCTGGCCCTGCAAAAACAAGAAGCAAATATCAAAAATAAAAAAATAGGTTTCATTGATTTGAATATTTTTCAGAAGTTTAATAATCAACCGGGGCATCCAATACATTGGGAAACTCCACCTGCGAAAAGAAATGTAAACGAAGATTACATTATGGAAAATTTAACGTTGTTTTTATTTTTCATCTTCTTCAGTAATTGCAGCGCAGAAAAAAACGAATTGCCGAAATTATAAAAAAAATACTGCTTATTATAGCTACAATTTTAAAGGATTGGGTAAACTAGCTGTAACTAACCATGCCGAATAAGGCCTTCATTTTAAAATGAATTCTGCGCAATTACATTTCTGCTCTCCTTTTCATCCGTTTATGATTCAAAGCACAGTAAAGCACAGTACAAAAATTAGTAAAAAGATCAAACCTTTATACCGGATATGTTCTTTGGTTTAGAACATAAGCAATTGTTATAAAAGTGAGGGTATTTCTATATCCCCACTTTTTTTTCATATTCTCATGATAACTTATTTTTCTTTTCCGCAGATTCGCTGACTTTATTTTTCCTTTGAAAACTTTTCTTTTTCATGGACGCCATTCTTTAAATTGGGAGCAAAAATAATATGATTATAAGGGGTGAGCAAATATCAGAACCTGAGCTGGTGCAAATAATTATAGCTGCTACGAAGGCATTCCATTGGAGCATCCGCACGGTCTATCTCAACAATATAATATTTTACACCTGCCTTTTTAGAATGAGAAAATATTGCAGGGCAATCAATAACACCACTGCCAGGGCATGTATAAGATTTTCGTGCTGTATTGTCCATGTCCTTTACGTGCAGCAATTCTTTGTATAAGAATTGTTCCGGCTATTCATTAGTTGCCGCTATTCTTTTTTATACAAAGTCACTACGCTACCAGCCGGCAATAAAATATTATCAGCGCTGTTAATTACACCGGCATCAATACAATTGTCTGTTGCTGTCGTATTAAACTGATTAAATGTTGCTGGCAAAACCGTACCACCCAGTTTGATAACCATTGGTTGTGTATTGTCGTTTATCAATACCATGGTTGTTTCTTTATTCGCGGCATGCATAAACGCAAGTGGATAGATTTTACTACCCGCAACTGCATCTGCATCAATACGGATGGCACCAGGACGTATCCACCGGTAATAATTTTTCGAAGTGTAATAACGGCTGCTTTTTGCACCAGAAGAACTCATCAGGCTGTATTCATCAAGCGTACTGCTGCTCAAGGTCCAGAATAGCCATGCTGAAACGTTCCCAAACTTAAGGGCTGTATACATTGCTTTGGATAAAGCCAGTGCACCACTCCAATCATTTTTATATCCAGATGTTTCTGTCATCCACAATGGTTTGCCATATTGTGCGCCCCAACCAAACATCGTTTGCCATGTCTGGGCATCAGGGCTATTGGCCGTAATACCATCAAGAGCATATCCATGCACAGCAACAATGTCTGCATATTGTCTTGCATCCCGGTCACTGAGTGAAGGAGTTACCATTCCGGAAACACCATCCAGATAGCCTACATCTTCCGGAATAAACAGTTTTGTAGTTAATCCTTCATCTTTAAAACGTTTCCCCGTTACTTTCAGTAAATCACGCATGGCAGCACCGTTGTAAATGCAGGACTGGTACATCTGTGAAAAACGTGGTTCATTCTGAATACTAAAAGCATAGAGTTCAATGCCGGTTTGCTGTTTGAGAATTTTGACATAGGCCACACACATCTCCGCAAACTCATTGTACATATCAACCCTTAACTGATTGTCTGTAGCGGAAGGACTTTGATTGTATGGCGGAGCTGCATTGGCAGAAGTTCCATTATCAATGCGGTTATTTGTTTTCATCCATGTGGGAGGGCTCCACACTGTGGCAATAAAAGTAGTAATGCCAGCGGCCTTGGCGTCTTTAAAAAACTGCAGGCGTGTTCCCAAAGGATTGTGCTGGCCTGAAGTCATTGTGTTCAGGTTGTATTTTGAAAGATCGGTGACAAATGGATCAGCATTGTCATTGATATATTCAAAATTGGTAGGAACCTCGTCACGTAAAACACTTACGCCCAAATCAGTTAAACGATTAATAAATTCCGGGCTTGTATAAGGCCCTGCACTCCACGGCACATCCTGGGCACCAAATCCACCAAATCCGGTCATTGTCTGGTGCGGGGAATAACTGTTAATGGTTACAGCAGTAACGTTGGTATTTATATTTACAGTCGCCTGAACAGGAGATGATTTACCATCTGTCACAGATACCTTTACCACGTATTCCCTGTTGGCAGGAAAACTAAAAGTAATTGTACTGCCTCCCTCTTTTACAGTACCGTCTCCAAAATCCCAGATAAACTTCAAAGGATCATTATCTGCATCACTTGCGTTTGCCGTAAAAGAAAATGAAAATGTATTCGCATTTGTCATGGATGCCGCCAGGTTTACCAACGGCATTGAATTGGCAGCTGCAGGTTCGGCAGCCTTTTTACAGGAACCAATCGGAATACCTATAAAAATTAATACAATTGACCGCACAAAAAACCGTTTCATTTTAATAAGTTTTAAAAAGGCTCCCATAAAGAGAGCCTTTTAGTAAACCAAACTGCGTATTAAAAAATTTTAATATCCAGGATTCTGTTTCATATTTGAGTTAACATCCAGTTCGCTGTTGGGGATGGGCATATATAAATGTTTTTTAACATCAAAAGCAATAGGCACATTGGAACTAAAAAACGCATTGTCTAGGGTGATAATACCCTGCAGCTGCCATCTCCTCAAGTCAAACCAGCGCTGACCTTCCCCTGCAAGTTCAAGCAACCTTTCGTTCATTATCCAACCCATGATTTTTGTCTTATCGGTTTCAGATACCAGATAGTTTGCAGGAACAAGTCCGCCTGCTTTCATATTCCTTGCCCTTGTTCGTACCTGGTTAATCAGGGCAATGGCATCTGTAGTCAGGCCACCCGATTGCAGAGTAGCTTCAGCTTTTAATAATAATACGTCAGCATATCTGAGGATGCGTGTATTGTTCGCAGATGCTACCCCAGATTGCGTGAATTTGTCCCTTGTAACATATTTCCTAATGGTCCTGTCAGCGATATCAAGTGTGGTATCCATGCGTGGATCACCAGCATCATAAGCAGCAGCGAGTTTAGTGGTTGCATAAAACCTTGACTGCCCGAACAAGGAGAAATTATTATTATAATACCCGTAATATGTCGACATTGATCCAATCGGATTATCAAAATCGTTTGACAGCCATACGTTGTCAGACCCAAAAGGCTGCGATGCCTGAAATTCAAAAAGAGATTCGCTGTTATTTTCTGTATCAAATGCAAAATTATCTGCAAAGTTTACCACTAGTGATAAACCTGTAATTTTATTAAACGCAGTGATAGCTGCTGTAAAGTCTGCAGGACCTTTGGTCACCGAGCCTTTAAACACCTGCGATTTTCCCAGCATGCCATTTGCGCCATTAGACGTGATTCTGCCCCTGTTTGAGGCATCCCATGTAAGAGGCAGCAATGCGGCAGCATCAGTAAAATCTGTAATAGCCTGTTCCAGTAACTGCGTGCCGCTTGTATTGCCTGGCGTAAACTGAGAGGCTTCAGTCACTCTTTCATTGCGCAAAGGCGCAGTCCCATAATAATTCCAAAGGTGATAATAAGCAAGGCCTCTGAGAAATAATGCTTCACCTTTATTATAATTTTTCAGGTTGGCAGTTTTATAAATACCATCCTTTACAGCAGCTATTTTTTCAAGCGCTACATTGGCACGTGCGATCATCTGGTACCAGGTAGAATACATGTAACTCACCCTTCCATTACTGGGCTGTAGCTGACCAAACACTTCGAATGCCTGGTTATTATCATTGGTAGTAATGTCATCGCCTTCTGCATAAATCATAGGAGAAAGCGGGCTGCCACCATTGAACCAGTATACATCACTTAATTTTGAATAAACCCCAAAAATGGCTTTTTGAAAATCCGATTCCTGTGCATAAAAGTTGGCTTCGGTTGGGCCATGAGGAAGAAGCTCCAATTCATTTTTGTTGCAACTCAAACAGAAAACTATGCTGGCCGTCAGGCTCAAACAAATTGTTTTCAAAATATATCGTTTCATAATAATTAATTATTTAATAAATATTATTAAAAACCTGCAGTAACCCCTACCAGGAACTGGCGGGTAACAGGAATCACATCGTTTTCAGGATCTAATCCGGTATATTTGGTTATAGTAAAAAGATTTACTGCACTTACATATATACGTAAGTTTTGCGCAAATTTTGCTTTATTTAAAAGCGTAGGAGGAATCTTATAACCCACCTGCAGATTTTTAAGCCTCAGGTAACTTGCGTTCTCTACAAAACGGTTTGAAATACGGTTGAATCCGCCCGGATCACCATACACGGCGCGGGGAATAGTCGAGGAATGATTGGCTGGAGTCCACCGGTTAAGGGTTGTAGCCCACTGATTGGCGGCACCACTCATTGCTTCGAGGCCTGATCTGACTCCATTGTATTTTTGCACATCACCCACCCCCTGGAAGAAGATACTTAAATCGAATCCTTTCCAGTCAGCCCCCATAGACAGGCCATAATAATAGCCTGGAATTGTTTTTCCCAGGTAAGTTCTGTCGTTTGAATTGATGAGACTATCCGGTGATGGATTGTACCTGGCTTTGGAGCCCGCTTGGGGATTACCGTATACGTCTTGAAAATACATATCTCCTGGCTTATAGGTATACCCTCCTATATTTCCATCTCCTTTCGGGTGAGTCGTTTTCCAGGCGTCAATTTCCGCTTGATTTTGAAAAACGCCGCCTGTCTTATAGCCCCATAAATAAAACATTGAATAACCTTCTTCAATTCTTCCAAATTCGTTGCCAATTGGTGAACCGCCATTTAATTTGTCAACCCTGTTCTTTACAGTAGTAATATTACCAGACACATTAAAATTAACGGGCCCTATTTTAGCATTATAGCCAAGCTGCAATTCTATGCCCTTGTTACTAACCTGGGCGACATTTAAATTGGCCGCCTGTTCAATACCGGTGTTCGGAGGCAATGAAACGGATTGGATAATGTCAAACGTTGTTTTATTATAGTATTCAGCAGTCACAGTAAATTTATTTTGAAACAATGCTGCATCAAATCCTACACTGGTCGTTTTGACTTTTTCCCAGGTAAGCGTTTTGTTGGCAAAGTTTGGTAATACAGCACCCTGATTTTGCGTACCGAACGCATTGCCATTTCCGGAACCAGTGGGAAAATCAGAACTCAAACTTACATTTGAAAGAAACTGGTAAGGGCTGGCAGACTGGAAATTACCCAGCGTTCCCCAACCACCCCTGATTTTTAAATCATTGATAAAAGTGCTTTTTGGAAAGAAATCTTCCGAACTGATTCTCCACGCTCCTGCGAAAGCAGTAAATGTTTCCCATTTGTTTCCTGGAGCCAGCCTGGAAGAACCATCCCTTCTTGCAGTTGCATCAAAATAGTATTTGTCTTTGAACTTATAACTTACCCTTCCCAGGTAACCTATCAATGCATCTTCCTGGAGAATGCCGGCAAAACCTGATGTATACGGCGGCTGATTGGCTATACCCCGATACTGTAAATCTATATAATTTACATTTCCAGACAAATCATTGACATTCCATCTTGAAAACTGATCAGATGCGTTAAGTAATATATCGACACTGTGATTTTTTGCAAATAGATGTGTGTAGGTAAGTGAAAGTTCTTTGTTCAAGTTATATGTCTTTCCTTCCCTTTCTCCATATCTGCCCTTTGTATTGCCGTCGGTACCTGCGTACGGGTTACCCGGTGTTTGGGAAAAACGCCATTGATCCAAATCCTGCCAGCTTTTGCGCAGATTTGTAAAATATTGACCGCCCAGTGAACCTTTTAATCTGAGGCCGGTAATTGGTTCAATTTGGATGTAAGCATTTCCGAGTCCATTCATCAACTGGTAGGAATTGTCGCCGAGTTGTTGGAATGCAAAAACATTGAACCTGGTCTGTTGACCCCATAGTAATTTGGGATCTCCATTTGCGAATAAATAAGGAGCTCCTGCATCCAATTTTGTGGGATCATAAGCAGGATTTGCAACAAAACTGCCTGAACCCACGGGCGCAAAGCCAGTTTTATCTGCAGCACTATAAATGGGCTGGAAAGGAATTGTTGCCATCATCGTGCCTAAATCAGCGCCTGTATTCTGAACAGCATTTTCCTGGATCAGGCGAATATTTAAGCCCGCAGAAATATATTTTGAAATCTTTGTATCCAAATTTGTCACCACAGAATAACGTTCAAGGCTATTGGCTTTTAAGGGGCTTTCAGTCTTTGAATATCCCGCAGAAAAATAGTAAGTTGAGTTTTCACTTCCACCGGAAACACGAGCACTGTAGTCATGCATCGGGGCATTTTTATTTCTTAATTCCTTATCCCAGTTATATGTTGGACTGTTGCCAACATATGCTGGATTGCCTGCATCATATAATGGCCCATATTTTTGTGCAAAAGTTGTATTTGCATCCGGGTTATTGGCATATGCTTCCTGTAACAGTGTAAAATACTGTTGGGTATTTAGCGTCTTTATCGTCCTTGGAATGTTTTGTATGCCATAGCTTGCATTGACTTCAACACGGGGGCGTCCCGATTTTCCCTTTTTGGTTGTAATAAGAATAACACCATTCGAAGCCCGAACGCCATAGATAGCCGCTGCAGACGCATCTTTTAAAACCGTCATTGATTCAATGTCTGCCGGATTTATCATTGAAAATATATTAAGCGGAGAGCGGATATCTCCGATTGCACCATCGGTAACACCAGCGCCTCCTTCAAAAATCGGAATGCCATCGATAACATATAAAGGCTCACTGAATCCAAAAGTATTAACGCCCCTTATCCTTACCGTAGGCCTTGCACCAGGATCACCACCCCCACTGGCAATAAATACCCCCGCTGCCTTACCCTGCAAGGCAAGTTCAGGTGTTAACGACGTGCTTTTCTCGATGTCTGCTGATGAAACTGAGCTCACAGCACCGGTCAGGTCTTTTTTCTTCCTGCTGCCATACCCAATAACCACAACTTCATCTACCCGCGTGTCTTTCAACGCCAGCTTGATTTTGAAAGATCCGGTTTTAGAAATTTTTATTTCATAGCTATCATACCCAACATATGAAATAACAAGGGTGCCACCACCGTCCGGAACCTGCAAATTGAATTCCCCATTTGCATTGGTGGTCGTTCCAATATCGGCAGTTTTTAGTTTTATGCTGGCACCGGAAAGAGGCTTTCCTGTCGCCGCATCGGTAACTGTTCCGGAAACAGTCATCACGACAAGTGAATTTTCTACAATTGGTTTTTCATTATTAATTTCTTCCTTTTGCTTTATTACGATTGTTTTTCCAACCAGGCTATAGGTCAGTGGCTGATCTTTAAAACAAACATCCAGTACGTTAGTAAGCGATTCATTTTTTGCCTTTATGGTTACAATTTTAGCCTGCTTTAACCAGGCGTAATCATAAAAAAATACATAACCGGATTGGTGTTCAATTTCCTTGAATACTTGTTCCAGCGGAATATTTCTCCCTGAAATGGATATTTGGGAATATCCATTTGCACTGACCTGCATACATAGAGCCAATAATAAAAAAGCAGATAATTTCATAATTCTCAGAATTTGCCTGGTTATCCTGATGTTTTCTGGGAACAAGCAGTGGCTTTTTTTCGTAATTGGTTCTTTAACAGAACCAGCTTTACAAAGTGCCTTAAAATGCATAGCTTTGATTGTTTTAGTTAATGAATATGTAACCTTCGTGGGTTTAATAAAAAATTGACAAAACATTCCACCAGAAGTATCTCACTACTTCTGGCTTTTTTTGTCAACCAAACATTCTTTATGGTTTAACAATTATCTTTTTATTCTCAATGCTAAAATGCACTTTACTTTCTTCAAGAATTTTTAAAACTTCCGAAGCATTACTCTTGCGGTCTATTTTACCACCAAAAAAACGCTGCGGTATTTTGCCTTCATAAAAAATTTCAACGTCATACCACCTTCCTATTTGACGCATGACTGTTTGTAAATCAGCTTTATTAAAAGAAAAATAACCATTTTTCCAAGCAACAACCTCATCCATATCAATATCATCCAAAACCCGAATGATACCTGAAGAAGTTACAAGCTGCGCCTGTTGACCAGGCTTAAGAGAAATTATATTACCGGATTTTGAAAGTTCAATACTGCCTTCCAGCAAAGACGTCTTAACAGCCATTTCATCACTGTAAGCGTTTACATTAAAATGCGTTCCCAATACTTTTACCTCCATTCCATTTACGCTTACTTTAAAAGGCATGCGGGCATCGTGTGCGATTTCAAAATATACTTCTCCGGATATTTCAACTTTTCTTTCATTGCCAGTAAATGCGGTAGGATATTTAATTGAAGAGGCGGCGTTCAGCCATACATGGCTACCATCGGGTAAATTGAGTTTATATTGGCCGCCCCGTGGGGTCGATAAGGTATTAAACTCTATTTCAGAAGGCTTATTGCTGCCTGTTAGCTTATATTCCAGTTGGGCACCATTGGATTTATTTACTTCTACATTACCTTGTTTGGCGATGTGTCCATTTTTTTCATCATCTAGTGCAATTACTGATCCGTCAGCGAGCGTAAGTACAGCTTTATTACGACCAGGGGCAACTTCATTTTTTATCTTCAGCAAAGAAGGTTGAATCCTCTTATCCTGACTGTTTGTATTTGTTATCAGCCAGCCCGCGATTACTGCAACACCAATAAATATGGCCGCAACAAGTTGAAAACTCCCTGACCAGTAAATAACTTTGGTTTTCCGGACCGTTATATTATTGCCAAGTTCATATTGGTCAATGGTTGCTTCAATACTGGCCGCCAGATTAGGGTGTAAAGAGGAAGGTGATGAAAAAGGCTTTGAAAAATTGCTGTAGTCATTTAGAATTTCATCAATTTCAGTAAGAGGAGCGCTTATAAGCCAGTTTTTAAACTCCTGGTGCTCCGCTTCGGTGTATGTACCAGCGGCATATTTTTCAATAAAAGATGTAATTTCCAATGGCTGCATTCGTGTATGTTAAAAGGAAGACGATCCACAACATAAAAAGTACCCCTCTGTACTATTTTTTTTTTTAGAAAGAATGTAAAACTGCTATTATAAAAACGGTAAGTAGTATCTCGCTATGCGAAGAAAGGTATTGCCGGACAAAACATGTCCCAATATGAAGCTGCTTTTTTACCACGCATTTCGAAATATTAAGCTGTTGCGCGATTTCATTCATTGAAAGTCCGTTTTCAGTGTTAAGCCGGAAGATGATCTTTCGTTTAAGCGGCAATTTTCCAACAGCCATTTGTACGATACCATAATATTCTTTATATGCACATTGATCACTTGTTGTGGCCTGTGACAGTGCACGGGTGCTTTTTATTTCTGATAGCACACGGTGCCTGATTTGATAATGGCGGATATTATCGAGCATTCTATATTTTGCCATGCGGAACAAATAGTCTTTTACAGATTCTACCTGTGTTAGTTTTTTACGTTGTTCCCATATTTTTATAAATATTTCCTGTGCAATTTCTTCTGTATCTTCTTTACATTTGGTAAAAAGAAAAATATAATGATATATCGGATCGAGATAGGTTAGATAAAATTGCGTATAAGCTGCGCGGTCACCCGTTGCGATCATCGCAAGCATGAGTTTCTCATCATTAATTTTGGCAGTTGGCATGGTAATCAGTTATCTTATACGCAAATTGAAAAATGGCAGTCCTTTGTCTGATTATAATTCCTTTATAAAGGTAAATACAATATTTCCCGTTCCATACTGTGCTATACTATACCGTGTCAGATCCTTAGTCAAGTTTCAGAATTGTCTTTTAATTACAGTCATATCGTGTAAATCTTTCTTTATCATAATAAAATATTTACCAATGCCATTGTTCTTCACTTCTGCTGCAGAAAGCGTAACCGAGCCTTTGTGATTGCTCACAGAAAAATTATGACGGCCCTACAGTTGGTTCGATAAAAATTATGTCTTCAGTACTCTTAAGTTTTAAAAAATCAAGGTCGCAGCCTTTATCGGCCTGCAATACTTCACGTATGTATAATTGTGGATAGCCCCTCTGCTTTGTATTTGTTGGTGCAAAAAAAGTATTTACTCTATAAAGTCTTTAATAAAATTATTATTTTTTCATTGGCATATTTATAACCACCTCTGTACCGTTGCCGTGATTTATTCTGCAAACACCACCAACTGGCAATGCTAGCCACAGCCAACCTTCCTTATCTGTATTTTCTATTTCTTTTATTTCATTGCCGTTTACTAAAACAGCTACTGGTTTTGCAGCAAGCCGTAATACTTCCTTAGCACTTGCATCGTATGTTTTGTAAGTAATATTTTTAACATCATATTTTATTTTTTGCACTGCCGAAGTAGATTTTAATAAATGATTTTCTCCTGCTGGCGCCCATTCCGGCACTGCAGCAATGCCTTCCATAAAGTGGCGGATATAATCGGTATAGCCATCGCTGAACCAAATTTCATCCCCCCAGTTGTGACCTGTTTGTACAACGCCATCTGGTTGCGCCATATAGCTGGCATGATTAAAATATCTGTAGGCTTCTTCTTTAAACCATTTGTCGCCGCTATTTTCATACCATAAAGCACAAATAGAGGCATAGCGGGAAGTATGGCTGCCCATTGGCAAATAACAACCTGTTTGTTCATTGATGGCATTCATGCCTTTTTCGCCAAACGTATTTTTTACCCACCATATTAATGCAGGCACGGTGGTGTTGATGCTTTTATCATTGACAGGGTTTTTAATAAGGTAACGGGCAAATTCCATCGGCGAATTGTTTACTCTGTTAAGGTTGATTGGGTCAAAACGAATGTCTTCAAAATAACCTTTCCAGATAGAAGTTTTTATGGGGCCTTCCGCAGAATATAACCATGCCCAAACTATACTGCCTGCATTTATATAAGCAGTTATTTTTTCATTGTTCAATTTTATCCGGTCTTTTATCCGAAGCAGCTCCTCTAACAAACGCAGATTCTCCACTACATGAGATGTATAGTCTTCCAGTACTTCGCCTTTTTCTGCCTTTACCCTAAAAGGCCAGGGAGAAGTTAGTACTAAATTTTTCCATTGTAATCCTGCAGCGCCATGTACATTTTTACGCACATGCTTTGCCAATGCATCTGCACAATTAATGGCGGCCTGGAGGAATTTTTGTTCTTCCGTAATTTCATAAAATTTTAGATAGTGGATACCCATCTCTCCTATCTTATCACACTCTAAAACGTAGGAGCCATCGCCTCTTCCTTTGTTTTCGTCTGTTACTGCAGTATCAAATCTGGAGGCACCCTTATAAATAATTTCACCAGCTTCGGAGCTTGCGTAAGGTACGTTTGCCCACTCCCAATTGGCGGGTGTGGTGCCAAATTTCAGTTGATGGTCGAGTGCCTGTTTTGCAATGTCTATCATGGCTTCATCGCCAGTAAAATTTCGCCAGTCAATGGCCAGGCTCTGCACAAGTCCGCCATTTACTACAATCGGATTATGCGGCCATGTAGAGCCTGTAAAGCCTCCTTTACCATCCCGGAACATGGAACAATGTGTAAGATATAAGGGCAGTTTATCGGTTGGGCTAACTGGACATTTTTTTAAAAAATCAACCGCCATTTGTACCCCTTTTACATAAGATGCTCCAGGAACAGCAGGCTGGTAACGGGCCAGTAGTTTTCCATTTTTATCCAGGTTTACTTTTGCCCCACACATAGAATCTACTTTATACTGGCTGTAGCTGTGTTGAAAACAGAAAAAAAGAATGAACGATAACAAGATTTTTCTCATGGTGATAAAAAGGTTTATTATGTGGGAGTCAATTAAAAATTAAAGTAATTGATTAACATTTGCATAAATAATATATTTGTAAACAATATTATTTGCAATTTTTGTAAACAAAAATAGTTAACGTAGAATGAAGTAGTTTATACATGGGTTAATTCTTGTGGCGAATTAGAGGCTGGTTGTTTGCCAGCGCATTTTTCCAGGGGCCGGGCAGATTTTGGGCCACACCAACCCATACTTCCTGCCCTACCGTAACGTACATATAAAATTTGCCATCCGGCGCTTTAATTACGCTGGGTGCCCAAACACCTGAAGGCATACCCGTTGCACTTTTGCAGGCTTCCTTCGTTGGCCAGTTCAAATAGTCGCACTTCCAGTTTACGAAATCTTTAGATGACCACACAGCCAGTTTGGTAATGTCATTTCAACTGCGCATATCGCTTGTTGCAAAAACATAAAACGTTCCGTTATCTTCTATAATGGTAGGATCTGCGTAATATCCTGGTAGTAAAGGATTGCCTGTTTGGGAGCTGTTGAACTTCACATCATTTTTATTCCAAAGGTCCAAAACCGAGTGGTCTGGATTTTGGGCAAAAGCAGCGAAACTGATAGCAGCAATAATTAATGTTAAGACATATTTTTTAAAATATTCCATATTCATACTGCATTAACATTTTTTTATTGCTATGGAACTCGTCCGCTAACCTGCAGACTATATTTAAATTTTCAATACCGGGCACTTTTCAGTTTCGTCAATTTACTGCGAAGATATACTTATTGAAATTGCTTAAAATACCGGGGCCGCTTATTCTGACTGGCCTAATTCACTATCTTATACCAATAAAACAAAAGCCGCCTGAAGTTTATAATGGCGGATGCTTACAATCATTCACTGTTCAATCTGTCGTTTATCTTCAGATGCTGCAAGTTCAACGAGATACGAACGGCATTTAATTTCGTTCTTTCCCCTGAATCATACTTTTATCTGGTTGGCTTTTTCTTCAATGGAAGAAACGCCATAGCCCTCACATTCTTTGCTGAGTTGGGTTAGGCCGAGGTTGCAATAAAGCATTGCTTCTTCAGGTTTGAAAAATGTTTGTAGCAAAGTGCTACGGCCTTCATCACAATTCTTTCATACTTCTTTACCATATGCTATATTTTTCTTTCGCACGCATCTTTTACTATACGGCATTTCTAAAAATGCTCCAAATATTTAAGTTATCCAATCATTTCTTTGATGTCAAAATAGAAAATGGTACCGTAAAATTACTGATCTTATTTTTTACAATCACCATACAACCCCATCAAAAATTGAAGGGGGCATTTTTCTTTCTGTTCACATAGTTACTTTCGTTAGTGATAATTTAATTTTGTGAAAATCAAAACGAGTTTTATGACAACTCACAACAAGTAAAAGAAATGGACATGGTTGACTACTTCTCCGGACTGGGTTACGAACCCACAAATATTTCAGGAAAAATTTACTGGTGTCTTTCTACCCTCCACGATGAAAAAACCGCCTCTTTAAAGTAACCGTCCTTTAAACCGATGGTATGATTTTGCAGAAGGCAGAGGCGGCAACCAGGTAGATTTCAGGACAATGCTTTACAAATGTTCTGTCATCGATTTTCTACAAAAGTTGGATGCACATGACATCTCTATTAACCGTCCGCAAAAAACACAAAACAATCCTCTCTCAGAAAATAAAATAACTATGAAACCAAAATTATTTACGTCCAGGATATCCAGTCTTTTTCTCTGATGAAATAGTTCAAAAGCCGGAAGGTTGACCGGGAAATATCCAACCAATTTTTAAAAGAAATCATTATAAAATTGCCGACAAAAATTACCAGGTGCTGGGTTTTAAGAACGATGCGGGTGGTTATGAATTACGCAACGAATATTTTAAAGTAAGCAGCTCGCCAAAAGACATAACATTCATCGACAATGGAGCAAAAGAGCTGGCAGTTTTAAAGACTTTTTTAATTTCCTTTCGTACAAGAAAATGTCCCACAACCAGGCAGACCCATTGTGAAATTTTCTTGTTATCAATTCCACTTCTTTCTTTGAAAAAAGCCTGCCAAAAATTCAGGAATGTAACAGCATTCATTTGTATCCGGACAATGATAAGACAGGCAATAAATTCAAACATCACGCTCTTGCCATTGACTGATCAAAATTTTCTGGTGAGCGTAAACTATACCTGCAATATGATGATTTAAAAGGCTGGTTCATGCATATCGGAAAGTCGCAAAAAAATCAGTTATGTTATAACAATAACTTATTTTGGCAAGCAACCAAGCCAATTTATTTGCTTCAAGCCTGTAAATGCAATTCGTTGATTTTAATAATTATCATAAAATGAATTTAGCGATCCAAAAGGTTGGGACGTAGGTAAGGCAGCCAGCTTCGTCGCTACCTGCTAGATGTCCCGTCCGGTCCGCACTACTTCCTTTAGAACCCTCGCTGGTCGCGGGTTTTGCTTTTTTTATTCTGTTTTTTATTCTATAAAAACCCAAAAGCGACACAAATTTTACCTTTAGTTACTTTACTTTAAAATACTTGACTTTCGTACTTTATTCAACTGACCTGTTGACCCAACAAAGGTACGCTTAAGCTATTTTCCATTGGTAAATACAGTTTTTATCTTTTCCACATAAAAAAGCTGCGATTTAAGGCTTCTGGAGATCTTCATCAAGAAATCATTAATTTAATAATATCACACCTAAAAAATACACTATTGAAATAGCCTTTGCCTTTTCAATTTTCTGCGCTATGCTGGTCATAAATGGTGGATTTTGTAACCTCAAAATAAAATAGAACAGAGCTTATGTTGTGAAAGTCACTGATTGGAAATTATGGATACATAGATCATGAAATTATAAATCATTTTGACGATCATATAGAGTGGAAATCAGCGCCAAATATAGTTAACCCAAAATATAAAACGGGGATCTGACATACCATAATTTCCACTCTCATAATTTAGGGCGCAAATACGGGCATAGAGTCCTCCCATGGACTATCAGTCAATTGCCGTTTATCTGTTCCATCTGCATTCATTATGAAGATTGCACCGTAAGGCTGAAATGTGTTGTCATACAGTGTCACTTCATCTTTGAAACCATAAATTCCGCTGCTCCACATTAGATGTTTACTGTCTGCCGTCCAAAAAGCATGGGCGTCATTTGCCGGAGATGTTGTGAGCTGGCGTAGATCAGTACCAGTAGGTTTTATTGTATAGATATCGAAATTGTTTCCGTCATGCTTTCTGGTAAATGAAATTAGCTTCCCGTCAGGTGACCAGAACGGAAGATTGTCATATTCCGTTGTCAAAATCTTTACCGAGTTGTCTTCCATGTTAAGTATCCTCAGCCCATCATTTTCGGCGCCCCACGACCGATAAACGATTTTCTTGCCGTCAGGAGAAAAGCTTGGGAAACCAGCATTGGGCATACCTTCCGTCAGGGCTTTTAGATCAGTGCCGTTCCTGCGGATCATCATAATCTTCGCCGGGCTTGTTTTGCGTGATTGCAGAAAGCCTCCATAACCAAAAGCAATCCATTGACCGTCGGGTGACCACGTTGGCATAAAGGCTGCGTCACCATCAGTAGGAGTAAATACTTTTTGCTTGTTTGAACCGTCAGCATCCATTATTGAAATACCTGAATCGAAATCCTTATCGGTAACGACCAATTTGCCATCTTTTGAAAAATTCGGGAACACATCTGTATATCTGTAATCATAGTTTGCATCCCAACTGTATAATGGCAAATTTTGCTTTCTGTGCGTAAAATCAACTTTTTCATAAATTACTTTTTTGCCATCCGGCGACCAGTATGGTGAGCGCATGTTGCCCTTGACATTTGCTCCACCACCAATATAGGCAAGTCCGGCGTTTGGTCCGGCTTTAAGCAGATAACCAATTTTCTCATTGGTTAAATATTGCGGAAGCACTTTTAAGCCCGGACCAGAAGTTAATTCAATCCTTTCTCCTGAGTTAATATCGACTGAAAAAATCTGGGAGCTTACCTTCAAAGCTAAATTTGGTCTGCGGGCTGCCCAGGTATCTTCAACCTGAATTTCATAATATATTATTTTTTTACCATCAGGAGACCATTTCGGTGCACCATCGCATAGCCCCGTTTTTGTAATCCGGCGAAAGCCGGTGCCGTCAGGATGAATAATATAAATGCTTAACTCCTGCACATGCTCCCAGCCCGAGCCATTGCCGTGCCCCAGCCATTCGGTATTACGATCCGAGGAAAATGCGATCCATTTACCATCAGGTGACCACGATGGATGAAAAAAACCGTTCGGTTTTGTAGGGTCACCCTGTATTTCAGATTTGCCCGTAAGGCCTACAAGTTTTTTAGTTTTAATATCCAGTATCCAAATGTTTGTCGTGTGGCTTAGTCTGGTTGATACAAACGCAACCCTGGATGCATCGGGCGATAAAGCAGATTGATCATCCAATGCAGGGCTATCGGTTAATCTTTCCAGTGCCGTGCCATCCGGGTGTACCCGATAAATATCAGCCTGTCCCAGGCCATTTCTCTCAGAAGTGAAAGATATCCATTGCCCATTTGCCGAATAAGAAGGATGATAATCAAATCCTTGTTCCGGCAAAAGGGGACGTTCGCCTGTACCATCTTCATTCGCAATAAAAAGTTCGGCTGCAGAAGGTCCGATCCTGTTCATTAACAATATTTCCTTTTTGCCAGCATTCTCTTTTTGAGCTGTACAGGAAATTGTAAATAATAAAATGGAAATTGGCAACAGCATTATAATTTTTATGCTTTTCATAATTATGTTATTTGATTATTTTTATTTGAATAAGCAACTTAAGTAAATGTACCAGGGAAATTTTATTAAAGAAACAGACTATAAATGACCCGGCGTTCGCAAATCGACCATTTTAAAATAATAATCGACCATTTCAGTGTAACAAGAGATCGGATTACAGGACAACTATTCATTTGAATGAAAAGCCGTTGTGCCGGGAAAGCTGGCCGGATGGTCGTTAAACTTATTGGAATGGTCGATTAATAGCCGTTCACACATACAGAACCCGTAATATTGATTAAAATGTTTTAGATCTATATGGCTAAATCACTTTTTCGCAAAAATGCCAGCCTGTTGGTTCATATTATTGCCTGGGTGCTGCTGGCATTCATTGTACTTTATTATCACCCTATCACCTGGGGTATCGTACTGCCGTTAAAATTCTGGCTTAAACAAGTTTTTTTATTAGGGATAATGATGGCTGTCTTTTATTTCAATATCAATTTTTTGATTCCTTTTCTGTTAGAAAAAAGAAACCACCGTATTATTTATATTGGAGCAATACTGGTATTGGTAGTTGCAGGGACAGCGCTGAACAGCATCTCAAACAAACTATTTGGGATAAACACCGTAATGGCAACAAGGGCATTAGCGGCCATCCAACCAAACCGAAAGACTTTCGGATTTCCTTTTGAAACGTTTATTCCAACTGTCATTTTACTATTAATCGGCTTTGGAACAACCATCAGTTTCATACGCAAGTGGCAGACAGAAGTCTTGTTGAGGCAAAAATACGAGCAGGAAAAAGTTTCTACCGAACTTCAATTTTTAAAAGCGCAGATTAACCCTCATTTTTTTTTTAATACTTTAAATAATATCTACTCTTATACCCTTACAGACGGCGACATTGCAAGAACGGCGATAACGAATCTTTCGAAAATGATGCGCTACGTTTTATATGATTCACAAAACGGTCAGGTTTTTTTGGGCCAGGAATTAAACTTTTTAAACGATTATATTGAATTGATGAAATTACGGCTGACCGGTAAGACGTTGGTTAAATACGAATTTCCCGCACAGGTAAAAGAGATCATTCTTTCCCCCATGCTGTTCCTGCCGCTTGTTGAAAATGCTTTCAAGCATGGTACCAGCAATGTGGAACATGGATTCATTACGGTTACATTGCAACAATTGGAAAATGAGATTGAATTATCGGTGAGAAATACGATTTTCGGCAAACAGCGACAAAATGTCGAAACCAGCAATGGAATAGGCCTGGCAAATACGCAACGCCGGCTTGATTTGTTGTATCCGGGCAAACATGTTTTAATTACTGGAATCAATGCAAATAATGAATATGAAGCAACGCTAAAACTTTTTACGCGATGATTATTAAGTGCATAGCGGTGGATGATGAGCCACCCGCTTTAAAATTGTTGACGATGTTTATACGTCAGACCACTTTCTTGACTTTAAAGGGAGTATTTGACAATGGCATAGAAGCATTAAAATATGTTACCGAAAATTCTGTCGATTTAATATTTTTAGATATTCAGATGTCTGATATTACTGGCGTAGAGATAGCCGGAATATTAAACAGGCGCAATCCGCAGTCTGTCACTAAAATCATTTTCACTACCGCTTTTGACAAATTTGCTATTGAGGGATACCGGCTAAATATCCTTGACTATTTGCTAAAACCTTATACGTACACGGACTTTTTAAGGGCTTCAAAAAAAGCTTTATTGGCAAAATCAGAGGAGTTAGCCGGATCAATTTTGCCCAGGGATAGTTTTCTATATCTAAAAGTTGATTCTCAAATCGTTAAGATAGCCTGCAATCAAATTCTTTATATTGAAGGTCTTAAAGACTATGCTAAAATCTATCTCTCTAAAGAAGAAAAGCCTATCCTGTCTTTGATAACTTTAAAATTGCTTGAAGAAAAGCTATCGCCAGACCATTTTATGAGGGTACATAAATCGTTCATCGTAGCGGTGGATAAGATTACGGCAATTACCAAAAACTCCCTGACCATTGCGGGTAAAATGATTGCTGTAAGTGAGGCTTATAAGGAATCATTTATGATTTTATTTAATAAATGGGTTTAAAAAAAATCTTTTTTCGCTTTATTAAAAATCAAAAGTTGGAAAAATTAAGTGTCGGATTTCAGAGAGGAAATTGGTCAAAAACACTTCCAATTTATAAAACATTTGTATCTGTGTTTACTAAGCTTCATTAACAATAAAGCGAGGTAGGTCTTGACAAATTCACTTTTTATAATAATACGTCAAAGAGCAACTTATCCTTACAAGGAAAATTAAATTTTCAAATGCACTTGTTTGATTGCGCTCCAATTTTCGCAGCTTTGGATTTCGCCAAGTTGTAAGTTGTATGACAATTATTAAATATTTGCACTGGCATATACTATGTTGCTTATATACTCCCTATGATATCAGTGCCTTCTCTGATATCAGTGCTCACATTACAGAGACCTGCGATACAGAAATCTCTGCCACTACTTTGAGTTCAAGCACAGATAAGGTACAAATCATCTTAAGTATATAATTCCAGTGGCCCATTCAATAGCATATTTAGCCTTGTAATATTTGAGCGTTAGCTCAACTTGTTTTTGGGCTAGTTCAATCAGCTTGTTTTCACGGCCATTCACAAAAAATAGGCTGCTTTCGCCTTGTGCAAATTTTAATTCCTCATTCGACAATAGGGTCTTATAATTGTTATACAAACTTTGGCTGGTTGTTATTTGTTGTCTTAGCATATTAAATTTGTTCAGGTACCCGCGTATTTTGTTTTCTGTTTCCTGTCGCTTGTACAGTAATTCCAGATTGGTTTCCTTGATTTTTAATTTTGTTTTTCGATAATCTCCCCGCGCTTCCCTTAAGAACAAGGGGATTTTAAATTCTATTCCCCATTTATAATTATTTTGAATAAAAGCCGGATTGACATTTTTAAGAATATTATAGTCTTTATTCAACAAATTGGCTTTTACAGAAAAGTAGGGTAATAAGTTTTGTATTTTTAGTTTCCGTTCAACTTCCAGGCTATTGAGTTTGTAGTCGTACAGCTTCAGAGTCGGATTCTGCAAACTTGATTGTCTGATGAGTTCGCCCGCATCTTTATCCTGCACATCGCTCACATCTGGAAAATATTCTGGCAATTGATTTTCGCTCACCAAATAAGAATCTTCATTTTCCTTCCATAGATAGTTTGACAATTCTAAACTGGCATTGTTCCATTTTAACAGTGCCTCGGATTGTGACAGCTGATAATTCTGGAACTGTACAAAAGCTTCTGTAGTATCCATTATAGCACGATCGCCGCTTTTAAATGCGATGCGCACTAGCCACAGCCTTTTTTCTGCAATTGCAACAAATTCCGAATAGAGTAAATATAACCTGTAACTGGCTGCCCATTGCCAGTATGCATTGTAAGCTTCAAAAAGTAGGTTATTAAGAATAATCAGTCTTTCCTGAACGCTCTGTTTGCTATATATTTTTGCTTGTTGCAAAACGGCTCTTCTTTTATCCATGAGCAGTCCTTTTGCAAGCGGCAATTCTATACCCAGGTAACTTGTTTTGCCTTTTGTAGTTTCGGGAGATGGAAAGTCGCCCCCGTTGTTTTCAAACCCGGCTCGCAGATTGCCAACCGGCAAGGGAACCGTTAATTCCGGGTTATTGTAGAAATAATAGTTTTTGCCATCAAAGGTTTTGTCGCTGGCTTCGAACCCTAAAAACGGATCAAAATTTCCCCTTGCGGCTATTAGTTCTGCACCAGCTTTGTCCACCTGTAAGTCTGCCTGTTTTGCAATAGGATGATATTTTCTCACCTGACCGATAAAAGCATCGAGTGTAAAAACTTCAGGCTTCGTTCGTTGCGCAAAACAATTAGTCATGAAACCAGAAAAGCCCACAACAAGTAAAACTAAACGTTTCATAATTTATCAATTATTCTCCTTTCTTGTTTGCTTTTTCTTGGTCGGGCTTGTAGTATTCAGGAGGGAATCCATTGATATTCCGCCAGAGTTCATAATAAATACGAACATCCTTCAACAGTGCAATACCATTTGCGCCGCCACCCATTCTTAATTGTTCAGGCCATTTTTTTTCATCGGGGTCTTCTGCTACCAACACCCGGAATTTTCCATTGCTGCTTACTGAAGTTTCAACAGCAGAAACACGGCCTCCAAATGTTCCGTAACTACTTTTTGGCCAGCCGCTAAAAACAATGACTGGAAAGCCATCAAATATGAACCTTACTTTTTGGCCTGTATTGATTAGGGGTAAATCCATCGGCTCCACAAAAAGTTCAACTGCATATTGGACCGAGGAAGGTACAATCTCTGCAATCATCTCGCCTTCTTTCAGCATCTCCCCAATACCTGCTTTTTTTGCGCCAACTATTTGACCGTTTTGCGGCGCAATAATATAATACAATTTGTTGCGTACATCATAGCTGGCATAAAGATTTTCCAGCTTTGCCAGTTCAGCTTCTGTTGAAGCAGCGCTGGATAAGGCAGCAAATTTTTCGCTTTCAGTTTTTGATATTTTATCTGCATAATCCTGAAAAATGCTATTCTTTTCTATCCGAAGATTGGCCAGTTCCTGCTTGCTTTGTAAAAATTTGTTTTCAGCAATTATTTTTTTTGCTGCAGCCGTTTGAAAATTTACTTTTCTCTTTTCAAAATCTACCAATGAAATAACCCCACTATCCAGCATCAGCCGGGCGGCTTCGATTTGCCTGTTATAAACCTGCAGTTCGTTATTTACGGCTATCAGATCTGCACTGTCGCCTGCAACTTTTAGCTGTTGCTGCAATAACTTATTGTCCAGCGACTGCAGCTTAAAAATTCTGCCTTCAGTTATTGCTGCGGTCTGGGCCTCCGTAGCTGCAGCCTTATTTTGATAACCTACCTTACTTTGTTGTTTGGCGGAAATTTGTTGTTGCGTCCTTTTCAATAATTCCGGGTCAAAATAATCGACTTTTACTTCTCCCAATTGTAAAATAGTATCTCCTTTTTTTAGATTATCACCTTCTTTTATGTACCACCTGACAATACGGCCTGCAATAATGGTATTTATTTCCTGCGGGCGCTGCTCCTGCCGGAGCGTCGTTACTTTACCTTTAGCCCTCACGTTCTGTGTCCAGGGCAAAAGTAAAATTATGAATAGCAGCATAAGTGTTCCCCATAGCCAGTATGTTATAGTGTTTTTTCGGCCAACACGGTAAACCTTTGCAAAACTGGAAAGAGGTCTGGCTAAAGCCTCTTCTTCGATATTTTGCGTTAAATAATTATTCATTATAAAATGATTTAGAAAACCATTTCAGCGAACAGCCTACCCTGCTTTGTTTAGCAAAACAATTTTATCAACATTCGCTTTGAGACCTTCGTCTTTTGAAGCAATAAGTACTGTGGAGTTTTTATTGTTCTTTATATAGTCAATAACCTTGTTTTTATAGGGTTGTTCCAGGTGTTCAAATGGTTCTTCGAGCAATAACAGCCTGTGGTCGCCCAATAAAGCCCTTATCAACAGGATGTTTTTACGAACGCTATTTGATAGTTTATGGCCTCCGGGTAAAAGCATAGTGTCATAACCATCTTTACAGGTTTGAATAAAAGAAAGCAGCCCTGTTAACGCTGCCATACTGGAGATTTCCTGCATTCTGATGCTGTGACTGCCCATAGTGATGTTTTCCTTTATTGTACCCTGGAACAAATCCTGGTTACCCAGCATGATACCCGTTTGTTGCCGGAGACTGGCTATATTATAATTGGCCAGTGGTATGCCATCAATTAAAATATTACCGGTGTAGTTAATAAAAGCACCTGTAAAGAGTCGCAAAACGGTAGATTTTCCTACACCTGATGCCCCTTTCAATTGCACCATTTCCCCCTTTTCGATAACAAGATTGAAATTAGCAAGCACCGGTGCATTATCACCATATGCGAAACTTATATTATTACATTCAAGGGATACACCCCCATTTTTAACTTCCAGTAGCAAGCTGCCACCTCCTTCTTTTTCTGCCTCAGTAATAATATTTAATTTTTCTACTGATACTAATGCGTCATATACAGCATCAAGATTCATAATTAATTTTTCGATGGAACCAATAATTGTTATAATAACGATGTCTGCCGCAATAAACTGCCCTACATTGATTTGCTGGCTTACCAGCAGGTAAGAACCGATTATCAGCATTGCTGCTGTTATGATTATTTTAAATGAAATAAGACTCCAGAACTGGGTTAACAAAATTTTGAAATGCTTTGTACTGGATGCCAGGTATTGAATGGCCATTTCATCCGTCTTATTAATATGAATAGAAGTTTCTCTTGTGTATTTGAAGGTTTTGACAGTGCGGGCAATCTGCTGGAGCCACCCGGCAACGGCGTACTTGTAGCTACTAGCATCCATCGCTGTGGAAAGGCCTTGTGAAGAGGTAAATCTTATTATAAGAAATACTGCGACAAGCAACAATACTCCAAAAGCAATGAATACCGGGTGGTAAAATGCCAGTAGCAACAAACCCAGCAAAACCTGGATGATGGCTGCCGGAAGGTCTATTACCAGTTTATCAATACTCTTTTGCAGCGAAATAGAATCAAAAAACTTATTTACTATTTCAGGCAAATACTCATTATCCAGTTTTTCGATATTCAATTTAGGCAACCGGTCTGCGTATTCCAGTGCATAGCGCAGGAATAGTTTTTGCTTTACTTTTTCAATCGTCTGCAATTGCCTAACCTGTAAGAGCCCATTTATAAAAACACCAAAAACAACAAGGCCTATCAATATCACGATAGATGTTGAGATAGACCCTGCCATAACAAAACCTATGATCGACTGGATACCGAGTGGCAGGGAAAGCTGTACCAGCCCGGCAAATATCGCAAGGGTGTAAACATAAATTAAATCACTCCGGTCCAGCCATAAAATAAGGTTGAGCTTGCGGATTGCTTTTGAAATAGAAGTACTACTGGATCCCATTCGCTTTTTAATGTCTTTTATATTTTTCTATTAATTTCTTAATCTTCAGAAATTTTTGGTTTACGACTTATGCTAAACACCCTGTGGAAAATTACTACCTGAGTGAGAAACTTTACGTTTTGGCCTGTTATCTTAGGCCGTTGACTTTCAAGGATGACTACAATTTTTTAGATTTTTTTAGCATTGCTTAATAGTTTGAATAAATAAAGGCAAATGATAATCGAAAAAGCATTAAAAAATTTTGCTATAATAACATCTTTACTACTAAATGTTAAGAATAACGCGACTATCAGGATTAAAATGCCAATCATTATTTTTACCGATGGGGCAATTGATTTCATTTACTTTTTTTTATGTGCTCTTTTGTGTCGTTATTAATTTAAGACTGTTGGAGAATACAAAACAGGCGATCCGCCAAAATTTTGTCATGTTTTGATAATTTATTGTGTCAGCCTTCCCATTGTATTAACTTCAATGTGTGCATTTAAACTGGTATGGGTTTGCCCTTTTTCTCTCATTTTCCGGATAGCGCTTCTCAAAGTCTCTTCCAACTGAATGATCTTTTTTTCTGAATGCTTGATATCCTCTTCTGATTCATCAATTGTCTTTATTTTTTGCTCATGAAAAGCAATCTTTGTTTTAAAGATGGCCGTTAAAAGCGCTTCCGCTTCTTCAATCGTAAACACGCCACTGATAAGTTGTATTTCCATTTTATTTGGGTTTCACTATTTATTATTATCAACTATCACTTTTCCCCTTCTGCTAAGGATTACAATAATCACAAGAACCAGGGTCTTCCTGTTGTTTAACATGGGGATAAAATTTTTCTTCCCTGTAAGCACATTTCTTACATTCATATAAATATGATAATGTACTTCTGGTAGGGGAGTTGCACGAGCTGCATGGAAGTCCTTTAACAACTTCTTTCACATCAAATCCGGGTGTGTTGCATTTTGGGCAGACAAATTGAATGGTTTTGATAAGTTCAAGGGCAGCGATCCTGATATTTTCCATCCGAAAAGGATTACGATGCGCCCTCATATCAGTCTGCATCACAATTTTTCCATCACCGGAAATTTCAAAGAAAAAAAGTAGTGCCGCTTCCAGGCAGGATTTTGTTGTTGCATCTTTAAAAATATAAGGCTTATCATTTACGTTTTTCCCCGCCTTTAATATCACTCCGTATTCCGGGAATCCTATTATTTCAGCTAAGTCCCATGCTTCTTGTATTGATGATACTGTTCCCTCTTTTACACCCGCTGCCAGTGATAAATATCTTCCCGATATTTCCAACTGGTTTTTTTTATCTATCAGCAGCACAATCTCTGTGTTGACAGGAATAAAAGGGCAATCAGGATGTGGATTAAAAGCTCCTTCACTGGCAACGGCAATTTCTGTTTCAGGATACAGCTCAAAGGCTTTTAAGATTTTTAGTTTGGCAGTATTGTACTGTGTATCAGCTCTTTCAATTTCCCCACTGAATGTGCCAAATTGATCGGTATCCACTTTATCTGCCACCATAATATTTAATCCAAATGCTTCCTTCAAAGCAGGAATAATTACTTTTTCCTTATGATGTTTGGTGACAAGTACTGCGTTCCGGTTTTGAAATAATAATCGCGGATTCATTTAGTGATTTCCCTTAGTTTAATTTTAATCTATCAAGTCTATTTCACTTTCCAGTGTAATACTATTCCCTTTACTTTCTATATATTTTCTTGCATTATGAATATCATTTTGAAGTTGCTTAATTCTTCTTTCCCGCATTTTTATGTCTTCTTCATTGTGCGTTTTGCCGATTTTATTTTCATGAAACTGTATTTTAACATTGATAAGTTGGGTAATGAGTTCAATAGCATCTTTGCTATTGAAACTTCCTTTAATGAGATGAATGTTCATTTGTTTAACTGATTTAATTATTGTTATTGTCCTTGTCCCAGGGAAAAACCTTGTCTTCCATCAAACGTATACAGGTTTTCTGTTTTAATTGTATCAATACCTTGCTGGTCTGCCGTACTCAGTATTTCTATGATTTGTTGTTTATTCATAGGTGTTCCATTAGCCGGTTTAAAACGACACCTCCAGTGGTCAGTACAAAAAGTTTCAGAAAACCCTTCCGGCCATACTTTAATTCCACGATTTGTAATCATAGAGAGCGAAATTGAGCCACTTTCCAGTTTTTGGATATGCGTTGCCAATTCATCCGGGTTACTGCCGGGCCAGTGAACAAAAACATCTACTCCCACCAGCTCTTTTTTGGCAGCTGCTTTTCGTTTGTACTTCGGCAGGTTCAATGTTTGCCCCTGAGCGTAGGAAACAGCTTTTAATGTTTGTGGCAGTTGTCCCAGATTGCTAATCACGGCCAATGCAAATTCTTTTGTACCAAGCATTTCTTTGCTGACGCCTTCCTTGTATATGTCATAAGTATGTTTCCCCTCTTCTATGGTTTTTAGCCAGGCATTTTGCACTTTTTCCGCAACATCCATTTGACCAATATGAGTCAGCATCATAATGGCCCCCTGTAACAAACCTGACGGATTTGCGGAATTTTGCCCTGCCCGTCGAGGTGCAGAACCGTGTATAGCTTCAAACATGGCGCATTCCTCGCCTATATTTGCGGATCCGGCGAGTCCTACTGACCCTGTTATCTGGGCCGCCACATCGGACAAGACATCACCGTATAAATTCGGCATTACAATAACATCAAATGATTCGGGAGTATCAGCCATTTTTGCTGCGCCAATATCAATTATCCAATGCTCGCTTTCTATTCCAGGATAGTCTTTTGCTATCTCATCAAACACCTGATGGAACAATCCATCGGTTTGTTTCATGATGTTATCCTTGGTGAAACAAGTAACTTTCTTGCGTTTATGGGCTTTGGCATATTCGAAAGCGTAACGCACAATTTTTTCACAGCCGGGGCGGCTGATAAGTTTTAAGCACTGCACTACTTCATCCGTTTGCTGATGTTCAATCCCTGCGTAAAGATCTTCTTCGTTTTCCCGGATAATGACAATATCCATTACCGGGTGTTTGGTTTTTACGAATGGGTGAAGGCTCATACAAGGGCGGACGTTCGAGTAGAGACCCAAAAATTTTCGCGTCGTTACATTCAGACTTTTGTAACCACCTCCCTGTGGGGTAGTGATGGGAGCTTTTAGAAAAATTTTATTCTTCCTGATAATTTCCCAGGATGCTTTAGCAATACCTGCTGTGTTACCAGCTCGGTATACTTTTTCACCCACTTCTATTTCTTGTATTATGAGTTTTGCACCGGCTGCCAGAATAATATCAAGGGTGGCATCCATAATTTCCGGGCCTATGCCATCCCCTTTTGCTACTGTTATTGTTGTCATTGTTTTTATTTATGATGCAAAAATGCAGCGCTTAATTCATATATATTTATTTAACTTTATTATAGAACCCATAAATATATTTTATGAATTTCACACTTCATCAGCTTAAAGTCTTCATGATTGTGGTAGAAAACGAGAGTATCACCAAAGCATCGGTGGAGTTAAATATGACACAACCTGCGGTTTCTATACAACTAAAAAACCTGCAGGCCCAGTTTGATATTTCGCTCACCGAAGTAATTGGACGAAAACTCTATGTAACAGAGTTTGGCAGGGAACTCTACCAGACGGCTGACCGTATTTTAAAAGAAGTAGCTTCCATAAATTACAGTGCACAAAACTTCAAAGGAATGCTATCGGGCAGGCTAAAACTATCGGTTGCGTCGACAGGGAAATATGTAATGCCTTATTACCTGAAAGATTTTTTACAGCAAAATCCAGAAATAGATCTTTTGATGGATGTGACCAATAAAACCAAGGTTGTAAAAAGCCTTGAAAATAATGAGGTAGATTTTTCACTTGTTTCGGTATTACCAGATTCTTTGGATATTGAACAGGAAATATTGCTTCCTAATAATTTATATTTAACTGCCCCGCCAGATTCTACCTTTAAAGTAACTAAACAGTTAACTAAATCTGTTTTTGACAGCATACCACTCATTTACCGTGAAGAGGGTTCTGGAACAAGAGTAACGATGCAACGGTATTTTCAAAAAGCCAATATTGTGCCACATGTCCGTCTGGAATTGACCTCCAGCGAAGCTGTAAAACAAGCAGTAATGGCTGGGCTTGGATTTTCTATTCAATCCATCCTAAGTATCAAAAATGAATTGAAACAAAAGGAAATAAAAATCATACCTGTAAAAGGCTTGCCGCTTACCGAACAATGGAGGCTCATTTGGTTAAAACAAAAAAAAATGTCCGAGGTGGCAAAGGCCTTTTTGAGTTTTATAAAGCAAAATAAGCAATCTATTTATCAGCATATTTTTTCGTGGATAGAAAAATATAATTAAAAGGAAATAGGTATTTGTAACAGAATAATATTCCAGAAAATAATTTATAAAGAAATAATTGGAAACACTTACATGCTTAACAACCCCGAAAAAATAGCATAATACATCCCCTTTTTGCAACAATATATGATTAACAATAGTCTATCTTACATCAATCCTGCTTTGCTGTAAAATTATTTTAATCCCTTACATGATAGCCTATGAATAAGCAACTTCAGAATAAAGCGCCCAATGACAGAATGATTGCCATTCAGGAACTACAAAGAAGATGGATTGAGAAAAATATAGGAAAAAAGGAGAAAAACCTGGCTGACTCAGAACAGCTAATCCCAAAATTTAAATTCTTGCTAAGCAAACTGAGAAAATCAAAATCGTTGCTGGATGATAAATAGATATCGATTTTGAATTAGACCACCACGGCTTCTATAGCTATCTCAATTAATGGAATAAGCTGATATTTGTATAAATTACTTACCATTAATTGGGTAACAAGCCAGGAACTTGGAATTGCAAATTTTATTGGGAAAATTGCCTTGCAATAGCACAGCCAACTATAGCTATATCAAGGTGGAAAAGCTATTAACTTAAAAAAGGGTTTTTAAACTTCTGTCGGGGAAAGAGTTTAAGACCTTTTTGTTGAACATGCCTTTTAAATACCTGGATTCCCGGAGACAATCACTCATACCAAAGAATTAATTAAAAGACTGGATGAACCTGGAAAAATGTGAATTGAAGCAAATGTTTTCAGATTAAGGACATAGCGGATTTATTTACCGCCAACCCTATGATATAACATTTATAGGGCCTGTTTAACTCACCATTACTACAATTATTAGAACCTGCAATTGCAGCATCGTCATCGGCTAATACCTGCATCCTTACACCTCCTGAATTCTAAAACCTCATTTAGCATTATGGAGTATCGATTGGTGATGACTGTGTGTATTTATTTTATAAATACAACACAGGCATTTTTAAAAATACCATAGCATATTCTAATATTATTCAAATATAAAAACTGTCCTTTACCCGGACAGTTCTTATATTTCTGTCTAACCTCAGTTAGCACTTACTTCGCTCACAATTCTTTTACAGATGGCAACGTGCTCTGTAAAAGCAAACAATGCCAGGTTAGCCACATGCCAAATATTTTCTTCCTGCCCGGATGGTTTTCCTTCAATACCTTCAATATAATCCTGTGTGAGATTCAGTAAAAATTCATGGTTAGATAGTTCTGCTTCCATGTAGACCTTATCAAATCCGTTTCCGTTAAGACTTTTCAGCTTTTCAAGAAAAGCCTTGCTATCGTTATCTAACGAAGAAACAGTTGTGTCTAAGTCTTGCAATACATTGATTACCGTTGTTGCTTCCATTAACTCCCAACTGGCAAATTGTTTTACGTTTCGTTCAGTTGTTTTCTGAAGAGCGATTTCGCACGCCATCTTTGAGAGTAGTGCACGTGGCATTACACTTTCCCGGAATTCTTTTTCGTTTACAGTTGATACTTTTGTTTCATTTTGAATGTTCATAACATAATTTTTTAAATTTTGGGAAATAATTTTAATAACCGTTTACAAAGTTGATTCTTCACGTGAAGAAAATCAATGGCTGAATTATAGATATAATTGTCTGTATTATTGCAAAGTAAAAATTCTATCATGGAGGAGGGTGTCAATTGTTTGCATGTTAAAAACATCTTTTTGGATTTGGGAAACAAAACGTGATTGGCACGAAAAAAACAATGCCATATAAATTTTAAAAGCCTTGTAATTGATATGGATAATATAGGGATATTAATTTCATCAATACTTAAAATTTGCTTAAACATTTCTTCCATTCTATTATACAACATAATCATTGTTTATGATTGCATTATTTGATTATTAGAGTGACTATCAAGAAAGCCTCCTGCTAAATCGTATTATGCATTTATTTAACTTCGATATTTTATGCTATTCAAACCCAAAATTCATCCTTCCAGTTTTCGAGGGTTTTTATATCTTCCGATTTAATATTACCGATTGTCTGAAGCTGTTCTTCAGTTGCCACAGATTCTATCTTGCTAAACAATTCCCGTTCTTCAAATCGTATATGTTCTTCCAGATGCTTTTCTATAAGAGTGAGATTCTGAGTATCTCCATTTTCATCTTCAAACAATTTTCTTAAAAGATGGTGTTCTTTCATTGCCCGCTTTATTAATTCATCATCTTTAGCCAACACAGGAAAAATATATTTTTCCTCGACTATAAAATGATTGTTCAAATGGATTTCATAAAAGAAATTGCAAAACGTTTTTATCCTTGCGTGCTCAACCCTTTTGTTAAGTCCGGTCTTTATTTTCCAGCATACCAATAAACCAAAATGATGGTCGTGGCTGATAGGTTGCAGGGCAATATGTCTTTTTATTGGTGCCATAATTTTTGTTTTTATAATTGATAGAATGAAGATGAATAACAATCGGACTGTAGCAATCATTTTATGAACTCAATCTCACCCTCAATTGGGAAAACAATGCAGGCACTAAAATCTTCCATCACTTCAAGTGTATGGTTCTCATTAGCCGGTATCAACTGCGTTGAATCCTGTTCCAATTCTATTTCTTTATCATCAAATATTATTTTCCCTTTGCCTTGTTTAACTATTACAAAAGCATCTGAAGTTGCTTTGTGCTTGGGCATACTTTCCCCTTTATTCAGCGTAACGCTCACTATTTTGAATGAGTTACCCTCAAATATTTTTTTAATTTCCATGATGTATCGTTTAATTGTATGATAGATTTAAAATTCGTTATCCAATTTCTGTTTATAAGAATATTTATCGTTTGCACAAATCATTTTGCTATGGAGATATAGGAAATAAAATAAAAAACCATACTTACACCAACAACAATAATGAGCAGCCATAACCAGGATGGAATGCCTTTTGGCGTTTCACTACCGGTTATTAAAAATCTTGTTTGGTTACCTTTACCGTAAGCGTTTATCATGATGGGTAACACACCGTCAACCACGGCATTTTCTTTTATCCCTTCTATCGAAATTGCTGGCCCATTCTTTACTTCAAAAGGAATAAGCCTGATGCCTTCTTTACCCGTTGGGTCTTTACTTATAATTTTCAGCGAATGTTTTCCATCCACCATTTTACGGGTATCCAGTTCAAAATTGACCGGCGAAATAAGCTCCGCAATTGGCTTTGGCTCATCATCTATAAAAATAAATATGGTGCTTTCATTTTCCATCTTATTCAAAATTTATTGCCAGCCTTTTAATATGCTGCTGTGCTTTTTCTTCTGGTATTATCAACCATTTTACAGAAAAAAACAAAGTGAGTATAACCACAATAACTGCTACCCAAACAATAATATAATCCAAGTTATTTTCCGGTCCTGTACCGTGAGTTATCCCCCGTAATATCCTGGGCTGCGCCTTTTCGCAGATTGGGCAGGCAAAACTTATCATTCTTGTTGTAAGAAAAATGAGTAGTAAGAGATGTCTTTTCACTATAACTTATTTTAATGTTAAAAATAATTTCAATGCGCTTGTATTTTCAAATCCTGTACTATTCTCGATGTTGCTGTATCAACATAAACCCCATAAGCGTTTACCACAATTCCTTTTAATAATAGCTTTTCTGAGGATATTGCAAAAACTATCATTTCATCAGCTGGGTCTGTCGCTCCTTCAAAGCGATGCACCTCATCAATTGTATAATATTCGGGAGGTAAACAAATTGATGGACTATCACAAATACGGCACTCCGTTCCTTCTTCCCTGATAAAATTTTCAGTATAACCTCTTTTGATAAGGTCACTCACCGCTTCACTCACTGTTTCATAATTAGTCATGATAAATATTTTACTGTGCTGCTTTTAATTTTACAAAATCCATTAGTTTCTTTATTTCTTCCGGGGTTACCTTTTTAGCATTGTTACCCCAGCTTTCTTTTTCATGGTTCATAATAGCAGCAATTTCCTCCGGGCTCAAATTATTATTGGTACCCACAGCAGGCATTGCACCATAGCCTTCCTGCATGCGGCCACTGTAGCCATTCATAATAATATTTACCATCATCTCCGGGTTATCATTCAATACTACTGTACTTCCTTTTAATGGGGGAAATGCGCCTTTCAATCCTTCGCCGTTAGTCTGGTGGCAGCTTTGACAATTGGCTGAATAAAGAACTAATCCATCCAACTCCTTTGATTTCACTGTACCATTTGTCTGCTTCATTTCTTTTTTATACAGAAAAGCTGGTTCAGGGCTTCCATCGGGTAGCTTGGTTTGTTTTAAAGATTGCAGGTAAGCTACCAGTTGCAGTGCTTCTTTTGTGGCAACCATTTTTCCTTCTTCTCCGTCTAAATATTCTCCCGGCACATTCACAACAATATCATTTTTTGATGGATTTCTTTTTATGGCAAACATCCACGGATATGCAGGCATGATAGACTCTTTCACCACAATTCTGGGGTTGTACAAATGCACCAGGTGCCAGTCAATACTGGGTTGCCTTGCACCAATATTGGTAAGGTCAGGCCCGGTACGTTCTGTACCCATCAGTGTAGCGGTATTTGTCCACAAATCGCTGCGGTGATTAGCGGCGTAATCGGCCGCTATACTTGGGCGTGAACCCCATACTTTATCCATATCTACATTACGAACCTGTTGTGTATGGCAGCCAACGCAGCCATTAGCAATAAATATGGCTTTGCCTTTTGCAGCATCTTCACTCAATGGTTCTGCACTGGGTAACGGTGCATTATTTTTTTGATTATTGAGTGCAGGAATGATAGCAACTAATACCGTTAATGTTGCAAAGAACAGAAAGGCTGTTCTAAATAATTTTATATGGTTATCAAAAAATTCCATTGTTCTATTTTATAGCGTGTTGCTTGTTCTGCCTGAAGAAAGATTATGTTGATGCAATATCTCCAACGCTGTTTTTTTAACATCAATAATATGCGTACCTGCAATCATTTTATAAATATTGTAAGCGAAAAAAATATGCGATAGCCACATCAGGCTTCCTCCAATGGCACGCCACAACCAATAGGGTGCCATAAACACAACGCCATCAATAAATGTCTTGCCCTCTATCCACATCAAACCCTTTAAAGTTGCGCCATACATCAATGGAAGGGTATAAAACAATACACCCGTTAATGCAAACCAAAAATGTGCGCCAACCATTATTTGCGGTGGCTCTTTACCTGTAAGCCTTGGCAAAACCGCATAAATTGCTGCACATAAATAAAAAGCAATAATGCCGTACATAGTTATGTGCGAATGGGCAACAGTAAAGTCAGTAAAATGCCAGATTAAATTTGTGGAACGGAATGCTTCTGCAGTGCCTTGCATGGAGCCGGTAAAATAAAAAATAGTTCCCACTAAAAAGAAAGGAAGGGTATAACTTCCGGCAACTTTATACCAGGCTCCTTTAAACGTCATGATGAAATTGGTAAAGCCTGCGGCTACGGGAATTATCATACCTACACTGCCCACAATGGCTACTGTTTGCAACCACCAAGGTATTGAACTGAATACAAAATGATGTGTACCAATAACTGTGTAAAAAAGTATCTGCGTCCAAAATGCAAGTATGCCGAGGCTGTAGGAATAGATGGGTTTATTTAACTGCTGCGGCAGAAAATAATATACAATACCGAGTGTAAATAACATGAACCACATGCCTACACCCTGGTGCATATAATAGCCTTGTATGATGGTTTCTCCCAGCCCATCCTGCCAGTATGGAATGTAGGCAACAACCGTAATAACAATAGCGAAAATTAGTGCGGCAACAATGTACCAGTTAGAAACATAAATTTCTTTGGTAGTACGTTTGGCAATCGTTTGTATAAAATTTATAAGTGTAATCAGTAAGCCAATACCGAACAACATCATTACCGGCCAGATATATTCCCGGTATTCGCCACCACCATTATTAATGCCAGCCATTAAACAAATACTACCCAATAAAATAGTTGCGTTGATAAGTACAAGCGAATACCAGCCCCGTTTTAGACTTGCAATGGGTGTATTGCTTACCATCGGTACAATATAATATCCAAGACCCAGCATAGCCAGTGAAGACCATCCCCAAAAAACCGCATTGGTATGTACGGGGCGCAGGCGGCCAAAGCTTAACCAACTGATATGGTCGGCATCGGGTGCCACGAATTTTATACCGAGGTATTCCCCAACTGTAGTACCGAACAACAACCAGAATGCAGCGCAACCGATATACCAGAGAATAAGTTTAGAAAGGCCAGTATCAATATCGGGGCGTTTCAATGCTTTCTTTTTTATTGCAACAAAAGGCAGCTCACTATAAGTATTGATGTTATTAATAAGCCCCTTGTTGTCTTCTGCAGAACCATCACCAGCAAGTTCTTTATCTGTTAAGTGAAATTCTAAAGCTGACTTTCGTTTTAGTAAAGTTGCTGCTGCATCATCGGATAATAATTGCAGATATTTTGAAAATGCCGTCGCTTTTTTACGATTATTTTTATTACGTTGTTGCCGAAGGATATTAAATACTTTAACGGCCATAATAATTACACCTGCCAGTATTGGAATGAGTATCAAAATGAAGGTGATGATAATGCCTGGCTCCGATGATAAAGAAGGTGTTTTTGGGGACTGTGCAAAAGTCGGATTGGCAGCAAGAAATGAAACTAGAAACAAGAAAATAACAAGGGCATTCTTCTTGGGTGAATTCGCCGAATTTATATTAGAAGCATTATCTTCTACATCATCCTTATGCAAAAGTATCTCACCTATTTCAGTGTCATCAAGATTCTCCATGTACTTACTGAACTGCATGGCGTCTTCTGCAGATTTGCTTTTTTCATGATCGCTGCTAATCTCTTTGGTACGATATAATAAATACAATGCTGCTACCAGGATGAGAAGAACAATATGAATGGCTATAAAAATCATTGTGCTGCATATTTAGATTGATGCTTTATAATTCATCCTGCAAAATTATTTCACACTGTATTCATTGGATATGATGTATGTCATAAAAATTTTAATCCATTAAACCAAAGCCTTGAAGCCGTTTGAAAAATACCAATGGGTACCATTTATTTCCTGAACGAAAGTAAGGTTGAATGTGAACCGCAGCAATTGCTAAATAAAGGAATTTGTAGTACATATTGTTTATGTTGGAGCAGCCAATAGTTTTTCAGTATTTAAAAAGAAAAGAAATGTTTCTATTAATCAGAACCAATTTTGAAAGTATATAGGCATATTCTTGAATTGTTGTTTCCCTATCGATAACTGACTTTAGCAAATGAAAAAGAAACAAACTTTTCTTTAAGAATATCGACACCATATTTCCTTTTATGAAATTCACGAAACTTCGTTTTTTCCAATGACTGCATTACGAATTATCGCAAATTGGTTTGGTAAGATTTCTCATAACTACTTGACTTTGAGCAATAAAAAACAAGGCACGCATTTAGAAAGAGTTGATTGCAAAATCAACCATAAATGTTACACGCTATAAATAAAGAAGTTCCACTTAACATCCAGATAATTGAAAATATGGACGATGATTGTTTGCAATCTGCGGCCAAACCCGACTGGCACCGATGTTTCGAAGTTTTGTATATCGTAAAAGGAAAGGGAATCTGCTTAATTGATTTAGAGAAATTTGAAATCAGCGACAACATGATTTTATGTTTACGCCCCGACCAGGTACGTCAGTTTCAGGCAAATGGTGATATACTCGGCTATAGAATTTCTTTTACAGAATCTTTTTTTAGCATTGGAGAGCAGGAGGATGACTTGATGTATCAATCAGCAATTATAGAATCTATACCAAGGTCTGCATGTGTGGCACTGCAAAATGATATTACGAATGACATGAAAGAAATTCTAAAGAAAATGATTAAAGAATTTGACAGCGATTGTTTGTTCAGAACAGAAATACTCCGGCGCTATCTTAAAATATTTCTTGTTTATGTAGCAAGACAATTTGAGGATTCCATAGAAAAAGTCATGCAAACAAGGAATATTGAAATGGCTCAAAAATTTAAAAGCCTTGTAGACAAAAATTTCATTTCCAAAAAAACAGTAGCTGAATATGCGGCAATGCTATGTGTAACGCCAAACTATCTTAATACGGTCGTTAAAAAAATGACTGGTTATTCGGCGAGGCATCATATCAGGCAACGAATTGTATTGGAGGCAAAACGTAAAGCTA
>JBDSOC010000151.1:0-49063 GCA_039915085.1 Chitinophagaceae bacterium
GTTACAGGTCTTTGTTTAATTACTGCCGAAAACTTTCCGTCAACAATAGTTTTGGAGGCCTTGCCGCTAAATGTGCCGGCTATACTAAAACTATCAATTTTGGTGATTACTACGGTGAACGAGTCTGCCAGCGTTTGATCAGTCTGGTAAATATAATTTCCGCCTTTAACGTAAGCAAATAAACTAAAAGGTGTTTTGTAAGTGCCCACTTTTATATCTGCGCCAAAAACCTGCAGTGTTATTTCTGCGGTGCCATCAGATGAGCGGCCATCAATGGTTATAAATTTATAATTATTTATAGTAGCCACCTCAACCGTATCTATGGAACCTTTAAACAGAACACCAGCTTCCTTAAACTCCCATTGTGCTGATACGTTGGAACCTCCTACCGGGTTCTCTATACTGTATTCCTTCTGGCAGGAAAAAAAAGCTGCACAGAGGGTTACAAAGGCTAATAAACGCTGTAAATACTTCATTTTTATGTGTTTATCTTTAATAAGGCCTGCTATTAGTAAAGGATTAGTAAGAAGGGGGCGATCTTTTTGCGGCCAATACTTTTTTGATACGAAGTAATGGCAGGAAAGGTTGGTTAAATGATGCCGGTTAAATTACAATGTTTTATGATACCTGTACATTATCGTTGACCGGGCTATTGGTTTCTACTACTGAGTTTTGATCCTCATCCTCTTTTTTAAAAAACCGGCGTTGAAAAACCAGTATGGCTATTACTCCTGTAGAGATGGAAGCATCGGCAATATTAAAAACAGGGCTAAAAAAAGTAAACTGCCCGCCGCCGATAAATGGAATCCAACCCGGCAATAATTTGTCTTTTATAATGGGAAAATACAGCATATCTACCACCTTGCCATGCAGGAAACCGGCATATCCTTTTGGTGGAAGAAACTGGGCCACATGAAACCGGGTACTTTCGTCGAAAATAATACCGTAAAACATGCTATCAATTAAATTACCAAGGGCCCCTGCAAAGATCAATGCAGCACAAATAATAAAGCCCCGGTGATAATTTTTCCGGATGAAATTGCGGAGGATGAACACCCCCAGTATTACTGCACACAGCCTGAAAAGTGTAAGTGCCATTTTACCCCAGTTACCTCCCAGTTCCCAACCCCAGGCCATACCCGAATTTTCTACAAAATATACCTGGAACCAGTCGCCCCCCAGCGGGCGCAGGCCTCTGTCGTAAGGTGTAAGCATGGCAAAGTATTGATCCCAGTCTTGACTCAACGGCATGTGTGTTTTAACCCAAAATTTAAGCGTTTGATCTATAATAAGAATGAGCAGGATTAGTACAACAATATTTCTTCCCTTCACCGGTTGATTTTTAATTGGCAAATATAATGGTTTCGCTGGCAGTTGAAAATTTGGTGGAAGTGGGGTCTTGTTAAATTATTACTTCTTTACAGCAGCCAGGTCAATACCTGCCTGTTTTGTTACGTAAGCATTCAGCTTGCGTAAAACGGGTATTTCAACCATTTTATAAAAAAGAAATCCGCCCATAATGGCCAGTGCAAGAGAAATAAGCAACAGCAAATCCGGCTGAATCATATCAGTTACACCAAATCTGATCCAGCATTTCACGTACAGGGAAGGTAAAATAATCAGGTGGGTTAAATAAATAGAAAAGGAAGCGTTTCCAATTGCAATCCAGAAAGAATGGATGAATACCGGGTGGACTTTCTCCTTTAGTGCAACCCCGGCCACTAATAAAGCGGAGGGCAATCCCCATATTAAAACACGCTCCAGGGACAAGGTTCCTAACACTATTCCAATGCCCTGGCTAATAATACCGTAACCTGTAAACACCGACAACAATAACCCGGCTACACCTGCAAACATTAAAATATTTGTAACAACAGGTTTAACAGAAACGGTGCTTAAAAAAACAATTCCTGTAACGGTACCCATCAAAAATTCAAGCATAATACCGTTTCCCAAAAAATTTACCAGCCCGTTGTGCGTAGTTGTTGTGTGGTTGTAATTAAATATGATGCAGGCCGAAAAAAACAAGATAGTGATTAGTATATACCATCGCCTGCTACACTTCATTGCGGCGGTAATTACCATATAAAAAAGCAACTCAAAAGATATGGTCCATCCCTGTACCAGCACGGGAATGTCGTAATGAGGATCATTAAAAAAGGAAAAATTACAAACGAAATTACTATCCGGCCAATAGGGTTATGCCTCCCAAATACGAGTGAAATAACAATAAAAGCAGTGAAACCAGCCAGTAAAGAGGTAAGACTCTTACCAGGCGTTTTATAAAAAACCCATACACTTTGTTACTGCGCGCATAGTGCGCGGAGATTACCGTAATAATAAAACCGCTGATTACAAAAAATATATCAACCCCTGCTGCGCCAAAATTGGGCAGGTAAAAAAATTGATATTGATAAGAGTTGCCGCTTTTCGTATGTGCCGGCTGCAGATCAATAGTATGGCAATGAACCACCATTAATACAGCTATCGCCCGTAGTAACTGGATGGTATTTAGTCTGTTAATCCTATGTAAATATCCGGTCATTCAAAATAGCAGGGCAGGCCACCTTTTATTCTTCAAAATACACCCGCTTTACCCGTTGAGAAATCCCTGTCATAATTTCATAGGGAATGGTTTCTGCCCATACTGCCACCTGCTGTACAGATAACTGCTGCCCAAATACAATTACCTCATCCCCTTCTTCCACATGGCCTGCATCCGTTATGTCCAGCATGGTCATATCCATAGAAATGATACCAATAACAGGCACCGGCTTTCCGTTTACCAGCATCTTACCTTTTCCATTGCTTAATCTTCTTGGATATCCATCTGCGTATCCAAGCCGCACGGTAGCAATAACTGTATTGTTGGTGGCGATACCTTTTCTTCCATACCCAATGGTCTCACCTTTTTTTAAATGCTTTATCTGCGCAATGGTTGTCTTAAGTGAAGAAACTTCTTTCAGATCCAACCTGTTTGTTGCCCCACTGTCTATACCATATAAACCAATGCCCAGTCTCACCATGTCCAGCTGTAACTGCGGATAGCGGAGAATAGCAGCCGAATTTGCCATGTGTTGTATAAAAGGATAGGAAAGTTGTTTTTTTAATACTGCAACAGCATTAAAATATTTTTCTGCCTGTTGCAGCGTAAAATCTTCACTGGCAGGATCTTCACTGGCAACCAAATGAGTAAACACAGATTGCACCTTGCAGGAACTGGCAGCAAGTTTTTCTGACAACAAAACCATATCATCTGTATTAAAGCCAAGCCTGTTCATACCTGTTTCCAGTTCAATGTGTACAGCAAACTGCGGCAAACCTTCTTTTTTCAGGTATGCATCAAACGAGTGAAGCAATTCCAAAGAATAAATATCCGGTTCCAGGTCAAATTGCACCAGCGCATCAAACGTATTGGGTTCAGCATTCATTACCATAATGGGCAGACTGATCCCGCCTTTGCGCAGTTCAACGCCTTCATCAGCATAAGCTACCGCAAGATAATCTACCTTATGAAACTGCAGGATACTGGCAATTTCATAACTGCCGCTGCCATAAGAGGAAGCTTTTACCATGGCCATTATTTTGGTGGATGGTGTAAGCACCTGCTGGTATTGCTGCAGGTTATGCAATACTGAACTTAAATTTATTTCCAGTACTGTCTGGTGTACTTTTTGTTCCAGCAAGGGTAATATTTGCTCAAACTCAAATATTCTTGCCCCTTTCAGCAATATGGTTTCATTCTGAAATTTCAGGTGGTAAAAATTTTTTTTGAAAGCATCCATATTTGCATACAGGCTGCTTTCCAGGCCAACAGTTGCTTCAAATATATTTCTATGTTTTATCAGTTGCGGGCCTATACCAATAAAACGGCTGATCTTTTTTTCGTGCAGGGTAGCGGCTACTACCTGGTATAATTCTTTTTCACTTTTGCCGCTTTCAGGTATATCAGAAAGAATAATTGTTTTACGCGTATGCTGCTGCTGTCTTGCCAGGAAGTCGAGCGCAATTTTAAGCGAACTGAGATCCGCTGAATAGCTGTCATTAATGATAGAACAGTTGTTAATGCCTCTTTTCAGTTCAAGCCGCATGGCCACAGGTGCAAGTTTCTGAATGTGTTCCTGTATATAACGGTTATCTATACCCAGGTGCAACAGCGTACAATAACAGGTAATGGCATTTTCAAGCGAAGCATCGTCCGTAAAAGGTATTTTAAAAGACAGTTCCGTTTCTTTATACAAAGCCGTTACGTAAGTAAACGCATCATCTTTCATTAAAGAGCTGATGCGGAAAGTAGCGTCTGTTTTAGTGCTCCAGGTAAATAAATTCAATTTATCACCAGGCTGGTTGCGTAATTGCTGCACCAGTTCTACCACCGCTTCATTTATTTCAGGGTAGTCGCTGCAATAAATAAGTGTCTGTGCATGCGAAAACAGTTGTAGTTTCTCTATTACTTTTTGCCGCAGGTTAAAAAATCCTCCGCTGTGTGCCTCACCAATATTGGTAAATATGCCAATATCAGGTTGTATAATTTTCTCCAGCTTATCCATTTCACTGCCCTGAGAAATACCGGCTTCAAACAATCCAAGTGTATACTGGCTGTTCATCTGCCATACACTTAAGGGTACACCCGTTTGCGAGTTATAGCTTTTAGGGCTGCGTACAATGGCATACTTTTCTTCCAGCAACTGGTTCAGCCATTCTTTCACAATTGTTTTGCCATTGCTGCCAGTAATACCTATTACAGGAAAAGAAAACTGTTTCCGGTGCCAGGCTGCAAGTGTTTGCAGTGCCTGCAGTGTATCTTTTACAATAATGATATTTGCATCCGGTGGTAAATTACTACCCGCTTCCTGGGAAACAACAAAATTTCTTACTCCTTTATCATATGCTTCAGACAAAAAAGAATGCCCATTACGGCGCGGTCCCTTTAATGCAAAAAAAAGTGAGGTGGCGGGGAATAATACCTTCCTGCTATCGGGCAATAAATACTCTATGATGGCTGTAGCGCCCTGCTGCAACCACTTTCCTTTTATGATGCTACCTATTTGTTCAATGCTGTACACAAAACGGGATTAATAATAAAAGATGGGTTATGCCGCTTCATCATCTTTATCCCCTGCCTGAATGGAATAAAGGATGGCGCCGGCAAGGCAAACCACTATTACAATCAAAGAAATATAAACCGGAATATGAATATCTATATACTTTATTTCTGCCAGCATCTTAAGCCCGATAAATATAAGTACAATGGCAATGCCCTGCTGCAGGTGACTGAATTTATCAACAGCACCTTTAAGCAGAAAGAATAAAGACCGTAAACCCAGTACGGCAAATATGTTGGAAGTATATACAACAAGCCTGTCCTGGGAAATGGCAAATACGGCAGGAATGGAATCCAGTGCAAACAGTACATCAATGGTGGCCAGCATAATGATCACCACAAATATTTTGGTGTAAAACCGTTTGCCGTTTTTTATAACGGTAAGATGCACGCCATTTTCTTCATTGGTAATTGGAAAAACACGTTTTAAAAACTTGTATACCTGGTTTTTTTCCAGGTCAATTTCTTCATCTTTATTGGCAGTAAACATTTTAATACCGGTGAAGACCAGTATCACTCCAAAAATGTATAGTATCCAGCGGAAGCGTTCTACCAGTTCTATGCCTACCGTTATAAAAATAACACGCAGGAAAATGGCCGTTAGTATACCAATGAGTAATACACGTGCATAATGCGTTTCTTTAACGCCAAAAAAAGTAAAGATGAGAATGAATACAAAAATATTATCGATACTCAGGCTCCACTCCATCAGGTAGGCGCTCAGGTATTCAAGCGCAACAGTATGCCCGATTTGCAAAGCAACAAAAACACCAAAGCCCAGCGCAAGGGCCACCCAGAATATGGTTTGAAGCAGGGCTTTTTTTGTAGATATAACAGATGACTTTTTACTGAGCAATCCTAAATCAAAAATCAGCGCCAGTACCAAAGCAATTCCAAACACTAAATACGTTACCTGCTCTCTTGTCATTGATTAATTGTGTGGTGGTAAAGATAGTTCAAAAGGCTGAAGGTGTAGGTGTAGCTGAAGTCTTTAAAGCCATTGGTAGTTTTTACCTACGGATAAGGGGAGTAACTTAGACTATTTTTATTTGCTGTATTTTCTTTTGCGCATAAACTGGTAAAGACCTCCAAATAAAATAACCAGCAGCAACGGCGCAATGATATTAATCAGTTGCCATTTTGTTTTATCTGTTTCCAGTTTTTTCTTATCCAGTAAACGCAGGGTAATATCCTTATTACGTGTTTCCAGGATACCTGATTTATCAACCAGGTATTCCACGCAATTCATTACAAATTCGCTGTTGGCATATTTAGTTTTGGTATAAGGATTGGTACCCATGGAAAGCGCCCCTTCGGCCTGAGAGACAAAATTCAATGCAATATCTCCGTCAGCTATTACAATCATTTTATTATCTGCAGCACTTTGCGCCCTGAATGGCTGGTGCGCTATATCCAATGCCTGCTTTATAGATTCGCTTACCCTGTTAGCATATAAAGAATTGAATTTCCCTTCCAGTAAAACAGCTATTGGCACATATGATTTAGTGAAAGTTTTAATATCTTCTTCATTTTGCACACTGTTCCACGAAACCTTTGCAGGTGTATTTAATATGCGCGACGCATCTGAGGTAGTCAATAAATAAGTCTTCTTTATACCATCTGCCTTTACAGTGTCAATACTGTTAGGAAACTGCGAAAGTACATAATCAAGATTTTTGGATACAGGATTACTGTTGTTACTGTTTACCAAAGGAGAATAAGGCCAGGGAACCAATTGAATCTGGGGTTTGCCGCCAATATTGCCTACAACCGAAGGTATTTTATCGCAATTGAGATCCTGTACCAGGTCCTGGTTAATGCGGACACCATATTTAAATAATAAATCTTCCAGGTTTAATCCCCGATCAAAAGCGATGAATTCATTTTGTGTGCGTTGTAAACTGTCCATTTCTGCATACAGGTTATCAATCATCCACATTATTTTACCACCCTGCATGACATATTGATCAAGCTTCACTTTTTGATCATCAGTAAATTTCTGTACAGGTTTATTTATGAGTACTGCATTAAAAACTGCAGGAATTGACGGCACACTGTCTATGGGCAAAAAAGCAAATCCATATTTTTTTCTAAGGTTATTATTAATAAGGTCTTTAATCCTGTCTGAAAACACTTCTCCATTGCCCAGCAGATAACCAACCACCGGCATTGAATCTGTTATGATTTTTTGAATGGCGCTGGCAAATTTATATTCAAGTGTTGCTTCTACCCTGTTGATAGAAGTTTCATCCAGCGCTGAACTCTGTCCTGATAACAGATCTACGGTAGTAACCTTTCCTTTGTATGAAAGCAACGCACCGGGCACTACTTGTCTTTGTTCAGTTCCTTCCCCTTCCTTTACCTGTGCCTGGATGGTGTATGGCTTTATGCCAAGGTTTGCTATAGAATCCAGGAAATAGCTTTTAGCGGAATCGCTTAATCCTGTACCTGGTTTTTCAAATACAAATTTTATTTTGCTTTTACCAATTTCCTTAAACTCCTGCAGAAGTTGGGCGGTACTATTTTTTAATTTCTTAAAATCTTTGGGCATATCCCCATCAAGGAAAACAGTAATGTTTACCTGGTCATCTAAACCCTTCAGCATTTTTTTGGTAGGCTGAGATAGCGTGTATCTTTTCTCAGCAGTAAGATCTGCACGTACTGTAAAATAAGAGGCTGCAAAATTTACCAGCACCAATAAGGCAAGCAATACAATCCACCAGTATGTAGTAGCCAGCAATTTTTTCATTCAGGGCCTGCGTTTAATAAGGTTGCGTTGCGTAAACAACAAAAAGAAGGCAATTACGCTGACAAAATAAATAATATCCCTGGCATCAATTACCCCCCTGCTGATGCTGCGGTAATGAAAATCAATGCCCAGCATTTCTATGTAATAATCTGCACCGGAAGCCAGTGCTGCAATACGGCTGATGGCATTAAAACCCATATATAATATAAAACATGCAAAAGCGCTTACTATAAAAGCTATTACGGCATTACTGGTTAAACTGCTGCAGCAAATGCCAATGGCAGTGAATACAGCAGCTAAAAAAAACAAGCCAATGTAGGAGCCGGTAACACCACCGATATCAATACCAGCATTGCCGGCACTTAGCGCCTGCATACTGAAAGCGTATAAAAGAGTAGGTAATAAGGCCAATACAACAATCAATAAACAACCCATGTATTTACCGCCTACTACCTGGGCATAGCCCAGCGGCCTGGTTTGCAATATTTCATAAGTGCCACCCTTAAATTCCTCTGCCAGGCTGCGCATAGTAATGGCCGGCACCAGGAAAGTAAGTATCCAGGGAGCCAGTTCAAAAAACTTATCCAATGTTGCGTAGCCAAAGTCCAGCATATTGCTATCAGGAAAAACAAAAAGGAACAACCCATTAAGCAGCAGAAATACCGCCAGGGCTATTATGCCCGTAAGACTGCTAAAAAATTGCCGGAATTCTTTTTTACAAACAGGCCACATGCGTCAAAAATAATGTATTCAATGCACAGAAAAACGAATAATGCTGTTCTGAATTGTGCCGGGTGATCGTGCATCGGAAATTATCAGGCTACATCATGAGGCGTCAGGCGTGAGACGTGATACAGGCGAAGGCCTGAATCATTGGTTGAACACAGCCGGGTAATATTACCAGAAGGACTCACGGCCGAGGCCTGACGTCTCAAGTCTGATGATCCTGTTTTTCTTGCCAACCCTGCATCAGTTGTCACCGGTTATTTGTAAATTCGGGGACAATCCAACATAAATAACTAACTGCATGGCATTAAAGATTATAGACCACGGAAGCAAAGAATACCAGCAAATGGTTCAGATGCGTATGGACATACTGCGCAAACCGCTTGGCCTGAGTTTTACACCCGAAGAACTGGAAAAAGAAAAAGATGAAGTATTAATTGGCGCTTTTGAAGACGAACGCATGCTGGGCTGCTGCATGTTAATAAAACAAGCCGATAATATTGCCCGCCTCCGCCAGATGGCCGTTATGAACAATGTACAGGGCAAGGGTATTGGCCGTGCATTAATGAATTTTGCAGAAAACCTGGCCCGCGATATGGGTTATAAAAAGCTATTAATGCATGCCCGGAAAACCGCATCAGGCTTTTATGAAAAACAAGGTTATCATATTACCGGCGAAGAATTTACCGAAGTCACTATTCCGCATTATGTGATGGAGAAGAACCTCTGAAAAAAAATCTATTTAGCAAGAAGTTCAGGCTGCTCAATTACTCCTTTATGCATTCGTTGCAGGAAGCTTAGCATCGCTTCCATAGTTTTTACATCCGTTACTACCAGTAAAAACAATTTACCTACTTGTTTCAGTTTCGCTTTGTTGGTATGCTTTTGTAAAAAATCAAGCGTGTTTTTAAATATATCAGATTCAAAATAGGGCGAATCGGGCCTGTTAATAAAATAACAACGCAGGGTCTTATCTTTCAGGCTCATTTTTTCAAACCCCAAACCCACTGCCAGCTTACGGCAGCGCACAGTGGTAAATAAATCTTCCACCTGGTCTGGTATCGGTCCAAACCTGTCTATCATTTCCCTGTGAAAATCCTGCAATTCCTCTTCCGTATCGCAGTTATCCAGCCGGGTATACAAGGATAATCTTTCTGTAACGCTTTCCACATAACTGTCTGGTATCAGTATTTCCAGGTCGGTGTCAATAGTACAGTCCTGCACAAAGTCTTCCTGCTTTTGTATTTCTTCTTTAAATACTTCCCGGAAAGAAGTTCGTTTCAGTTCACGGATGGCTTCATCCAGTATTTTCTGGTACATTTCAAAACCAATCTCGGCCATAAATCCACTTTGTTCTCCACCCAGCATATTGCCCGCACCGCGTATATCCAAATCGCGCATGGCTATCTGGAAACCACTTCCCAGTTCACTGTGCTGTTCCAGTGTCTGAAGTCTTTTTCTTGAATCTGATGGAAGCGTACTCACCGGCGGCGCCAGCAAATAACAAAAAGCTTTCTTATTACTACGGCCCACCCTGCCGCGCAACTGGTGCAAATCACTTAAACCAAACTGGTGCGCATTGTTTATAATAATAGTGTTTACATTGGGTATGTCTACGCCGCTCTCAACAATATTGGTACAGATCAGGACATCATATTTCTGTTCTATAAAATCAAGGATGCGTTCTTCCAGCTCATGACCTTCTAACTGGCCGTGGGCAAAACCAATGCTCAAATCAGGACAAAGTCCTTGCACCAGGCCGGCCATTTCTGCCAGCCCATGCACACGGTTATGAATAAAGAAAACCTGTCCGCCTCTTTCCGTTTCATAATAAATGGCATCGCGTATAAAATCTTCATTAAAGACTGCTATTTCTGTTTGTATGGGCTGGCGATTGGGTGGTGGTGTGTTGATAATACTCAGGTCCCTTGCGCCCATTAAACTGAACTGCAGGGTTCTTGGTATAGGCGTTGCCGTTAGGGTAAGGCAATCTACATTGGTGCGCAGGGTTTTAATTTTTTCTTTTGCCGCCACACCAAATTTTTGTTCCTCGTCTATTACCATCAGCCCCAAATCTTTAAACTTTACTTCTTTACCCAGCAGGGAATGGGTGCCAATAATAATGTCTATTTTTCCTTCTTCCAGTTTTTTGAGTGTTTCTTTTTTGTCTTTGGAAGATTTAAAGCGGTTGATATAATCCACCGTTACCGGAAAGTCTTTCAACCGGTCGCTGAATGTTTTATAATGCTGGAAGGCGAGAATGGTAGTGGGTACCAGTATAACAGCCTGTTTATTATCGCAACAGGTTTTAAATGCTGCGCGAACAGCTATTTCTGTTTTACCGAAACCCACATCGCCGCATACAAGCCTGTCCATAGGCGCTGGTAATTCCATATCCCGTTTTACATCTGCTGAGGCCTTGCTCTGGTCGGGCGTGTCCTCATAAATAAAAGAAGCTTCCAGTTCAGTTTGCATGTAATTATCGGGCAAATGCGCAAAACCGTGCTGGGCCTTACGCTGGGCATACAATTTAATAAGATCGAATGCGATTTCCTTAACCTTGGTTTTTGTTTTTTCCTTGAGCCTGTTCCACACATCACTGCCCAGCTTATTTACTTTGGGCACCGCACCTTCTTTACCCGTAAACTTGGCTATTTTATGAAGTGAATTAATATTTACATATAAAATATCGCCGTCTTTATAAATTATTCTTACCGCTTCCTGTAATTTTCCATTGGCTTCTATTTTTTGCAAACCGCTGTATACGCCAACTCCATGATCAATATGAGTTACATAATCACCGGGTTGCAGTTCACGGAGTGTTCTTAAAGTAAGCGCCTTATTTTTATTGTAGGCCTGCTTTACCCGGTATTTATGGTAGCGTTGAAAAATCTGGTGATCGGTATAACAAATTATTTTTAAGTCATCGTCAATAAATCCCTGGTGAATAGAAACCGGTACCGGGGTAAGCTGGATGTCTGCTTTTAAATCAGTAAAAATAGTATGCAACCGCTCTAATTGTTTGGGATTCTCCGCAAACAAATAGATAGCATATTTTTTAGCTTCCCTGCTTTTCAGATCTGCAATCAGTAAATCAAACTGCCTGTTGAAAGCAGGTTGTTTCTTGGTATGAAATTCAATTTCGTGCAGGGTAGTCAGCGATGGCTGGTGACCAAATTCTATACGGTGGCGCAAATGGATTTGCTTTTCTATAGCATCTGCAGTTATAAAATCTTCCTGTGTTATAATTTTCTTTTCTAGCTTATCATCGTCATCATCGGCGGCAGTTTTTTTACTGACCGGCACTATTTCCTTTTGCAATTCAATAAAAAAATGAAGGTCCTCTTCTTCTTCCAGTATTTTTTCTTTTATAACATCCCAGTCCTGCAGCCATATTGCTGTATTTTCCGGTAAAAATTCCAGCAGGGAAACTTTATCGCCGTCTTCAAACTGTGTTTCCACATTGGGTATAATGGTTACCTGCAGTAGTTTTCTTTCGCTCAGCTGCGTTTCCGGATCAAAAATGCGGATAGAATCCACATCATTGCCAAATAATTCTAACCGGTAGGGCTTCTCATTGCCAAAAGAATAAATATCCAGTATACCGCCACGTATGGCAAACTGCCCCGGCTCGTATACAAAATCAGTTTTTGTAAATCCATAATCATCAAACTGAAGCAATAATTTACCTATATCCAGAACGTCGCCGTTTTTTATACGGATAATGTTTTCCGATAATGTTTTTGGCAAAACACATTTTTCAAACAATGCTTCCGGGTAAGTAATAATGATTTTTTTATTGCCGCCGCTGCTCAGTTTGGTTAGCGCTTCTGTACGCAGCATTACATGAGATGAATTAAGCAGCTTAAAGTTCTTTTTATTTTTAAACGAAGAAGGAAAATAAAAAAGGTCCAGCGCATTGGTAAGGTTTTCCAGGGTATTATGGAAATAGGCCGCTTCCTCAGCATCGTTGAGTACAATAAGGTGATTAATCTGTGCACAGGAGGGATGCTGAAAAACAGCTGCTACAACAAATTGGGAAGCGCTGCCGTGGAGGTTTTTAAGAAAAAGTTGCTGTGGTGCAGACATAGTAATCCTGTCCGCAATAGAAAAAACGCGGGGATCTTTACCAAACGCTTCCAGCAACACATTCAAATTCATTAAGGCTGCAAATATACACTATGAAGTGCATAACCAGGGCGGCTACAGCAATGCTTATATCAAAAAATATTTAACTATTTATTTGAATATAAAAAAAACGCTTACATTAGCGATACGATTGCCTGCCAGTATTGGCACAAATTAAGCTCCGGATGGCCGGGGCTTTTTTATTTAGGTTAATTGCAGACGCCTGATAGATAAACAAGTTTTCTGCTGTAACTATGAGAAAACCTCCTTTATTCAGTGGTAAATCTTTGTACGCGCAGAAAAAATCTGCGAATCTGCGGCAAAATAATTTATAATTATTTTTTAGCTATACAACCTTTCAGGGAAGAAATGGAATGCTGCCAGGCTTAGATATTTCAAAAAAATGCCGCAAACACCGCAGGAAAAATCTGCGAATCTGCGGCAAAATAAATTTAATCAGTTATTCTTAAACGGAACCACCATTTCAAAGGAAGGAATGGTTACTTCGAAGATTTTTTTAGTACTCAGGTTTTCCATCTGGTAGGTACCAATCATGCGGCCCATTTCGGTACGCAGGTTACAACCACTTACGTACTGGTATTTCTCTCCGGGATTAAGTGTAGGCTGCACGCCTACCACGCCTTCTCCGTCTACTTCACGGTTCTGGCCATTGCTGTCAAATATTTGCCAGTGGCGCCGGTGTAGTTTTACAGGAAAATTATTTTTATTTTCTATTGATATGCGGTAGGCAAACATAAACTCAGACTGCAGTGGGTTGGAGTAGTCTGGTTGGTAGAAAGTTTCTACACTTATTTCTATGCCTTCTGAAACTTTAGAGACCATAGCAATTTTGTTTGCACCTGAAAGATACAGAAAAACTGCCTGCGCCTGTAACTTTTGTTTAATGTGTGATAAAAATGCGGGGGAGTACGCTTATATTTGAAGCATTTTACTAACCCTTCAGCTATTTGAAATTGCCTTGCGGTTGTTGCTGAAATTTTTGTTTCATTTCTTTTGAATAACAACCGGAAGAACCGGTATGATAATCTGAAACAGTTCATCCACAAAAATTAAATCATGAAATAATACATAAAATTTTGAGATGACATACCAAAAAGGTAATGACATTTTATGTTGGATTTCATGATAAAAAAACATAAAAATTTATACATGAAAATTGCAGTTGCAAACGGAGATGGTATAGGCCCTGAAATAATGGCCGCAGTATTAAAAATTTTTGCCGCTAACAATGTCCCGCTTGAATATGAATTTGTAGATATGGGCAAATGGGTTTTTGACAAAGGATTTTCAAATGGCATGACCCCGGAAGCGCAACAGTCTATTGAATCATTGGGCCTGCTTTTTAAGGGTCCCATGGAAACACCCAAAGGCAAAGGCGTTAAAAGTATAAATGTTACAGCAAGAAAAACATGGAACACATTTGCAAACAAACGCGTGTTTCAGACATTGCACGGGGTTGATACTGTATTCAGCAAAGCTGGTATTCCCATTGATATCACCATTGTCCGTGAAAACATAGAAGATACATATGGTGGTATAGAACATATGCTTACACATGATGTGGCACTTAGCCGCCGTTTTATTACCAGGCCCGGCAGTATGCAGGTAATAAGATATGCGTTTGAAATGGCTAAAATAAAAAAAGCCACGCGTATCACTTGTGGCCATAAGGCCAATATCATGAAACTAACGGATGGCCTGTTTTTAGATTGTTTTTACGAAGTAGCCAAAGAATACCCCGGGCTAAAAGCTGATGATATTATTGTTGATGACCTTTGTATGAAACTGGTAACCCGCCCTGATTTGTTTGATGTAGTGGTGCTGACCAACCTGCAGGGAGATATTGTATCTGATTTATGTGCGGGCCTGGTAGGCGGCCTTGGCTTTGCGCCTTAAGCAAATATTGGTGACCACATTTCCATTTTTGAAGCTGTGCATGGCACCGCGCCGGATATTGCCGGAAAAAACATTGCCAATCCAACCGCACTCTTATTAAGTGGTATTGCCATGTTGCTGCATGTTGGGCTGACAGAGAATTCGGCCATTATAGAAAACGCATTACTATATACGTTAGAGAGTGGTATACATACGGGCGATTTTGGAGACAAATCAACAAAACCTGTCAACACCACAGCGTTTGCAGATGCAGTGATTGCCAATTTTGGAAAAAAACCAGCATTAAATGCAAAACCCGTTCTGCCCAATATACCTGGCACACCCACGCCATTTAAGCTGGCGCAAAATGCAATGATGTATTCCCAGGACAATGGCGATGAAAGCATTGTTGGTGTAGACATGTTTATTGACAGCCATGAACAACCGCAGGCCATCGCCGTAAAATGCCAGCGCCATGCAGGTGTAAAATTCAAACTGGTAAACATCAGCAACCGCGGTACACAGGTGTGGCCCACTGGTTCTGTTTATACCAACCTGGTAAATGTTTACAATGTCCGTTTTGAATCGCTGGACGGTGAGGCGCTTAACCAACAGGACATACTTGGTTTGTATGTAAGCCTGAGCGGCAACTTTAAAATCTGTTCCTCGGAATTATTAAATAAGTGGGGCGATAAAAGATCATATAGTGTGGCAGCGGGACAATAATACAACTATTAGCTTTTAACGAACTGCAAGCCGGAACTAAACCACCGAAGTCTTTAAAGCTCTGGTGGTTTAAAATCAGCCATCAAAAAATCACGAAACTCCCAATCAGAAAATTCCTGATTATGTCTTTAAAAACGCATAAATACAGTAATAACGATATTACGATTATATGGAAGCCGGATGTTTGTATTCATTCCAAAATATGCTGGCAAAACTTGCGCAAAGTGTTTGACCCTGCCAGGCGACCCTGGATTCTGCCTGATGCAGCTGATTCGGAAACAATAATGGCACAAATAAATAAATGCCCGAGTGGCGCTTTAAGTTACAGTAAAAATACCGGCCTGCCTGAAGCTGTTGCAGCAACTGCGCCAATGGCCACGGCAGGCATCACCAATATTGAATGCCTTGTAAATGGACCATTACTCGTAAAAGGAGACATTGTAGTAAAAAAATCAGACGGAACAGAAGAGGTAAAAACCGGCTCAGTAGCTTTGTGCCGTTGTGGTGCATCAAAAAATAAACCTTACTGCGATGGCGGACACCGGGCGATAGGATTTGAGGGGTAGAGAGAATTGTTGATTTGGGGTTCACCTGCAGATAATAAAAAGAAACAAAACGACTTTTGCATAGAGATACCAGAGACACAAAAAATCAGGCATCAGACATTTCTGCTATTTTCTGTTTCCATCATAAAAGCAATAACCCTGTAACAGCAATATAAAAAGGGAGACAGAATGGGTCCGCAGAAATAATTTTTCTTTTCGTTCTTCTTCCTGTCTTGTGCGATGGGGTTACCCAAACTATATATGCAGGTTAAATTGGTCTATCAGTTCCTTTTGTTCTGCGGTGTTTAGAATTAGTTCTTCATATATCTTGTGTGAGTAGGGTGTTGTAAACTTAACCATTAGTATTGTTTTGAGTATATCAATTACCTGTTCTGGACTTTGCCCTGTTTTCTTTTCCTTTAGTTGGCGTTCCAGTTCTTTATAAATTTTGCAGGCTGCAAAGGCGATGCAGATGTGCGCTTCTATTCTGCGTTTCAACTGATGGTATATTGGTCTTATTTGCAAGTCGTGTTTGGATATTCTAAATGCTTTTTCTATCTGCCATAATTGGTGGTACTGTTCTATCACTTCTTCTTTTGACAGGCTGGTATTGGTTCGGTAGCCTTTGAGGCCATCCCATTTCTTATCATCATGGTATTTTTCTTTATCAATACTAATGTTGGCTTTACCTTCTATTTTTAAATATTTATTGTAACCCTTATTGTTGATGTGCTGCTTGGTGAGATTGCCCGATTTTACTTTCTTTTCCAGCTTTTCTATGCCCCGTTGCCGGTTGTTGTAATCATTGATGGCTCTTGCTTTTGTGTAGCTTACAATTAACTTAGTGCCGTCTTCCCGATGTATCAATGCACTTTGCCCATCTTGTAATTGCAAGGCTAACAGTTGCTTTGTAATAGCTTCGCTTTCGTTTTTTATTCTTGCCCCTAAAATGTATTGGTACTGTTTTTTGGTAAGCAATGCCATGTTCTTTTGCGATAGCAGGCCAGCATCGGCCACTACTATTAATTGCTGCGGCTGGTGCTTACTTACAAAATGTTCAATGATGGGTATTAGTGTATCGCCTTCGTATTTGTCGCCTTCAAACACATCGTAATCCAGTGGGTAACCGCCCTGGCTTACCAACAAGCCCAACACTATTTGCGGCTGCTGGTGCTTGCCGTCTTTACTGAAGCCCATCCGCTTAAAATCATCTTCCTCTTTGCTTTCAAAATACAAGGTAGTTACATCGTAAAAAACAATGCTCATTTGGTTGCCTAATAGTTGTAGTGTATGCTGCAGGCTAATGCTTTTTACCTGTTCTATCTGATGCTTTTGCAGTTTATCCAAGTAGCGGTAAACACTGTAAACACTCAGTTGTAAAGCTTTGTATTTAGCAAGATAATCTACCGTTTTGAGTTTACTAACAGGATACACTAACCGGGTAATGACCAGGTGCCGGAACAGTTCATCTGCAATAACATTGAAGCCTATCTCATCAAATATTTTGCCTAATAAAAGTTCTGGGCCTACAAGCTGTAATTGCTGGATGCTGCTCTTAAAATTGGCAATGTATTGCTGTTCTATATTTTGATGGAAGGGTAACTCGGCGGTGTGCCGCAGTATCCTGATTTGCTCCCGGGCAAGTTGATAGAGTTGTTCAATTTCTGAAGCAATTTTTGAGCTGCCAATGGTTTTTAAAATCTTTATCCTGCCGGTAGTCTTTTGTACAACCTGTACACTGGTACTGCCTGAAGCATTGATTTTACGTCTTATATACATCCATACAAAGCTAAAACAAACCTGTTTTGGCCTCCGGGGTTACCCATTTTTAAAACAAGAATCCAGTAAAATCAATGGTTTCAGAGCATGTTTTTGCGAAAATGGAAGAAGCCGCACAAGACAGGAGAATGGGTCCGCAGAATAATTTTTCTTTTCGTTCTTCTTCTTTCTTTCCTGTCCTGCCATATAAATGTAGTTATGGCAATAACTGCATTTTATGATAGCAAATGCGGTAAGTGTTTTTACAAACAAACTCAGATTTTTTTTGATAATGTGTAACCGTTTTTGAGCAGCCACTGCAATACTTTATCGCGATGATCTCCCTGCACAATAATTTCTCCTTCTTTTACTGCACCACCGCTACCGCAATAGTTCTTCAGTTGTTTGCCAAGTGTTTCCAGGTCTTCATCTGTACCAATAAATCCTGTAATTAAAGTAACAGCTTTTCCTGCACGGTGTTTGGTATCTAACCGGATACGCAGTTTTTGCTGTTTGGGGAATAGCGTTTCTGAAGATTCATTACTATTTTCTTCAAAAGAAAAATTAGGATCAGTGCTGAACACAAAGCCACGTGCATCAGGCTTATTCTTTTTTGACATATCTTATTTTTTCAAAACAATATCAGGAAATCACTGCTTTCAAACTCAAATCTACACTCTTTGCCTGGTGTATTAAAGCACCTGCACTTATATAATCAACGCCGGTTTCAGCATACGATATTATATTATCCAGGTTAATACCTCCACTCGCTTCCGTCTCAAATCGGCCATCAATAAGTACCAGGGCAGCAGCAATTTGTTCCGGGGTATAATTGTCCAGCATTATTCTGTCTACTTTTCCTGTAGCCAGCACTTTTTTAACATCGTCAATATTTCTTGTTTCCACTTCAATTTTTAACCCTGGCTTAACTGTTTGCACATACTGGTATGCGCGTTCAATGGCTTGCTCAATTCCACCACAATAATCAATATGATTGTCTTTCAGCATAATCATATCGTACAAGCCCATGCGGTGATTTATACCGCCACCTATGCGTACTGCCTCTTTTTCAAGCAGGCGGAAATTGGGAGTTGTTTTACGGGTATCTAAGATCCGTGTTTTATAACCTTGTAGTTTATCTGTGTATTGCCTGGTAAGTGTTGCTATACCACTCATGCGCTGCATACAATTCAGGACAAGTCTTTCACATTGTAAAATAGTATAAACAGAGGCTGCTGCTTCAAATGCGGTCTCGCCAAACTGCATTGCGTCGCCGTCTTTTTTATGCACAGTAAACTTTACGGAAGGTTCTTTAAACTGTAATATTTTTTCTGCTATTGCCATCCCGGCCAGGATACCATCCTGCTTAATTTTTAATACAGCCCTGCTTTTTGCATTTGCAGGTATACAGCAAAGGGTGGAATGATCGCCATCGCCCACATCTTCCTTAAAGGCCGCTTCAATTAATACAGACAGTTGTTCATCAAATGTGCCCATAAAACAAAGATAGCAGCAAAGAAGTAAAAGCTAACGGGCATAAAAAAAGGCCTGCAATTTTATCGCAAGCCCCAGGTCTTTCAGGAGTAATATTTTTATTCAACAGTTTGAAAAGCGATCTCCTGCAAGACCTGTCTGCTATCCTTCTGTTTCATAAACAATTTGGTGCGGTAATCACCATTCTTTGTTTTTAAAGTACCAATACAATATTTTGAACCGTTGTTTTCGCCTTTATATTTAATTTCAAAATTGCGGACATTGTTATAACTGAAAAAATCACGGATTATCATCTCCGCCTGCGCACGGCTGTAATTATCGCTTTTGTCGGGAAGTGTAATGTCTACACGGATATCAAAATAACGTGACAATTGAGTGGCATTTCCTGTTTTTAAAGCTCCAACAATGTCTTCTATTTCCATTCCGGTTCCATAAGTAGGAGTAGTAAACGAAGTCAGCAAAAATGAACATGACAGCAATACCAGCCACAGGCAGTTTTTCATAAATCTTTCCTTTAGTTCTTCATAATGATATAGTCTTCAAAAAGGCCTGGATTGCAAGTTTATACATAGCACTAAAAATATGCCAACTTGCTTTATGTGTAAAAAAAACGCTTATTACTGTTGATTTTCATGCTCCAGGTCATGATTACATTGAAAATCTGTAGTTTTAAAGCATGGAAAAGAAAAAAGTTATTTTGATTATTATGGACGGATGGGGCCTCGGCAAGAAGAAATCTGCCGATGCTATTCAAAATGCAAAAACGCCTTTTGTAAATAGTTTATATAAGAAATACCCGAACACTACACTGGTTACCTGTGGTGAGGCAGTTGGGCTACCGGACGGGCAAATGGGTAATAGCGAGGTTGGCCATCTTAACCTGGGTGCCGGCCGCGTGGTATACCAGGAATTACAGCGTATAAATGTAGCTGTACGTGATGGCTCTTTTGCAAAAAATGAAGTTTTGCTGAAAAGTATACGCTTTGCAAAAACCAGCAATAAACCGTTGCATTTACTGGGCTTGGTTAGTGATGGCGGCGTTCATTCCCATATTAAACATTTAATGGCATTGGTGGATGTTTGTAAGAACGAAGGGCTAAGTAATGTATTTATTCATGCTTTTACAGACGGAAGGGATACTGATCCTAAAAGCGGTCTTGGTTTTATTACAGAACTGCAGAACCATTTAAATGGATCTGTAGGAAAAATTGCAACTATAAGTGGCCGATATTACGCTATGGACAGGGATAAGCGATGGGAACGGGTAAAACTGGCTTACGATGCCCTTGTTAATGGAGCTGGAGAAAAATCAAAGAATGCTATTGAAGCTGTGAAGCAATCTTATGATAACAATATTACAGATGAGTTTATTAAACCAACTGTAATCACTGAAGCAGACAACAAACCTGTAGCAACCATAAAAGATGGCGATGCAGTCATTTGCTTTAATTTCCGCACAGACCGTTGCCGTGAGATTACCGAAGTACTTACCCAACAGGATTTTCCGGATAACGGCATGCACAAACTAAACCTCGATTACACCACCATGACACAGTATGATCATTCCTTTAAAAATGTGCATGTTGTATTTGAAAACGACGACCTGAAAAACACATTGGGTGATATTGTGGCGCAAAATGGGTTACAACAGATACGTATGGCCGAGACAGAGAAATATCCGCATGTTACATTTTTTTTCAGCGGGGGCAGGGAAAAACCATTTGAAGGTGAGAAAAGAATCATGGCGCCGTCTCCCAAAGTAGCCACCTATGATCTTAAACCAGAGATGAGCGCCTACGAACTCACCGCTTCTATTGTTCCGGAAATTGAAAGCAAATCAGCCAGTTTTATTTGTCTTAACTACGCAAATACGGATATGGTGGGTCATACCGGTGTGTTCAGCGCTGTAATAAAAGCGGCGGAGACGGTAGATGCCTGCGTGGAAAAAGTGGTGACTGCTGCATTAAATAATGGCTATACTGTTTTTCTTACAGCGGACCATGGCAATGCAGACTATATGATTAATGAAGATGGAACGCCCAACACCGCGCATTCATTAAACCTGGTTCCATTTTTTATCATTGATAAGGAATGGAAGGGAGCCATTCAACCCGGAAAACTGGGCGATTTGGCACCAACTATTTTAACCATGATGCAGTTACCGGTTCCAAAAGAAATGACAGGAAATATTCTGATAGACCAGCAGTAAAACAGGAAACCCCTGTTTACACGCAGCGTTGCAACATGGGGTGTCTGCCCGGTGCATGATTTATATCATATAATTTTAAAATTACCAGCCCGCAAGAAAACTGAGATTTAACTAAAAAAACGCCTCATTTTTGTGATATTTCTATTTAAGGGCTAATTGGGCTGAATAAATTTCATAAAAAATAAAATAGTTCATACTAATTTCTAATAGGAGGGCTGATTATTTTCATGCATAAAGCAGCAACCCGTATTAAAAATTGTCTTAAATTACGGGTTACCAAACGTCCACAATGACAGAGGAATCCATTTTAAAAGGTTGTTTACGAAATGAAGCGGTAGCACAAAAAGAATTGTATAACAGATACAGTCCTAAAATGCTGGCAGTTTGTTACAGGTTTGCCCATAACCGCGAAGATGCAGAAGACATGTTACAGGAAGGTTTTATAAAAGTATTTTCACAAATACACACCTTCCGTAACCAGGGCGCTTTTGAAGGTTGGGTAAGACGCATCATTGTACATACGTGTATAAACAATCTGAAGAAGAATAAAAAGTTCAATGAAAGCGTTGACATTATACACGCAACAGCTATGCAGGTCAGGGAAGAAAGTGTACCATCAATTGTACAGGCAAAACAGGTAGTTGAGTGTATACGCATATTGCCCATAGGATACAGAACTGTTTTAAACCTGTATGCTATTGAAGGGTATTCGCACAGGGAGATAGGAAATATGCTGGACATAGAAGAAAGTACCAGCAGATCACAGTATACCCGTGCGAAACAAATGCTGGAAGATATTTTAATTAAGAAAAAAATATTGCAACAGCAACCAGCAAAAAGGATGAATATGTTGTCCTCTTTTGGAGGATAAATGTTTTTGAGAAGAGAAATGTGTTATTCTTATAAAGAACCAAACTAACATCCGTACATAAAATACCCTTGCTTACATGGACCGCAATATTTACGATAATGATTTTGAAGAGTTTCTGAAACTGAAGTCGGATCAATACAAAATGTATCCATCTGACCGGGTCTGGAATAATGTTTACAGTTCTTTACATGGCAGGAAAAAATGGTGGGCACTGGGTTTTACTTTATTTTTCATTGGTGCAGGTTTATTGGCTGGCAGGGAAGTACTGCTGTCTAATTATACCAGGATGGCAACGCAGCTAAACAAAAATACCGAAACTCCTTCTCCTGAAAACCTGGTTAAGAATAATATCCCGCTTACTGCCAGGCAAAATATTTCTGTTGCTAAAATAAAAAATACTACTACAGCTGTTACCCCGATTACAAATTCTGCTGTAACCATACAAAGAAGAGACAATAACACAGGCAGTAATATTATCCCTGCAGAACAATTAACTGAAAACAATATAGATAACAAAACAGCTGGCTCCAGCGCTGAAGCAGCATTAACCATAGAAAATAACCTGTTGCCTGCAGTTCCTGCAATACATAACCATACCGGATCCGGCGTATCTTTTTCTATACCCCAAAAGCAATTTTTGCTAAATAAAACTATAATACAAACCGATAAAATCAGCAAGCAAGAATCCGCAAAGCCGATAAATCAGGTTGAAAATGCTGCTGCTGTTGAATCACTAAAATTTTCCAGGTGGGCTGTGCAATTATATGCAAGTCCTACCATCAGTTACAGAAGATTGTCCACGATAGATCAGAATAATAATACTATACCGGTAGCCAACGGTTATGCAGGCGATATTAACCGTTACGTGCGTCATAAACCAGCGCCTGGTTTTGAGTTGGGAAGCACTGTACAATACAAGCTTTCAAACAGCCTGACGGTGTTTGCCGGGGCCCAGTTAAATTATTCCAGGTATTATATTGATGCTTTTAAATACCATACAGAAAAAGCTTCCATTGCAGTAAATAACCCACAGGTGCACGATACACTGTCTGGTTATACTGATATCAGGAATTTCTCAGGTTATGCACCCGAGCAATTGCAAAATAAATACCTGCAATTATCTATTCCGGTGGGCATTGAAATAAAATTGCTGGGTGACAAAAAATTACAGTTTAGTGTTGCAGGTGGTATTCAACCAACTTTTTTACTTGCCAGTACCAGCTACCTGATTTCTTCAGATTATAAAAATTATATTCAAAGCCCTGACCTTGCGCGCGGCTTTAATGTACATACCAATTTTGAAGCCTTTATATCATATAAAACCGGTGGCCTGAAATGGCAGGTAGGACCCCAGTTCCGGTCACAACTTTTATCCAGTTACAGTAATCAATACCGTGTTCGCGAATACCTGACAGAATATGGTATTAAGTTTGGCGTAACCAGATCGTTCTGATAATTATAAAATTATATAACAGCCGCTGCATTTTGCAGCGGCTTTTTATTTTATTGTATTTTTACGCAATGAGATATACAGTGTTTGCACTTATTACAGCGTTATTTATTACAGCCTGCAATAGCCATCCTTCTAAAATCATTTCTGCCAAAACCGAAAAGACTGACAGCGCTGCGCCGCAACAGGATTTTTTCCCGGTACCGGATTATATCGGTGGCCAGCTAAAAATTATCGACTCTTTACAACTTCCCATCAGCAAATCTGTTACTGTAAATAATAAAACAAAATTATCTGCTGCTACAGATGCTGAGCTGCGGGAATTGGCCCAAAATTTCCGGCAACCGGATATCAGCGACCCTGCCCTGAAAAATTTTTATACAGAAACAAGTATAGCAGACCAGAGCATACCATCTGTAACGTTTATTTACAGCACGGCTAATTCAACACTGCCAATACAAAAAATAAATGTATATGTTAAACCTGATCCTGTAGAAAATGATAAGGTAACGGGTATCTATATAGAAAAAATATTCACCAGGAATGATACCAGTTTTACCCAGAAACTATATTGGAAAACAGGAAAAAACATGCAGATTATTACAGAAAAAAAAATAAAGGAAAGTATATTACCCGTTGAACAGGTAAAAATTACATGGGATTATACAAATTAAAAACGTGAGTCGTTAATCGTGAGGCCCCAACGGAAACTGCGAACAACGCACACCTGGCGCCTCACAATCGCATCTCACGATATTAAAAAATATTATTTATTCAGCATTCATGACGGCACAGGAATTTCAGCAGATTGCCCATACCATCCCTGTAAACCCGGGCATATATAAATATTTTAATAAAAATAAGGAACTTGTTTATGTTGGGAAAGCCAAAAGCCTTCGTAAACGCGTAAGCTCTTATTTCAGCAAAACATTTACCAGTTATAAAACCCATGAGCTGGTAAAACATATTCATCACATTGAATTTACTATTGTTGATTCCGAACAGGATGCACTCTTTCTTGAAAATTCACTGATAAAAGAATTTCAGCCAAAATATAATATTGATCTTAAAGATGATAAAAGCTTTCCTTATATCGTAATAAAAAAAGAACCTTTTCCAAGAGTATTTCTTACGCGGAAAAAAATAAACGACGGCTCTGAATACCTGGGTCCGTTTACGTCAGTTGGCAAGGTGCGCGAACTGCTTAATTTCATTAAACAAAATATACAACTGCGTACCTGTAAACTAAATCTTACAGATAATAATATCAGCAAAAAAAAATTCAAGGTATGCCTGGAATACCATCTTGGTAATTGTAAAGGGCCTTGCGAAGGGTTACAAACATCCGAAGATTACCAGGGTGGCTTATTGCGTTTGAAAAGCCTGCTCAAAGGAAATCTTTCGCCGGTTATTCAGCATTATAAAAAAGATATGGGGCATTTTGCTGAACAAATGCAGTTTGAAAAAGCAGAAATTATAAGAAAAAAACTTGACCATATAGAAAATTATCAGTCCAAATCAGTGATAGTAAGCAGGCACCTTGGTAATGTAGATGTATTTACCATTTTAAAAGACGGGGATATTGCTTATGTAAATTATCTTATCGTACAACATGGCACTATTGTGCAAACACATACCATTCAGCTGGAAACTCACCTTGAAGAAGATGAAACAGAGGTGTTGGCTTTTGCTGTAGCGCAATTGCGCCAGACTTTCAACAGCCAGTCTGCAGAAATCATTTTACCTTTTGAAATTGATTATCCTGAACCAGGTATTGTTATAACTATTCCCAAAGGCGGTGAAAAAAAGAAACTGCTTGAATTGTCTGACAAGAATGTTGTTTATTTTACTGAGGAAATAAAGAAGAAAAAAACACTTCAGCTGGAAGGAAGATCAGATATGGACCGCAAGCAGGTTCTTTATCAGTTGCAGGAAGATTTGCAACTGGCAGATCTGCCTTTGCATATTGAATGTTTTGACAACTCCAACTTCCAGGGAAGTTACCCGGTTTCTGCCATGGTTTGTTTTAAAGATGCGGTTCCCAGTAAAAAAGATTACCGCCATTTTAACGTAAAAACAGTGGAGGGCATTAATGACTTTGCTACAATGAAAGAAGTGGTTTACCGGCGTTATAAACGCCTTAAAGAAGAAGCTCAGCCATTACCACAACTGGTAATCATAGATGGGGGCAAGGGCCAGTTAAGTGCAGCTGTTGAAAGCATTAATGCACTGGAATTAGCGGGCAAGATGACAATAGTTGGACTGGCTAAAAATGAAGAAGAAATATTTTTCCAGGGTGATAAGCAATCTGTAAAATTACCTTACAGCAGCGATAGCCTGAAGTTAATACGGCGGATCCGTGATGAGGTACACAGGTTTGGAATTACTTTTCACCGTAGTCAGCGCAGCAGGGGTACGTTTAAAAATGAACTGGAAGGTATTAAGGGAATAGGAAAAGCAACTGCAGACATGCTTTTAAAAGAATTTAAATCTGTAAAGAAGATAAAGGAGGCGGGAATGAAAGAAGTGGCAAAAATTGCAGGAACTTCAAAAGCAACAATTATTGGTAATTATTTTGATGAAAAAGAAAAGGGGCCAGGATAGAAATCCAACCCCGTTTTTAAAATCCAATATCCTATGAAAAACCGTTGTAAAAATAGCAAACATATTTCATAATCCAATACCTCATTAAGGGTATTTTTTTATTGGTAGTAAGGAGTAATATTGACTCACCTACATAAAAAAAAGCACCGTATTTCTACGATGCTTTTTAACTCATTAAACTATAAGATTAGTAAGACCAAAGGTCCTGCTCGTAGTTGAATACTTTCTCTTTAATGTTGTCTCCTTCCAAAAGACGTAAAATTGGGTCTTTTACATACCCTTCAATGAATAAATCATTTGGGTTCTCAACAGTTGACTTAATAATACGGCTGGCGAACATCCTGCTTTCAAACATTTCTTCCCAGCTTAAGCGTGCGCCAAAGTTTTTACCGTTGTAAGCTTCAAACTTAGCCAGCATAGGACGCAGGTCAGGATAGTATACCCAAAACAGTGGGGTAACTGCCCTGAAAGATCCGTCCGGATTTTTGATGCTTAACATAGGTGCAATGCCGAGTATACGTGTATGTAAGCGGGAAGACTCTTTATCAAAAATTACATCTTCTTTAATCCAGAATTTTTCTACTGCATTAGGGTCAAACTCATTAACAATGGTTGTATCCTTCATAGTAGCCCCGGTTGGATCTTTAGTCCAATCAGGAATTTGCTGGGTTATTGGCTCACCTACCAGTTTACGGGCTATTGAACCAAATGGCATAGGCGTGGTAAACCTGTCATCATTGGCATCAAATGCCGTTACTTCACCGCTTTTTATAGCGTTTAAAAGTATGATAACAAAACGCTGGTTACCATTATCACCATCTGCTCTATAAACAAAAGGTAAATTCATTTTTTCGTGTACATCAATCTCCCTCCACAAACGCTGCCGGTAAACGGCGTCATCCTCGCGGATATGCTCGTAAGCAAGCGGTGTTCTTTCTTTTACCAGGTTGCGTTCAACAGCATCATCATTACGAAGACTTTTCTTGATAACCCCGAGGTTTAACTCAGGTTCAGCAATAACAGGCTTAGTAGTGTCTTTTGCCGGAGCAGCTATAGTGGCGGTAGCATTACCCGCATTTTTCTTAGTGCTTTTCTTGGCTGTTGTTCTTTTTTTGGCTGTACGTTTCTTATTAGTCTGCGCGTCTGCATTGCCTGTGCATATAGCCAGTACAGTTATCAAAAGACACAGTTTGATGATGCGGTTTTTCATTGCTTTCAACGTTTAATCTGGTTATTATTTAAGGGTAAAATAAGTTCCGTCTATACTTCTTTGCTTATTACCCGGTCCCAATACTTTAATGTTGTCAAAATATACCAAAGAACCCGGAGCCTGTGCTTTAATCAGGTTTTCAGCAGCACTCCAGCGTGGGCCATCAATTACCACTTCCTGATAAATGCCACTTGGGTTTCTTGCACCTATTTTATAACTAATTATTTTGTAAGGGAAATCAAATTCAGAATCTTTCAGTTTGGCAAGCATACCACCCATTGCTTTAAAAGTTGCAGAAGGTATAGCGCCACTTGTTACTGCACCTACCATTACTACAGGGTTGGGCAATTGTTTGCAACGAACTTCAAATGGAGTTGATTTACCATTTACATTAATATTTACTTTACCAACACCCGCTGTAGTAGGAACAATCATATAACGGTCTCCACTAACAGGTTTTATTGAGCCATTTGTAAAGCTTACATTCATTTTTTCTTTACCACCAGAACCAGCAGAAATAGTTACAGGGTTTTCTACATCCAGGTAAACCACGTTCATTTTTTCAAGGAACATAGAAGCGCCTGAAGGAGTACCCACTGTATATTTAACAATTTCATCTTTGGTAGCAGGCGTGCCATCGGGCATTGTAAACTGTACTCTTACAGCAACGCTATGTTCACCCGCACCGCTGGCAGTTGTTTTAAATGTGGCTTTACCCCCATCTAAAGGCATGTTCTGTCCGCCAATGGTGATTACAGGTTTTGCCGCATCGCTAAAAGCGCCAACACCTGCGGTAATTTCAATTTCATCACCAGGCATAGCGTATGTTCTGTTTGCCTGCGCAATAGCCTGAAATTTATCATATACCACCTTAACTTTTCCAATTTGAGAATGGATATAATCCACTACCTGTGCTTCAGAATTTTTTACATCATTCTGAAATTTACTCAGGATAGTTAAAGATGCAATAGTAGGCGTCATGTGAAAGTAGTTAAACGTCCAGTCTTTGGCATCATCACCTGATTTTTCAGCATTTGCTTTATCAGGAACAGTTAAATCCAGCGGAAGTGTTTTTGTAAACTCAGCACGTTTGGCCGCTATATCCTTTTGAAGTGATGGATTATCTTTAAAATCATCAGGGTTTAATACAGCCAGTACCTGTTTTTTATAAGCGGTAAGTTTAGCAAACATGTTCTTGCCTTCTCCTTTTTCGGTAAACAAGCGGGTAGCCGCATCCAGATCGTCTTCTTTAAATTCTTCTACGCCTTTATCATCCTTTCTAAGGCCAGACTCCTGTTTCAATTGCAATTTCATATTGTCCAGGTAACTGCTCATATCAGCAGACAACTTTTTTACCTCTGTAGCTTTAGGTGCCCAAATGGCAGCCTTTGCTTTTGTCTGGGGATCATTTAATTCATCATTAAATGCATCATAGATAACCTTATTTTTTGTATCGAGTGCTTTATTTGAAGTTGAAATACTTTTTTCTACTGTTTTGAAGGCTTCTAATACTTCATTAGATACATTGAGTGCCAGCAATGCTGTTAGCACCAAATACATCATATTGATCATCTTCTGCCGGGGCTCTTTTGGTAAAGACATGGGTGAATGAATTAAATTAATTAAATCAGGTTTTTCATTACGCTTTTAAGGGGTAGCGGATATTGACTAAAACAATGACTGTTCTTTTCTCTATCCCGTTTATTTACTGTTTACCCTGCATGGCGCTTAACATATTACCATATACCTGGTTCAGACTGCTCAGGTTTTTAGCCAGCAAACCAATCTGTTCCTGTGTTTTTTTGGCATCAGCTACGCTACCCTGCATTGCCTGTGAGGCAGTAGCCAGGTTGCTGTAGAAATTATTCATTGCCTTTAAATGGTTATTGGTATCCTGCAATTCCAGCTCATAAATAGTATTCAATGAACCCAGGTTTTTAGTCAATACCTGAACCTGGCCATGAAACTGTTTAGTAGATTCAGAAGCATCATTGAATGACTGCATGGTAGCAGCAGACTTTGTATATGCATCTTTCATCAAACCCAGAGCGCCGGTGGCTTCTTTGGTTTTAGCGGTATAATCAGAAGTAGCGGTAACCACTTCAGAAACATCTTTTATCTGGTTTACTGAAGTACCAAATTTCTGAAAACCTTCGCTTAATTTTTTCAGGTTAGCAGGCGTGATATCTGCTTCTGTCATCATTTTATCCAAAGAGTTCAATGACGAATTGCTTGAATTGCTCATTTTAGGGAGTGCTTCAGCCAATGCAGCCATTTCTTGTCCGGGAGGCGGTAAAAAAGCGTATATTAAAAATATCGCAGCTTCAGTTAAAAGACCAATGGTCAGCATCTGATTAGCAAATGTAAGGTGAAGGATCTTCGCCCAGGCACCAAAGATTACTACTGCAGCGCCCACGCATACAAATACATTTACTAATTTGTCTGTTGATTTGCTTACTCCAGCCATAGTTTTCGTTTTTTTTAGAGTTTTTTAAACGGGTTTTTAGAGAAAAGGATATATTGTTGATTTATTAAATCAATTAAGAAACGGAATTTTCAGTAAAAAATTTTGTTCAGTTTGTTAAATATCAGCGCTTGCCCTGTATTGATGGTAAGTCAATCACTGTGCGGAAGCCAATATAAGATTTAGCAGTATCCTGGTATTCGTATGCACGGGTACCGGTTTGCAGGAAGTAACCTACATCTTTCCAGCTTCCACCACGGATTACTTTCCTTTTCATGCGCGGAGGATCTGCATCCTTGGCGTTGTAACGGATATCCGGGTTCATATCATGCTGAAAATTATAGCCACCTTCATAATAAAGGGAAGAAGTCCATTCTGCAACATTGCCCGCCATGCAATACAAACCAAAATCATTGGGCCAGTATCCGTCTGCGCGAACTGTGTAAAAGCCACCATCTTCGGGATAATTACCACGACCTGGTTTGAAATTAGCCAGTAAACAGCCTTTCTTGTTTCTCAGGTAATAGTTACCCCATGGAAACATAGATTGTGAACGGCCGCCACGCGCTGCGTATTCCCATTCTGCTTCTGTTGGTAAACGGAAATCAGACTCTTGTGACCTTTTCTTGGATTCAAGGAAAGCATTCATGTAATGTGTTCTCCATTCGCAGAAAGCAGTAGCCTGGTTCCAGTTTACACCAACAACAGGGTAATTACCGGTTGCGGGGTGAGAGAAATATCTTTTAGTCATTGGCTCATTATAAGAGTAAGAAAAATCTCTTATCCAAACCAATGTATCAGGATAGATGCGAATATCTTTCTTAATCATATACTGTGAACGGCTCTTACCTGCATTTTCCCTGCGGGCAGATTCTTTGGTATCAAAAGTTTCTGAATGATAAACCAGTTTGCTGGCATCAATTTCTTTTTTACCAAAAATGCGGTTCTCGGGAGTTACAATTATCTGATCAATTTTTTCTGTAGTTGCTTTATCACCCCATTTAATGGTAGTTGCTTTCTTCCAGTCAACTACATCAACACCGTCAACGCTTTTCACAAAACCCATCAGCTTTGCTGCAGTTGAATCTCTTACCCAGTTTACAAACTGGCGGTATTCGTTATTGGTAATTTCAGTGGCATCCATCCAGAAGCCATTGATAGACACCTGCTTGTTACGTGCAGTATATGCATAGTTAATATCCTCGTCACTGGGCCCCATGTGAAAGGTGCCTGGCGGAATATACACCATGCCTGGAGGTTTTGGAAGTTGATACTTATTACTTGGAGCTACTCCGTGTAGTTGGCCGTCATTAGGCAACCCTTTGGAGGATTTTCCGGATTTGCCACAGCTTGCTAACAAAATTGTAGCAGCCGCTAATAGCATGGACAGGTTTTTCATTTTCATAATATTAAAGGGTAATCGGCAAAAATAATGTTTCGTGAACATCAGCTACAAGTTTAGAAATTTTTTTTTAATTATCAAATCGTAAAAATCCCCGTATATATTAAACGAGTATTATTATTGATTTATTGTACAAATAAGGAACTTCATAAATAATTTTATAAATTATTGCTTATTAAGTAGTTGTGTAAATAATGATAGGCTGTTTACAGGAGGTTTACAAGCGTAATTTTCACATAAATAAATCAGAAATGGGTCAAAATACTGTTTACCTTTTAGTAAGGGAAAGTTCTCATTGGGGACAGAAGAAGACTGCAAAATTCTAGCCGGGATAAAAATATGCAAAATATCAAAAAGAATTTCGTTAAATTTTTCTCCCGTTATTACTATTTCTTTAAGTCCTGTGGTCATCATTAACAATTGACTGGCCCAACCACCAAATGAAGTTGGGTAACGGGTAATTAAACCCAATAATGTGCCAACCATCAAACTGGCCTTTTCTTTCCATTCATTATTATCGAGTACGTGCGATAAATAAAGCAGGTTGCCAGCCATTATTGAATTACCCGAAGGGATAGCACTATCATATATTTCTTTCTTTCTTAATATAACATCTGACTGACTGCTATGGGTAAAAAAGAAAAATCCAGCGTCTGTATCCGAAAAGCCGGCTATTACATATTCAGTTAGTTTCGTTGCCCGCTGCAGCCAGCCTGCGTCACCCGTTATTTCCTGCAAGTGTATAAGCGCCTGGATAAGAAACGCATAATCGTCTAAAAACGCATTGAACTTAGCAGTTCCGTTTTTACAGGTATGATAAAAAGATTGGTTGCCGGCAGAAAAATTATCAACAACAAATTGCATATTGCGGATGGCCAGTTGCCGGTAATCTTCCTCGCCGGTTGCCGCATATGCTTTGCTGCAGGCCGTATTCATAAGTGCATTCCAACCCAGCAGCATCTTATCATCTAGTAAAGGACGTATTCTTTTACTGCGGTGCAGGAGCAATTTTTTTCTGCAGGTATCCAGTGTAGCCATCAATACTTCTTCTTCTCCTTTAAAATGTTGTAGAAATATTTCCGGTTCTACCGGTACATGTAAAATATTTTTCCCTTCCCAATTGCCATTCTCAGTAATATTATAGTAAGAACAAAACACCCCTGCATCTGCTTCCAGTACAACTTCAACTTCTTTTTTATCCCATACATAAAACTTCCCTTCTTCACCTTCGCTGTCTGCATCCAGTGCTGAATAAAACCCGGCTTCAGCAGACATCATTTCTCTTTGAATAAACTCCATTGTCTGCCTTATGGCTTCAGCATATCTTTTATGGTGGGTAAGCTGGTAAGCTTCACTTAAAGTAATTATCAGCAAAGCATTGTCATATAACATTTTCTCAAAATGCGGGACCAACCATTCATTGTCTGTTGCATAGCGTGCAAACCCACCGCCCACCTGGTCATAGATACCGCCATATATCATCTTATCTAAACTCAAACAAGCCTGTTGTAAGGCATCTTCGTTTTTAAAAAAATGAAAATATCTGAGCATATATTGTATAGAGAACGTCTGAGGAAACTTTGGAGCCCTGCCAAAGCCACCTGCTGTTTTATCAGCCGCCTGCATCAGGTTTTGAAATATAAGATCGGTGTTTGCTTTTGTAAAAACTGCCGTAGTTGCGGGCTCACCAAATGTATTGGACTTTAGTAAATGAGCCGTAAGGCCTTCCGCCTGGGCTACTACTTCGCTTTGTCTTTCTTTAAATGCTGTGGTTACTTCATACAAAACGTCTGTCCATGAAGCCCGGTTGTATGCTTTCTGCGGAGGAAAATAAGTGCCGCCATAAAAAGGCTTTGCATCAGGGGTTAAAAAAACATTCAGGGGCCAGCCACCGCTGCCAGTCATTACCTGTACCGCATCCATGTAAATATGATCAAGATCCGGGCGTTCTTCCCGGTCAATCTTTATGTTGATGAAATGCTTGTTCATTACTGCCGCTACCTCCTCTTTCTCAAAACTTTCCTTTTCCATTACATGGCACCAATGGCAGGCAGAATAACCTATGCTGATGAGTATGGGCTTGTTTTCAATTTTGGCCCTTTGCAATGCTTCTTCACCCCAGGGATACCAGTCTACCGGATTGTGAGCATGCTGCAGTAAATAAGGGCTGGTTTCGTTAATGAGCCGGTTGAACATGGGAAATATTTTAAATGATGAATTCTAAATTTTAAATGCAAAAACTGAATATACCCTTGCCAGAGTCAGCCCTGCATAATTCAAAATTCAAAATTTAAAATAAATTTAAGCTTGAGTTTGGTTGAGCCCGGCCAGGTATTTGTCCAATGCGGCTACCATAGAAGGTGTCTGGGGTTGTGGCGCCTTAATATCAAGTAATAAACCAGCTTCTTCTACAGCTTTGGAAGTATTATTGCCGAATGCGCCGATTTTGGTTCCATTTTGTTTAAACCGGGGGCAATTATCAAAAAGGCTTCTAACACCGCTGGGGGTAAAAAAACAGATTACATCAAACTCCTGGAGGCCCAGTACTTCTTTTACGTCTGCGCTGATGGTGCGGTACATATAGGGGGTAGCGTACTCGCAATTGTGCTGTTTTAACCAGCCTACTATTTCATTATCCTGTTGATTCTCAGATACCGGGTAGAGAAATTTTTCGTTTTCTTTATGCTTGTTTATTACGTCAAACATGCTCTTGTTGGTGCCATCGGCGCCATAAAAAACTTTGCGTTTGCGATAAAGAATAAATTTTTGAAGATAGAGCGCAACCGCCTCAGTAATGCAGAAGTACTTGGTATCCTGCGAGATATTGACTTTCATCTCTTCGCAGGTGCGGAAAAAATGATCAATGGCATTGCGGCTGGTAAAAATAACCGCCGAGTAATTTGCAATTTCAATCTTTTGTTTACGGAATTCTTTGGGAGGGATACCTTCCAGCCTGATAAAAGGATGAAAGGATAATTCAATGCTGTATTTTCTTGCCAGTTCGTAATACGGAGACTTATCCGTTTCCGGTTTGGGCTGGGTAATAAGGACTTTTTTAACTTTTTTTACAGCTGCAGCTGTATTTCTTTCACCGTTCTTTACCATTTCTTACTGGATATGGTTTCGCAATATTTAGAATATGTGCCTTGAATAAGGTAATAACACTTAGAAAAAACTTAATAAAACTTTATATATAAGTAACAGTGGTATTATCTCGAAGGCGCAAAGGTACATAAAAAAGTGAAACTGGCTAACTTTAACTTCCCTCCTGACAGGGGCAAAAGATACTATATAACGGTAGGCAAAAAACACCACCACCATTATATAAGAAAGGGTAAGCAGCACATTACCCCATGAGGCAAGGGAGAAAGCCATAACAATGAGCAGGGGCAACAGAAATATGGCCAGTAACTTATTTACCAGAAAAACTATAAATATATAAGTATCTGCCGCGTCCCGGATATTGAAGATCCAGCCTGTAAATTTCAATATTATAAACTTAACCAGGTACACCAGTCCAACTGCAACTATACAATACAGCAGCAAAAGCCAAAAGCCAGTACCCCGGGCTGTTTGATAGTGCTGCAATAAGAAAAAGATGTATAACCCGGCAACTATTACAAAAAAGATATTTAAGAACAGTGAGGGCAGGGGTGTTTGAAGTAACTGCTCTCGTATTTGCTTTTGCCGCAATGACCCCCTGAATACCAGCCCCAAAAGATTATTAACGTACTTGTTAAAGAGTAATTTAATAAGGGAGAAGAAGAAAAGCAATCCGGTTAAAATATAAAACAGCGCCTCTTTTCCGGCGGGCCGTCTTTCTTCTGCTATCAGGTCCTCGGGCAATACAAAAAAATTATAATAAGGGTTGATTTTTAAAACAGCCTTATAGGAAAGCCTGCCTTTGGCTGCGCTGAACAGACCTGCGTACTGCATAGATGCCAGCGTATCAATTCCGGAAAAAACTGTGTCTGTTCCGTGTCGCCTGAAAACAGCCGTATCTTTTTTTATTACCCTTATGCGGGGTTTCTTAATAGAAGGTTGCTGAATAACAGGTGTATCTGTGGCGGGCGTTTGCGCTGCCAGCACTTCTGCAAACAAGAAAAAAATAAAATATATAATGTACTTCACAAATACTGATTACAATACAAAAATACAGCACACAGATGATACAAATCAAATGGATTAGCATGGATTTTTTTTGTCCGGAGGACGTAAAGCAATCTATGAAAATCCATTTTGCCCCGTCTGATTCGGCACAGAGAGAAAAAAATTATTCTCATCTGCATCATCCGTGCTCCCTTTAAACTTATGGCCCATGGTACCTGGTGCAGAAAAAATACAACTAAGCGACATCGTTTTTTCAAACGCAAAAAATCAGAAATAATTTACATAGCCTATATGAATTTTTGATTGCCGTAAATCAAACTTTGCATCGTTTCTCTTACCATTTGCATAAGAAATATTAAAAATACCTGCTTTGGTTTCAAATGCCATACCAAGGCCTACGCCTATAAATGTGTTATTTGTTTGCACACTTACACTTTTATTTTGTGCCCATCCCCCATCTGCAAAAACAAAAAAGTAGGAATTGAGACCCACAAGATAACGGTATTCCGCAGTGGTAACTGCATATTGAGAAGCAAAAATACTTTCTTCATCAAAGCCCCGCATTAGCCTGTAGCCGCCAATCTGAAAAAGTTCATTGCGGAATATACTGGGACTTTGCAACCATCCGCCACTGAATGCGGCTTTTACAGTTGACTGCCGGCCCAACGGAAAATATTTTGCAAGTGATGCTTTTATACTGAACTGGTAAGTTTTAAGTTTTATAGTATCATACAAAGAAGCATAAGAGAAATCCGGATCGGCCAGCTTTTCTATCACTGTATTCTTTTTTATATTTCTTGTGCCGGTGGTAGCGACTAACTGAACATCATAACCGCGCCGGGGATTAAGACGGTAATTGGTTTTATTAATATTATAATCAACTCCTACATTAAAAGAACTTACATCAATGGCATCGGGCAATTTCCTGGTTGCTTTTAAATTGAGTGTATCTACATTTAAAAGATTGGTGCCTAATACCTGGATAAATAATTTGCCTGTTTGGGTGACTGACAATGCATATTGAACGCCCGCTAAAAAATTGAGATTTAAATAAGACGAATCTTTTTTATACAAATCAAAAGAAGTAGTTATCCCAAATGGCGATCCGAACAGGTAAGGTTGCTGGTACTGAAGATTTAATTTAGGAGATTTCTGCTGAAGCTGCTGCCAGTCTAATCCAATCAGTTCTCCGCTGCCCAACGCATTTTTAAGGTTGATGGTAGCCTGGCCCGTAAAAAGCAATTTGGTCCGCACCTGTTCATAATTGTTATTTGATATTTGGTTAGCGGGTAAAAATCCTACTAAGATATTTATCTGGCTACTTTTTTTAGGCAACAGGTAAAGGTTAAGAATAGAGCCTGTACCCAGCATCGTCATGTCCCAGGGTTGTTTCTGCTCTATATAAGGAAGTTCCAGGATGCGTTTATTGATATTCTGCATTTTACTTTTCTGGTAATAACTGCCTTCCTTAATATCGAGATAGCGCTGCAAAAAAACGTTATTGATTCTTGCGTTGCCGTTTATACGCAAACTGTCTATTTTATATTGGGGGCCCTTGTCTACCTTCAGTTTGGCGGAAATTTGATCGTTTTCAAAATGGAGGCTGTCCAGCTGAATTTTAGCAAATGGGTATCCATTTTCTTCGTAATATGCCAGCATATTTTCTTTCAATTGCTGCAACCGTTCAAAATCAAGTGGCTTGTTCAATATTGTTTTTTCATTCCAGCCTGCCTGTTCCAATTCTTTTTTATTTACAGAAGCTGTATTTATGTAAGCCAGTTTGTACGCTTCCCCTATAAATAATTTTACAGTAGCCGAAGTTGAATCATACCCCGCACTGTCTATAGATGCGGTGGGATAGCCTTTGGTCAGCAAGTCGGGAATAAGGTTATCAATATATTGCGTGCAGAGTATACGATTGGGGAAATCCTGCTGTAAAGCCAGTGTTTTTGCTATAAAAACAGAATCTTTATCTACCGGTAAAATTTTCAGCTGGTATTGCGCGGCGGCCATAGCACTAATGGTTAGCATCAATGTGCCAAGTATCCATTTTCTCAGGCTGTATCCGCTTACCTTTGGCATGTAGATTTATTACGCTGTAATTTCCGAAAACAATTTTTATGGCCGGCATTTATGTTCATATACCTTATTGTAAAAAAGCCTGTCATTATTGTAATTTTCATTTTTCTGTCTCACTCAAAAATAAGAACGATTTTATACAGGCTTTATTGAAAGAGATCCTGCTGCAAAAAAATTATATGCAAGAGGAGCAAATAACAACCATATATTTTGGCGGCGGTACACCCTCATTATTAGAAAAAGAGGACTTACTGCAAATCTTTGACCAGTTACACAGCAGTTTCAATATAGCCCCGCAGGCAGAGATTACCTTAGAAGCCAACCCGGATGATATTACAACATCGCGCCTGGCGGATTGGAAGAAAACTGGCATTAACCGGTTAAGCATTGGCATACAATCTTTTTTTGAAGAAGATCTCACTTGGATGAACAGGGCGCACAATGCACAACAGGCAAAAACCTGTATCGCTTTGGCCCGGCAGGCTGGTTTTTATAATCTTTCTATTGATCTTATCTATGGTACACCGGGATTAACAGATGAAAAATGGCAGGAAAATGTTGCGGCCGCACTGGCTTTCGATATTCCCCACCTTTCCTGTTATGCCTTAACAGTTGAACCCGGTACTGCCCTGCAGAAAATGATAATTCAGCACAAAAAAGAGGATGTTGATGCAGAAAAACAAGCCAGGCATTTTCTCTTATTGATGGATTGGCTGCAGGAGGCCGGTTATGAGCACTACGAGATTTCTAATTTTGCCAAACCAGGTTACCGGAGCAAACACAATTCATCTTATTGGGCAGGAAAAAAATACCTGGGACTGGGCCCCTCTGCCCATTCTTTTGACGGTATCAGCCGCCAGTGGAATATTGCTAATAATGCCCTGTATATTCAGTCGCTTAACCGGGACAATATACCATTTGAGGAAGAAAGACTGACTGCCACCCAACGCCTGAATGAATATATTATGACCTCCCTGCGCACACAGGAAGGACTCGATTTATCATATATAGAAAAAACTTTTGGAAAGAAGGTTGGTCAGCAATTGCAAAAAAACAGTCAAAAAATTATTGAAGGACAAAAACTTGTGTATAATGAATCCCTGTTGCAGTTAACAAGAGAAGGTAAACTTTTTGCCGATGGAATTGCTGCTGATTTATTTTTCCTGGAAGGGGAATCTGTGAAGCTGAACGCGGCTGCACCAGGTATTAGTGGCTATTATGATGACGAAAATAGTTTACAGCCTGAATTACCACCAGGAAAAGCACCATTGCTATAAGTGCAGCAGAACTAAAGCCTGTAAAAGAAAAAGGCATGGTAATGAATTTAAAGCTGAGGTATTTAAGGTTCCGGCCATTAACCTTAAGTGCTCTTATAAGACGGCTTGAAGTTCTTTATTGTTACCCAAAATCAGATTAAACTTTCTTCAATAATGTTAAATCCTGCTTTGGGGGTTATCCCTTCCCATAAGATGCTGTAAATGGTATCGGCAATGGGCATGATTGCTTTTACTTCCTTATTAATGATATAAATACATTTACTGGCATTATAGCCTTCTGCTATCATATTCATTTCCAGCAGCGCAGTTTTAACAGCATACCCTTTACCTATCATATTTCCAAATGTGCGGTTGCGGCTATAAAGGGAATAACAGGTTACCAGCAGATCGCCGAGGTAAACAGAAGCGGCATAATTGGCCGTTTTTTTATGAAGCAACCCGCCATTGTCTTCATGCACGCCTACTTCAATATTACGTATCCCTGACTTCCTTAAAAATCCGGCCATTTCATCAGCGCAATTGGCAATTAATACACTGAGGAAATTGTCACCATATTCCAGTCCGTGGGCTATCCCGGATCCCAGCGCATAAATATTTTTTAAAATGGCTGCGTATTGCACGCCATATACATCGTGATTAAGCACTGTATTAAGATAAATCGTTTTAAAGCAACCGGCCAGCTGTTGCAATTTTACTTCATCAGTGCCCGAGAATGTGAGATAGGATAATTTTTCTGATGCCACTTCTTCAGCGTGGCAGGGACCCATCACTGTAAAATAATTGTTCAGCGGAAAATCAAAATATTGCTTCAGGTAATCGTTCAGTAATAAATTTTGTTCAGGTAAAATCCCTTTTACAGCAGAAATAATTTTTTTATTATTGAATGCATCTGCAGGTAAGTTTTTGAAGGCGGCAGTTACGTAGGCAGAAGGCATCGCAATGATAATGCATTCACTGTCTGCGATGGTATCTTCAATATGGGTGCTTATTTTCAGCAGGCTGGTATCAAAATAAACAGAGCTTAAATAGTTGGGATTGTGATGGCGCTGCTGAATATGCTGCATTACCTGTTCGCTTCTTACCCACCAGTTGACGGGCAGCTTATTGTCGGTAAGAATTTTTACAAGTGCTGTAGCCCAACTACCACCGCCTATTACACCAAAACGAAACATACTTAAGCCATTTAGACATTTTTGAATTTTGAAATTTACGTATCCGGATGCTAACCGGTTTAAAACAATCACAAAATCTCAAAATCCCGCAATCAGCAATTGCGCTTATTTTTTAGCGTCAAAAAGCTTATCCTTATCCACCACATTTACAACAGTACCTTCTTTAAGAATCTTACTAACGGTACCGTAAGGGCCGGTTATTACCATATCGCCTTCTTTTAATCCGCTGATTATTTCAATATTGTTGATGTCCTGGATATCTGTTTTCACGACCACCTTTTTAACTTTTTTATCCGGCTGCAATACAAATACCACTTCATCCAAATCTGCCATAGCTCCTGTCGTCTTCTGATCCGGATTTGTATTTTGATCTGCGGGAGCAGCAGCAGCATCTTTACTGGGCACTACTTTATCAGTTCCTTTTTCTCTTGTTGAAACAGCATTGATAGGCACAGACCATTTGTCTTCATGCCGCTTGGTTTGTATATCAGCGCTGGCGCTCATACCCGGACGAAAAGGAAAACTTTTCGGTCTGGAAGGATCGATCAAATCTTTGTATGAATCTGCCAAAAGCCGTATGCGTACTTCATAGTTAGTAACATCTGTTGAAGCAGCGGAAGAAGAAGCAAGCTGTGAAGCCGCTCCTTTATTACTGCTGGCAATCTGTGTAACTATTCCTTTAAATTTTCTTTTGTTGTAAGCATCCACTTCAATTACAGCAGAATCGCCCAGGTGTACTTTCGGTATGTCATTTTCTCCTACATCTACCCTGATCTCAATTTTGCTCATATCTGCCACACGCATCATTTCAGTACCCACATTAAAACTGTTACCTGCCACACGTTCACCTTTCTTTACACTCAGCAAAGAAATTACGCCATCCATCGGCGCCGTAATAATAGTTCGTCCCAAATCTTTGTTTGCCTTGGTAAGATTAGCCTGTGCATTCTGTACACCGGCCTGGCCGCCACGTATACCCTGTACTGCTGCGTTATAATTTGCTTTGGTAGTAAGAAAAGAGCTTTCTGCCGTTTCAAATTCAGATTTTGATATTACTTTATCATCGGCCAGTTGTTTCTGGCGGTTGTATGTTTTTTCGGCAAGATTCATAGCAGCTTTTAACGCGTCCAGTTGTGCGGTACTGTTAGACACCACTGCCTGTTGCTGACTTACACCAGCCGATGCCTGATCTCTTTGTGTAGCATAAATATCAGCATAAATTCTTGCAAGCACCTGGCCCTTGCGTACGCTGTCACCTTCAGCTACATTAAGATCAGTTATTTCTCCTGAAATATCCGGGCTTACTTTTACTTCTATTTCAGGGTATATTTTACCGCTGGCAGTTACGGTTTCTATGATGGTGCGCTTCTGTACTTTTTCTGCGGTTACTTTTATACCTTCATCTTTACCGAAAGCACCGCTTTTTTGCGCTACTACCAATAAGATAACCAGTATTGCAACGCTTACCAGTATCCAGATTAATTTCTTACTCATTTGAAAAAAGTTTCGGTTGTGTTTGTATAGTGGTGTTTAGTATTATTCTATTGAAGTTTTATTCCCTGTCCCTTATAAAATTCAAGCACTTTCATTTTAAAAACATAATCAAACTGGGAATATACCTGGTTCAACTTCGCCGTAAAATAATTATTCTGTGTGATTATTAAATCTATGGTGTTCAGCAAACCAATATTGTATCTTTTAGTGGCATAATCAAAACTTTTTTGCGTGTTGATGACGGTTATTTTATTAGCCTCAAATTTTTGAAGGGCGGCTACTGCTGCAGTGTATGCCTGGTAAATATTTTGTTTCAAAGTAAAATTATCCTGCTCCTGCTGCAGTTCAAGATTTTTTACACTCAATTTACTTCTCTCATATTGTGTACGCAACTGCCCGCCATTTAAAATAGGCACATTGAGGCTGATGCCTGCTGATTGGCGGAAGTTCTGGTTCAGCTGATTGAAATAACCAATTTTTCCGTAAGTGTAATTGGTAAATGGCTGATTGGGAAAAACATCATAATTGGTGCCGCCTACTGTTACTTTTCCCAGCGGGGAAATAAAATTTGATGAACCGGTTACCTGTTGCGCCTTGTTGTTAAATGATGCGCCCAGATTTCCAAAGAGGGAAATAGTAGGATACATGGCGCCTTTGGCACCCAGCACATATTTTTGCGCTGCTTCCAGCTTTAATTTATTTACTTTTTGTTGCGGCAGGTTAGCCAATGCCAACTGGTATACAACATCGGGCTGCAGGCTGCCTATGCTTTCCACGGGTATTTTTTCAATAGGCGGTGTATCTACCTCAAAAGGAACCGCCGGATCCACATTCATAAATGCTTTCAGGAAAAGAATGTTTTGATCTACTGTAGCTTTTGCACTGATGTAATTGGCACTATCCTTTGCTACCTGCGATTCCAGGTCGGAAGCGCTTAGCTCAGGCAGGGAACCGGCATTTACAAGCTTGCGGGTGTTTTCCAGTTGCGACTGTGATAATTTTAACTGAAGCGCTGCAATATTTGTCTGTTCATTGGTGAGCAATACATTCAGGTAAGCATTGGCAACATTCAATGCCAGATCATTCTTTAATTTTTCTACCTGCGCATCGGCAGCTTTTTCATCAAGGGTATATCCGGCAATATTATTCCGCTGGCTGAACCAGTTAAAGAGATTAATACCTACCTGCAAATTATACCCGCTGGATAAATAGCTGGCGGTAATAAGGCTGAACGTGGTAGGATCCTGGTTTCTTCCGGAGCTAAGTGCAAGGTTGCCCGAAAAATTAGCCGTAGGATATTGTGCCAGTTTACCTTGTTTGGTAGTTAATGCTGCATACCTGGCCTGTACATCCTGTTGCCTGATACTGATATTGTGAGCGAGTGCATATTCAACGGATCTTCTAAGATCCCATTTATCCTGGGCCAAAACTGGTGTACTGGAAAAAATTATAAGGATAGTAGTAATAAAAAACAGCGCTGTAAGTTTCATGCGGTAAAATTAAACAGTGGTTAAGGTTGTATAAAGGTTTTTTGATAAACGGTTCAATTTCTCCTACCGGCAGTAAAAATAAGGTATTAGGTCTTTCAAAAAAAGTGGCGCCTGTAAAAGTGATCTAATTTATGCTTTCAAATGCCTGTTCAATATCTGCTATAATGTAACCGGGTTCTTCTAATCCAAAATAAAACCTTACCATTTTGTGCTCACGGTTGGTTTTATCAAATTGATGTGGCAACAATGACGCACATTTTGGAAGGGCCAGGCTTTCATGTCCACCCCAGCTAACTGCTAAAAGTATATGCCGGAGTGATTCGCAAAACTGCACTATCTCTTCCATCTTTTCTGCTTTCATTACTATCGTCACCAATCCGCAGGCGCCGCTCATTTGTTCCCTGGCCAGCTGGTATTGTGGAAAAGCCGGATCAAAAGGAAAAAGCACTTCTTCCACTTTAGAGTGCTGTTTCAGGTATTCCAGCAGTTTGCCGGTAGTAGCCGTTATGCGGTCAAGCCGCGCAGGAAGGGTGCGCAAACCCCTGATCATCAGCCACGCATTAAAAGGTGTGGTACCAATGCCCATGTTCAGGTATTCACTGTCAAATATTTTCTTCATCATAGCACTTGTTCCGCAAAGTACACCACCAACCGTATCACTATGCCCGTTTATATATTTGGTAGCAGTTTGCATGGCAATATCTATACCCATGGCAAGTGGCTTTTGGAAAACAGGCGTGCAGTAGCTATTGTCTATAATAGTAATAATATTTTTAGCTTTTGCCAGTTCGGCCACAGCTTTCAGATCCTGCAATTCGTAAGTAAGACTATTGGGCGATTCTAAATAAATAACACGCGTATTGGGCAGAACCGCCTTTTCAAAATTTTCAATCTTGGTGCCATCAACATAAGTAGTGGTTACACCAAACCTTGGTAAAATATTATCAAACATTTTCCATGCCCAGGTATAAGGTTTGTTCACTGAAACAATGTGGTCACCACTTTTTATATTGGCAAATACGGAAGCAAATATGGCCGAAGCGCCACTATTGAATACCAGGCAATCTTCAGCGCCATCCAGTGCTGCCAGTTTTTTCCGGAGAATATCAATGGTAGGATTGAGACCACGGCTGTATAAATAGCCGCTCATTTCATCTTCAAAAGCCAGGCGCAGATCGTCAATTTTTTTAAAAGCAAAATTGCTGGTTTGAATGATGGGCGGTGAAACTGCATTGAAATAATGTTCTCTTTCTTCGCCCAGTTCATTTAAAATATAAGAAATGTCCATGTTTATACTTTCGGTTTTTTAACAGCATTTACTATAAAATACAGCACAATAAAAGTAGCCAGCACAACAATGCCGGTTAACGCCGCATAATTATTTGCTTTATAATCCATCGCAATACTGATACCCACAAATATATAGGCAAGCATAAAGATAACGGGCAAAACAGGGTATGCCTTCATAATATAAATACCTGTGCCATCCAGGTGTTTTGTTTTTTTGCGGAGAATGAAAATAGTACCTGCTGATAACACCATTCCAAAACAATCTAAAAAAATAGTGAAGCTTAAAATAGTATCGAATTCTTTTGCCCAAAAAACAATCAGCGCACAAAGCGCGGCAAATACACTCAGCGAAACAGTTAACACATCGGTTCTTTCATTGCGTTTTCTGAATACGGGTGGCAAAATTTTGTCTTCGCTCATAGCATACATTACTCTTGGATTGCTCATCAGCAACACGTTTACATAAGCCAGCACACTTAAAAATAAAAAACCAGACAATATTCTTTCCGCATTTACACCAAATATTTTGGACGCCATTATAGCTGCAATGTTTTTGGTTTCGGGCAAATGCATTGTATCAAATCCAATTACTTTGATATAGGCATAGTTGATGGTTAAATAAAGCAGGATAATAATGGAAATGCCCAGGAAAATACCCCGCGGAATATTTTTTGCCGGATCTTTTACTTCTGCCCCAAAGTTGATGGTTTGCTGGTAGCCGCCATAGGTAAAGCTTACTGCTACCAGCCCGATACCAAATGCTTTAATATATTCTCTTAAAGATGGACTTACTGCCGTTGTGATATGCGTACTGTTACCGTCACCTGCAAAAAAAACAGGTGCTATCAGCAACAGTATTAATACAATTTTTATAATGGTTAATACATTCTGGGTTTTTGCACTCATTTTCAGTCCCATTAAGTTTACCCCATAGAAAATTACAATGGCAGAGATAGCGATTACGATCTGTATGGTTTGAACATAACTGGCATTGGCAGCAATTTTTATCCAGCCGGCATCTTTTGATAAAGGAATGAATATACCTGTGATGTATTCACCTCCTACCAAAGCAACTGCTGCCAGTGATGCTGCGTTTGAAACCAATATGATACAGTTGATACCAAATGCAATAGAAGGATGATAGGCATAAGAAAACACCTTGTAATAACCGCCTGTAACGGGCAGGCGGCTGCCAATTTCAGCATAGGTGAGTGCACCGCAATAAGCCACCAGGCCCCCTGCCAGCCAGGCAGCAAAAAAAACAAAGGTTGACGGCACTGCTTTGGCAACATTGAGCGGGGCTCTAAAAATGCCCATTCCTATTACGAGGCTTACCACAATCATGGTAAAATCAAACAGCGTTAGCCTGGCAGTTTTGCTCATGCAATGAAGATAATGAATATTAAATATTAGGTTTTACATTTGCCTTTCTAAACTCATTCATATCCAATGCAAACCAAAATTTATTGCTTTCTGTTTTGCCTGCTTGCAACTGTTTTTGTAAAAGCGCAGGACCCTGCTACAGCCGACTCTTCGCATGTTCTGGAAACGGTAACGGTAAGAGCTTTCGAGCAGAGTAAACAATTAAAAGAAGTATCCGCTGCAATTAATGTAATCAATAAATCACAGCTGGATCGTTACAGCAATACTTCCCTGGTACCGGCAATTAACAGTACTGCGGGAGTACGTATGGAAGAACGTTCACCCGGCAGCTACCGGCTGAATATACGCGGCAGTACATTGCGGTCACCCTTTGGCGTAAGAAATGTAAAAGTGTACTGGAACGATATTCCTTTTACGGATCCCGGCGGCAATACCTATCTTAATCAGCTTAGTTTTTTTAATATTAATGCGGTTGAAATTATTAAAGGACCGGCAGGCAGTATTTACGGAGCAGGTACCGGCGGTGCCATTTTAATCCAGAGTCAGCCTGCACAGTTTCAGCCGGGTATAACGGTTGGATATACAGGCGGAAGCTTTAATACGAATGCTTTTAATGCGCAGATAAATGCAGGAACTGATGAACGCAGAAGCAGTTTCACTTATTCACATCAAAACAGTGATGGTTACCGTTTTCACACTAATATGCGAAGGGATATCGGAACCTGGGAAACGCAATTGAAAGTAAACGACAAACAACAACTCAATGCCAGTTTTCTTTATGGCGATCTTTATTACCAGACGCCGGGAGCCCTCACTTTAAAAGAATATACCGCTAATCCAAAAGCATACCGTCCTGTGGCCGGCGGACTTCCCAACGCCGAACAATCCAAGGCGGGTATTTACCAGAAAATGGTACTTGCCGGCATTACCAATCATTACCGGTTCACAAATGCAGTTCAAAACACCACTACTGTATACGGCGCATTTGTTCAGTTTACCAATCCTACTTTCCGTACCTATGAAAAAAGAAGCGAGCCACAGTTTGGTGGAAGAACCGTATTTACATTTAACCACCAGGCCGGGCAGGTGAATTTTGAATGGGTAGCAGGTGCAGAAGCACAACGTGGTTTTTTTAATACAAAAGATTTTAAAAACAAAGGAGGTAACCCGGATTCATTACAAACAGATGACGATATCGGCTCCTGGATATATGCGGTTTTTTTACAGGCAGATATTAAATTACCCGGCAACTGGGATATAACAGCCGGTGCAAGCTTTAACCAGTTTCATGTAAGTGATCAGCGTTTGTCTGATCCATCATTGGGTATTCAGCAAAGGACTTATAGCAATGAGCTGGCACCCCGCCTGGCAATTTCTAAAAAAATAACGGCCAATGCATGGGTGTATGCAAGTGTGGCAAAAGGTTTTTCTCCTCCTGCAATTGCTGAAGTACTCCCTCCCAGCCGCAGCATCAATACCAGCCTCAATGCTGAAAAAGGGATTAATTATGAAGCTGGTATTAAAAGCAACTGGTTCAATAATCGTTTATACATAGAAGTGAATGCTTTTTATTTCCGCCTGCAGGATGCTATTGTACAAAGACAGGAAGCAAGTGCCGCTAATTTTTATGTTAATGCAGGTAATACCAAACAAAAAGGGCTGGAGTCGCAGGTATCTTACCAGGTACTCACATCGTCTAATCATATTTTGCGCCAGGCTAAAGTGTGGGTGGCCCATACCTGGAATGATTTCCGTTATGATAATTTTAAACAGCTGGCGGCTGATTTTTCCGGCAAGCAAATGCCCAGTGTTGCTAAAAATACGGTTGCTGCAGGATTTGATATTGCTTTTAAAGCTGGTTTTTATGGAAACATCACTTATTATTATAGTGATCCGATACCCATGAATGATGCCAATACGGATATTGCTTCTTCATATAACCTGCTGGGAGCGAGGATAGGATATAAAAAAACATTCTCTTCAGTAACCCTCAATCTTTTTGCCGGGGCGGATAATCTTTTTGACATGACTTATAGCCTTGGCAATGATATCAATGCTGCCGGAGGGCGCTATTATAATGCCGCAGCGGGCAGAAACTATTATGCAGGCGTTTCTTTTCAATGGAATAAGTTGAAAAAATAAAAAGAAGTACCCCATTTTTTTTGCCACAGAGCAATACAGAAAGTATACAGAAGCGCATCAGGCCATTGCATACAATCTGTATGCGCGCGCGATGTAATTTATCATTGAATTCTTCTCTGCCCCTGTGAATACCTTATGTACCTCCGTGGTTAATTTGCACGGGGCCGGCTCGCATAAAAACAAATTTGCATTTTCGTTTTAGTAGTTACATTTGCGGCTGATTATGGTTCCCGGTATCAATCCGGGATTAAAAGGGAATCCCGTTAAAATCGGGAGCTATCCCCGTAGCTGTAAGATACCATCACCCTTTGAAGGGGTGGGAAGCTTTCAGAAAACTTTAAACCACTGTTCCTTATCAAAAGGAATGGGAAGGTAAACTGAAAGTGGAATCAAGCCAGAAGACCTGCCACAGTCAATTAACAAATATTCAGCTTTCGGGTGAAAGGCATGGAGATTCAAGGATGCGGGTCATTCTTCAATTTTCTTTCTTTTTTTACTTTCCGGAAGCAGTCATCAAAAAAAATTTCTAATGAGAAAAGAATTTTTTGTTGTGGCTGCTACATTTATCAGCAGTTCCCTTCTTGCACAACAACAGGACAGCAGTAGATCAAAACAACTGGATGAGGTAGTCGTAACTGCCAACAAGTATCCCCAAAAATTAAGCAGTACCGGAAAAGTACTCACAGTTATCAACCGCGATCAGCTGGAAAAAAATACTGGCCGCACACTGGCACAGGTATTAAATGAACAGGCAGGATTGATCATTAATGGTGCACAGGGGCCATTGGGTACCAACCAACTGTTGTACATGCGGGGCGCCGGCGCTGCCAACACATTGATTTTAATTGATGGCGTGCCCGCCAATGACGCATCCGGTATTACCGCAGAATTTGATATCAACCATTTTTCTATTGATCAGATTGAAAGAGTAGAAATTTTAAAAGGCGCCCAGTCAGTTTTATATGGATCAGATGCGGTAGCAGGCGTTATCAATATCATTACAAAAAAACAAAGCAGCGATAGGCCCATTGGCGCCAATGCAACTATTGCAGGTGGCAGTTACGGCACTTTTAAAGGAACGGCAGGTATTGGAGGCAATACAAAAATAATCAGCTATAACCTGCAGTACTCCCGGTTACAGTCAGACGGTTTTTCTTCAGCATACGATGAAACAAAGAACAGGAATTTTGACAACGATGGCTTTAAACAGGATGTACTGGGATTGAATATTGGCCTGCACGCTGCTAAAGACTGGCAACTGCGTGTGTACGGCCAGTATGGAAAATACAA
>JBDSOC010000186.1:0-15855 GCA_039915085.1 Chitinophagaceae bacterium
CATAATTTTTGTAAATAATATCCAGCTTCTGGGCATTCCTGGTGCCGGTACTGGCGGCAGTGATGGAAGTTTCGTATTTATTAACCGCCTCGTTATAAGCCTGGGGCAATATGGATGTGGCTGTGGCATTATCAGGTTTTTTGCGCAAATCATCCAGCGCAGAATAAAGCGCTTTGTCATACTGGCCATCTTCAAATAATTTTTTGGTGGATTTACAGGCGGCAAAAACAAGTATTGCGGCCAGTAGCAGGCAGGTAAAGGGTTTCATATATCGAACTATTTTATAATGCGGGAAATTACAACAAATGCATTAAATCCATTGCAGGTTGTTTCGTCACAAAGGCCTTACACCACGGAGTTATTCACAGATATTACCAGGGCTTGTGCTACAATAATAATTGGGAGAAAATATTTTTATTTGGCAGCGAAATCAACGCATTTAAAATATTATTATTTAAAATAATAATGTTTTTTGTCCTGGTGTAAGCGTCCTTTACTTCAGTGATTCCGGGAATGGTATTGCTAATCCGCTTCCACGTAAATGGTTTGCTTTAAACGGATGGCAATGGGTTTCTCCAGCCGGATAGCAGGCGACCATGCCGGCATTGCTTCAAACCTTTCGATAATTAAATTATTCATTTCATTGCTGGCTCCCCTTAATACTTTTGGAAGGATAACCTTTCCTTCTCTTGTTACAACATACTCAACAGTAATAAATGTTTTCTTTTGATCAACGGGCAGCATGGTTACCAGTTCTTTTGACAGATCATCCAGGAATTTTTGAAAAGCTTCTGCCCCGCCCTGATACACCGGTAATTTATTTACTGAATTCACCAGTTCGGTTTCATCAAATTTTACAGGCGTAGCTTCTTTGCGTTTTACAATTTTTACTTCAGGTTTCAGGCCTTCTATGGCAAGTTTTACATCTTCTCCGAATACATATTCTCCCTGCTCATTTACCATAATTACCGGCAGGTTCTTATGTTTTTCAAAATAATAAAACACCTGCCTTAATTTATCGGCCATCTTTTTATAATCTGGAAAATCTTTTACATATTTGGCCAGGTAATCATTGCTGCGGCCGCTTTTAAATGAAACCGGGAAAATATGAACGGGTATAAAATCTTCGCCCAGGTTTTTTGCCTGTGTTGCCAGTATGTACAATTCTTCAATCTGTGTATCTGTAATGGGAATGCAGCCCGTGGTTACACAACTACCATGTATATAAATATCGCCCCCCGGTTGTAAAGAATCGCTCAGCATTCTGTCAGACGCATTGGGATAATTTAACCCAAGTGAAAGATGGTAATTGCTCCGGGGATTAAATTCGTTGATATAATAAAAACCTTCCGGTACCTGGTAGTCGCCGGCCATTCTTTTGGGGCCCAGGGTACCTGCCAGCGCACAAACTTTATAGGTCTTGAATAATTTAAAAGGATCGTTTTTTTCCTGTTTAACCCACACTTCCAGCTGGCTGTCGTATTTAAAAGAACGGATATAAATGTATTTGGCGGGCCAGGCCAGTTTTTTCTCCTCAAATTGCTTTATAAGAGTATCCTCTTTGCGCTTCAGGGCTTCATTAAAAACGGGAAATGATCGTTGGTAATTGACGAAATTAAAATCCGGGGCCGAATTTTGTGCTCCTGCAGCGCAGAAAACACCCATCAAAACCATAAAAACAGCAAATCTTATCATAGGCCATAATCTGTCTTTCATAAAAACGGATATACAAGTAAATTATTACCGCCGCATAGCAAGAATGGCGTTAAAATTAGCACAATGGAACTGCAAAAATTAAACCAGCTATCCACGGGTGTGGAAAACGGGCGGCGCGGACACGAAACCAGGAATTTCTAATTAATAATCAGTCTTTTATGCTGTTTATTGCAATCCATCTAAGATTTGGGGATGGTTAAGATCAGCCCTGATTAAATGACCCTGATCCCAATTCCCCGGCGCTACAAATTGCCCCTCGCCTCCTGCTCTTGCTCAATGGCTTCGAACAAAGCCTTAAAATTGCCCTTTCCAAAACTTTTCGCCCCCTTGCGCTGAATAATTTCAAAAAACAGGGTAGGCCTGTCTTCTACGGGCTTACTGAATATTTGCAACAGGTAACCTTCATCGTCACGGTCAACCAGAATGCCCAGTTCTTTCAAGGGCGCCAAATCTTCGTCAATATGCCCTATGCGGCTCAGCAAATCATCATAATAAGATGATGGGATCTTCAAAAATTCCACTCCACGGTTTTGCAAATCAGTCACTGTTTCCACGATATTATTGGTGGCCAGCGCCACATGCTGGCAACCCTCGCCATTATAAAAATCCAGGTATTCTTCCACCTGGCTTTTTTTCTTTCCTTCTGCCGGTTCATTGATGGGAAATTTCACAAAACCGTTTCCATTGCTCATCACCTTGCTCATCAGCGCAGAATATTCGGTTGAAATATCATTGTCATCAAAACTTAAAATATTCCGAAAGCCCATTACCTGCTCATAAAATTTCACCCATGGGTTCATCTGGTTCCAGCCAACATTACCTACACAATGATCCACATACTGCAAACCGGTTGACGGCGGATTATAAGCAGTTACCCATTCCCGGTAGCCGGGCAGAAATACGCCTGTATAATTCTTTCGCTCCACAAATACATGTACGGTATCACCATAAATATGAATGCCACTTAAAACAACTTCACCGGATTCATCTTTTATTATTACCGGTGCCATGTATTCTTTTGCCCCCCTGCTGGTTGTTTCTTTCCAGGCACCTGCTGCATCCTCCACTTTTAACGCGATCACCTTTACACCATCACCATGTTTATTAATATGGTCTGCCATTTCATTGCCGCTGCGCAATGGCGTAGTAAATACAAATGTGAGTTTGTTTTGTCTTACTGCATAGCTGGCTTTTTCTTTTACTCCGGTCTCAGGACCGGCATAGGCAAGACTCTGGAAACCAAAAGCCGTTTTATAAAAATGTGCCGCCTGTTTGGCATTACCCACATAAAATTCTACATAGTCTGTTCCCTCCAAGGGTAAAAAATCTTCCTGCAGTGCTGGTGTATTATTAATGGTTTGTATGGCAGACATAATTGTTTTTTTGTAATGAGCATTTGGAATTCCATTCAGCATTCTTGCGTCGCACCCTTGTGCCGTATGGCTTTATTCAGCAGCCTGGGATAATTAAAAAAACCTATACCTTTTTAACTCCACTGAGTAATTGACATCGGATCCATTGCCAGCGATTCTATCAGCAGCACATAGTTCAGGCGCTTATCATTAAACATTTTATGAGGATAATCTGGCCGCATAATTTCCCTTTTGCAGAAGAATACGAAGGTAGAAAATTACTTTAAACATATAGCACGGTTTTTACCAGTTACCACCGTCTTAGCTTATTTTTACCGTATAAAGAGAATATATGCAAAAAGCAGGGATCCTGGGCGGCGGACAGTTGGGAAGAATGTTATTACAGGCAGCAGCTAATTACCCGGTGGAAACATTTTTAATGGAAAACGATCCAGAATGCCCGGCAGCACATCTGTGCCATCATTTTACACAAGGCGATATCCGCAATTTTGACGACGTATATAATTTTGGAAAAGGGCTCAATTCCATTACCATTGAAATTGAAAGCGTAAATGAAGATGCCCTGGAAAAATTGGAAAGCGAAGGCGTAAAAGTATTTCCCAAACCATCGGCACTGCGCATTATAAAAAACAAAATACTGCAAAAGCAATTTTACAAAGACCACCAGTTGCCAACAGCACCCTATGTAATCACCAAAAATTTACATGAACTGAATAACCAGCAAATATTTTTGCCGGCTGTGCATAAAATAGCAGAAGGTGGATACGATGGGCGTGGCGTACAGGTTATCAGGAAAAAAGAAGACATCAGCAAAGGATTTGATGCGCCTGCTATACTGGAAAAGATGATTGAGATACAAAAAGAAATAGCACAGATTGTTGCTATCAATGAAAAAGGAGAAACTGCCCTCTACCCTGCTGTTGATATGGTTTTTAATAAAGACCTTAACCTGCTGGATTACCAGATAAGTCCTGCAGATATACCCGATAAAGCCTGCTGGAAAATAGAGGCCATTGCCATCACTCTCGTAAAAAACCTGAAAAGTCCCGGCATTTTTGCAGTAGAATTTTTTATTGACAGGAATGGTGAAGTATATGTAAATGAAACAGCGCCCCGCGTACACAATAGCGGTCACCATACCATAGAAGGCAATTACAGTTCACAATTTGATATGCTCTGGCGCATTATGCTTGGCTATCCGCTTGGCAACACCGATCATATTTTACCTGCTGCCATTGTAAACTTGCTGGGTGCAGAGGGATGTGAAGGTGATGCAAAATATGATGGCATTAATGAAGTGCTGGGAATGGACAATGTATTTGTGCATATTTATGGAAAGAAAACAACCAAAGCCGGCCGTAAAATGGGCCACATTACTATACTCAGCAATGAAAAGCAGGAGCTAACCCACAAAGCGCATACCATCAGGCGAACGATCAAGGTAATTGTATAATTGCTGATCTTTGGATTTTGTGAATGGTTGCGCAGGCTCCCCAAAAGTGATTTCAATACCAAATGATTTTAGCCATCATCACCGGTTGTTTCCACTATTCTGCCAGCTTACTCCATGTCTAGCTTAGCGCGCACCTCCAATGCATGATCCTTTAATCTCTTACCTTAAAAATGAAAGTTATAAGTAATAGCAGGTATTACAGGAAATAATGATACCTGGCGGGCTTCTACCTTTAGCGTATTATCGTAAGGGCTACCGGTTTGATCAAAATAAATAAAATAAGGATTGGCGCGGCTGTAAAGATTATAAATACTAAATACCCAACTGCCCTGCACCTTCTTTTTGCGTTTGGGTATGGGTGTATAGGTGGCGGCAAAATCAAGACGGTGATAGGCAGGAAGACGATACTGGTTGACCTTACTGTATTCCTGGGTTAATACACCACCAATAATATAAAAACGTTCTGGTAATGTAGTAGCGTTGCCGGTTCCATATACAAATACTGCGGAGAGTTTCCATTTTTTATTCAGTTCATAAGTTGCAACTATAGAAAGGTCATGGCGCCTGTCGTATTTTGCAAAATATTGTTCACCACCATTCAGCTGCGGAAATTTGCGATAGGTCCAGCTTAATGTATAACCCAGCCAACCGGTTAACCGTCCTTTATTTTTGCCGATGTATACTTCGGCTCCATAGCTCCAGCCTTTTCCAAAAACAAATTGTTTCTCAGGGTCAGACAGGGAAGGCGTATATCCTTCTTTGTATTCAATCTGGTTGCGCATGTCTTTGTAGTAAACTTCCAGTGATGTTTCGTAGGTATTATCTTTAAAATTTTTGAAAACGCCAGCCGCATATTGCCACGCTATCTGCGGTTGTACATAATAGGTACTTGGCACCCATAAATCTGTTGGCAGTGTAGATCCTGCATTGCTAACAAGGTGTATATACTGCAGGTTCCTTGTTACTGCCGCTTTTAAAGATGTCTGATCGTTGATAGCATACCGCAGGGTAATGCGTGGTTCCAGTCCGCCATACGTTTTTACCTTGTCTCCCCTGCCATACCTGGTGCTGTCTAATTTATTGCCATTGGCGTCTTCGGTATATTTTGTATAAGGCCCTACCTGCATAAAGCTGCTGTAGCGAAGCCCCAGGTTAAGCTTTAGTTTATCACTCAGTTCCCAATCATCCTGCAGGTATAAAGCAGCTTCATTTGCATATTTGTTATTTGCATTGTTGGGTGTAAACTGGGTACTATCCTGGTTGCCGCTTAGTACGTTGGGTGTGAATGTATGGTGGGTGTACAGTCCGCCGAATTTAATCTTATGCTGCGGCGCAGGATAATAATCAAAATCTACTTTCCCATTAAGATCTTTTATACCTGAAGCAAGCTTTATGTTGAAATTATTCTGAGAAGCATTAAAAGAAAAATTGTATTTGTTGTACACCAGGGTAGTATTGGCAAATAAGCGCTGGTTAAAAACATGGTTCCACCGTAATGTGGCTGTAGCATTTCCCCACGGTATATTGGCGCTGAAAGAACGGCGGCTGTTCCTGAAATCAAAAACATCTTTTCCAAAATAACCGCTGAGGTAAAGCCTGTCTTTTTCCGAAATTTTATAATTCACTTTTGTGTTAAGATCATAAAAATAATAGCCTGAACCTGAAAACTCGCTGCTTTTTGGTATAAATGGTTTTACCAGCACATCAATATAAGTGCGCCGGGCAGAGACTATAAATGATGCTTTATCTTTTTTAATGGGCCCTTGTATAGAAAGCCTGGATGCAATTAAACCAATGCCACCGTCCACCTGGAATTTATTGACATTACCATCTTTCATGGCCACATCTAAAACAGATGACAGCCTGCCGCCATATTGTGCCGGCATACCACCTTTAATAAGGGTCACATTTTTTATAGCGTCCGAATTAAATATAGAAAAGAACCCAAACAAATGACCGGTATTATACACTACTGCATCATCTAATATGATCAGGTTTTGATCGGGCCCACCCCCACGTACATAAAGTCCCGTATTGCCTTCACCGGCGTTGCGGATGCCTGGTAATAATTGAAGTGTTTTTAAAAGATCAACTTCACCCAATAAAACTGGCAATGCTTTTACCCGGGCAACAGATAAATCAAACCGTCCCATTTGTGCATTCTTTACGTTTTCGTCACGGCGTTTAGCATACACAATCACTTCTTCACTGGCTGTGGCCCTGGGTGGCAATAAAAAATTGAAAGATTGGTTGGCGGATAAGTGAACAACCAATTGCCGGCTCTGGTATCCAACAAAAGAACAGGAGACATCATAATCTCCGGCATCCAGTGTAATAGAATAAAAGCCATAGGCATTACTGTTTACACCCCGGCCCTTCAACCCCGCCTGCAAAGTAGCTCCAATAAGTGTTTCACCGGTGAGAGAATCTTTTACGTATCCACTGATGGTAAATTTATTCTGGGAAAAAGAAACCTGGAATATAAATAAAGTGAGGGCTAAAAAACAGTAAAGATTTTTGAAACCGGCTTTGGAACGATGATTTGGCATTTGTTGTGTCACTCACTTCAACTTTTGGGTAATGAGGAGCAAAAATAGACCAAACAGGATTAACAATAGCCGGATATTAAAATTTCTTTATTATCATTATGAAGAATCATATAACAGGCGCTGCAGAACATAAAAAACCCCGGGTACCTAAAACCTTTAAATGTTTTTATTACCCGGGGGTTGAAAAAAAGATATTACGTGCTGATTATATATTCAGGCACACAAACATTATTTTTTAATTACAAAAAATCGACTACCTCATTGCAAGAAATAAAGAATCTTTTTTTGTTGATGTGTCTTTCTTTGGAACAGTATCAATACTTGCTAAGAATGAGGAATGCTGGTTTGATGCAAATGCAATTGAGTCTTTTTTCGTTGATGTGTCTTTCTTTGGAACAGTATCCATACTTGCTAAGAAAGCGGTGTTTTCATTTGACTGAAAAGCGATTGAATCTCTCTTCTTTGTTGTGTCTTTCTTTGGAACTGTGTCCATAGATGCAACTGAATTAGCGTATACATCTGTATTGTTGCCTGCGATATAATTAACTGCAGTAAATGCGATTAATGCGCTGCCGATAATAAATAATTTTTTCATGATTTCATATTTTAATTAGTAATAACCCGCATGAACCAAGAATGATACCACAACCCCCAAATTTTATTTTTTTTTATTATTTGTTATAAAATTTTATAAAATGCAGGAAATTTGAGCATATAATTCCACATTCTTTGTAGACTAACGGGCATTTACAACCAAATCTTTTGAATAATGCGCACAGGAAACCCAATTATTGAAGGTTGTTCATAAGTGTGCGCGTATTGTTAAATTGGTTGCAGGGCTTTTGAAATTTTTACCAGGCAGAGCCGATGTTCAAATCAAATAGCTTCAGTTTTATGCATCCGCCTGTGCGATTTCCTGGTCCATAAATACTAAAAAACTGTTGTCAAAGCCATCGCCAATGTCAGATCCGTACCCGCAATCCCTTTGGATCATACAATGGCCCTTTGGCAATTTTTCCTTTTATCCAGTTGCCGAACACAAGTATCTCAACATCAGTTTCCACTGCTGAAAGTTCTACGGGCAGATAGGCAAAAGCTATTGATGAGCCAATATAGGCGCCGTAACCTCCGGAAGTAACGCGGCCCGATACCTTACCAGCCACTTTAACCGGCTCATTGCTTAATACCACTGCGCGTGCATCTTCTAATAATATAGTCACCAGTTTTTTCTTTACCGTCTTTTCAAGCAGGGCTTCTTTGCCTTTGAAAGCTTTATTTTTTGCTATGGCAAAATTCAATCCTGCTTCAAAGGGTGTTTCTTCGGGCGTAATATCTGCTCCCCAGTATAAGTATCCTTTTTCTGCTCTTAACGCATCAATCGCTTTGTATCCGCAGGCAATCATGCCATACGACTGGCCGGCTTGCCATAATAATTCCCATAGTTCCAAACCTTTTCCGGCATCAGCATACACTTCATATCCCAGTTCACCCACAAAAGTTACCCGCACCAGCTGCACCGGTATTCCCTTAATAACCGCTTCACGCATACTTAAAAAGGGCATTGCCACTGTCGACAAATCAATATCTGTCAGTTGTGCCATCATATCTCTTGCCATTGGCCCCCATACCCCAAAGCAGGTAAGGGAAGCTGTTACGTTTTTAATAGATACCGAACCGTTATCCGGTAAATGATCATTCAGCCAGGCCCAGTCGTGTGTATGTAAAGATGTACCAGAAATCATGCGGAAAATATTGTTGCCTGTTTGTGTAACGGTTATATCACTTTCAATACCTCCACGACTATTAAGCATTTGCGTATACGTTACAGATCCTGTTCCTTTATTTACTGTATTGGAACAAAGGTCTTCTAAAAAAGCGCCCGCCCCTGGTCCGGAAATCTCTATTTTAGAAAAAGAAGATTCATCAAACAACCCAAGCTTCTCCCTGGTGGCCAGCGATTCAGTAACAATGGCCGTGCTCCAGTTTTTACCGGCCCATCCTGCGGGACGCAATGATTCATACGCAGGATTTTCATTGGTGGTATAATAATTTACTCTCTCCCAGCCTGATTTTTCACCAAAAACCGCCCCATTATTCCTATGCCATTCATAGGCTGAACTCATCTTCAATGGTCTGCCAGCCTTGCGGTCGTCACCCGGGTAACGGATATCATAATACATTTCATAGTTCTCCACTACCCTTGCCAGCGTATACGAGTAAGACTTGTATTGTGCGCCAAACCTGCGCACATCCATCTCCCATAAATCCAGTGTGGGGTGACCATCAACCAACCAGGCCGCCATTTCTCTGCCAATACCACCTGCACCTGCAATACCATGCGCACAAAAGCCTGCTGCAATAAAAAAGCCTTTAACAGCTGTGGGGCCGAGACAAAATTCATTATCAGGTGTAAATGCTTCGGGGCCATTAATCATTTTGCGGATGGGTGCAGTAGCCATAGCCGGCACACGCAATGAAGAGTTGATCATTATTTCTTCCATCCGTTCCCAATCTTCCGTCAATAATTTTCCATTAAAATCTTTTGGCACTTCGTCAACCAGCTCACTGTTTAAAAAAGCCGGTGCTGAATGTCTTTCATAGCCACCCATTAAAAGGCCTGCGCCATCTTCGCGGTAGTATACCAGGTGATCGGGATCGCGGAGCGTGGGTAAGCGCGGCGCATTTTTTTCGATCTGCCTGAATGCGCCGGTAACCAGGTATTGATGGCTCATGGGTACAATAGGAACCCTTACATCCAGCATACGGGCAATTGCCGGAGTATAAAAACCACAGGCAGCCACCACTTTTTCTGTTTTGATGATTCCTTTATCCGTAATAACTGAAACCACCTGGTTGCCGCGTGTGCTGATGCCCGTTACACGTGTTTGCTGAAATATTTTTACGCCCATTCTTTTGGCTTCATTGGCCAGTGAATTACAAAGCAAACTCGGATCCAGGTAGCCATCAGTTGACAAATAGGTAGCGGCCAGCACTTTTTCGGTAGACATCAGCGGGAAAAGTTCTTTTGCACGCTCCGGGGATATCTCTTCCAGCGGCAGACCGAATGTAGTGGCCCATGCGACTTGTCTCTTTAATTCCTGCACCCTTTCCGGTGTACATGCCACACGTATGCCACCGCATTCTATCCAGCCGGGGTCGGTCTCAGGGTGCTGCGCCAATTTTCTATACAGCGCTGCTCCATACATCATCATAGAAGTAAGGGTTACAGAACCTCTTAATTGTCCTACCAGCCCTGCCGAATGAAAAGTAGAACCGCTGGTTAATTCACTACGTTCAATGATCACCACATCTGTTTGTCCTTTTAATGCCAGGTGATAGGCGATGGATGCACCAGCCACGCCGCCGCCAATAATTACGATACTTGCCTGTTCAGGTAATTTATTCATGAATGCGCTTGCTTTATTGCATTTAAAATTGAATAATAATTATCGCTCATCAGTTCGGGCAACACGGTGTTCCATTTTTTGATTCCCCATGTTTTAAAATCAAAATCAATGGTTGAAACGGCTGACTGAATGGAGGCCCACATTACCCAGCCAAACCTGGCAATCATTGACCATGCACGGGCCCTGGCTATTTTTTCCGGTAAATTTTTTTGCCAATAGGCTTCTCAAAGAGTTGTTATGTCTTGTTCAGACAGACCGCTTTCACTGGCCAGGTTGCCAATTTCAAAAGATGCTTCATTCTGACCTGAATATTCATAGTCAATAATCCAGATCTTATCACCATCATCCATAAAATTTTCTGCCAGCAAATCGTTATTGCATGAAACCAATGGTTCAGCATTGGCCGCCAAGGCATCTTCAAGTGCGGTGATCAATGGTTCAACTTGTAAATATTTTTCAGGCAAAAAGTAATTTTTTTGTATAACTGTATTTAAATATTTTTTACGGAGCGAAGGAAAATGAAAAGTTCCCGCAAAAGCCGGAGCTGCATGCAACCGTTGCAAGGCTGCAGCCATTCTTTTTAATAAATGCTTATTGCCATGCATGTCTGCCGGATGCAGGGTTTGTGCATTGATCCAGGCAATCAGTAACACACCTTCGTGCAGTAGTGAATCAATTACAGCAGGACCAACACCTGCTTCATGGGCTCTTTGTGAATTTATTCTTTCATTCAGCCGGTTAATGCCCAGCAGCTCTGGTGCCGTATCACTTACACGCATTACGCAGGTACCGGTATTTGTATCAATCCGGTAATTTTTATTGCTGAGTCCGCCGCCCAATATTGAAATGTCAGTTACGCAGGACAGTGCAGGCATCTGCCTGATCCATGCAATAAGTCTTTGATCCTGTAGCAAGGTGGACATTTATTGATTTTGTGATAAGTGATTTTGATATTTTTTTGCTGAGCGTTATTATCTTTCCGCGTTTAAGATCTGAAGCAGTTCTCCAAATTGAATTGACCGTGGCACGTTAATCACGCAAATCTCAAAATCAGCAATTGATTATTTTTTATTTCTTATCCTATTTGTTTTATTGGTCCTTTAAACCATTTTTTTACAGACAAATGCCACCATATCCAAAGGAATAATAATGTTAATCCCACCAGTATAGGTGCATAGTTAACTGCCAGCCAGCTAAAGTTTTCATTGCCCGGAACAGCGGCTGGTTCAAAAGGCAAAATGAAATAAACGCACATAATGGCTATTTCAATCATAGCAACCAGGTTCATCCATTTATAATGTTTTCCCAGGTTCCACTCTCCGGCACCAAAACTATCGCCTGCGCGCCAGCGCAACCAAACGGGGATAAAGAATGCCATGTAAAGTCCAATAACACCAATGGAAACAACTGCATAAAATGCTGTAGGTATACCACCCGGGCTTTTCCACAATGCGGGAAGGGTGATGAGTATACCAGTGAAAGCAGATGCCAGTATTGCATTTACAGGGATATGACGCTTATTTACTTTGGCCCAGTAGCTGTGACCCGGCACAGCACCATCACGCGAAAACGCAAACATCATACGCGAGCAGGAAGTGAGGCAGGCGATGGCGCAAAACAATTGCCCGCCGGTAGAAATAAGCAGCACCATTTTAAACATCAGCGGGCTTAATGCATTTTCAAGAATAGTTATTACAGAACCTCTGCCATAGGCATTTATTGCGGGATCCAGTGAATTGACAACATCCGGTTTTGTAGCGACGGATAAAAATGCCAGCAACAATATATAACCACCAATGGCCGAATAAAAAATGGATTGCCAGATTCCTTTGGCAGCAGTTAAATGCGCACCTTGTGTTTCTTCGCTCAGGTGTGCCGATGCATCAAAACCTGTAATGGTGTACTGGGTTAATAAAAAACCAAGGGGCAATACATAAAACCAATAAACATTGCCGTTAGAAAATCCGGAATTATTAATTTGCTGGGTGAAAATCCATTTTAGATTTTGATGATCTTTGGGAGTTATAATTAGAATAGCAATTACCAGTGCTGCACCAAACACATGCCACCATACTGAAACATTATTTAGCATGGCCTGCACCTGGCTGCTAAAACAGTTTAATATGGTGCTGATTACCATAATAATCAGGAACCAGAAAAACTGCTGGTGTATATTATCGCCTCCTAAAAAAGCTGTAGCATAATCTGGAAAGTAAGTGCCCAGTACAATGTTTAAAAATATAGCTACCCCGTATACAACTGACGCAGTAATGGCCAGCAGCCCGATTAAATTAAGCCAGCCGGTATAAAAGCCTGCTTTGGCACCACCGAGCTTTGATGCCCACCAGTAAATACCACCGGATGTTGGATAAGCGGAGGCCAGTTCGGCCATACTCAAACCTATAATTAATATCAGGCAGGAAATTATAGGCCAGCCAATAGAAATAGCGATGGGTCCGCCATTGTTCCATGCTTGCGAAAAAGTAGTGAAGCAACCACTTAGGATTGATATAACTGAAAACGAAATAGCAAAATTGGAAAACCCGGACCATGACCTGTTTAACTCCTGTTTATACCCCAATGCAGCCAGCCGCTTCTCGTCTTCCGATACGTGCAGATGCGCTTTGTTATCAGCTTTTATTGGTTCCGGCATATTATGAATGGGTTTTCCATAAATATAAACCAATAACTTATAAAAGCCGGGGTTTTTAACGTAGCAATCGTTTGCATAAATTTGTCTAAACTATGCGATTTATATTATTTAAAACAGGCAGGCTTTACTGCCAGTTTCTATTGAATAAGATTACTTTCTAAACAGGGAAAATACAATTATACTATACGGTCAGATGATGCCTGTAAAGGGGGCATTTCCTCTACATAATACAGCAATAGAAAACCAAGTAACAGGAATATTTGAGCTAACTCGTGTTATTCTATTTCATTTATAGGTGTAACTGCTTATCAAAGGGACTGGCATCATATTTCCCTTCTATTAAGTATGCAAAATTCAACATTAAAATACAGTGAAGAACAGATGCAGTTCATCCAAAAAATTACAAAAGCATCCCGTCAGGAAGTGATACACACTATCCGTATATCAAGGATTAGTATCGAAGAGTTAATAGATTCTTTAAAAAAATCAATTCTGCGCAGGCTTCCCCTTACCGGATAGTTCCTGGATTAATTAATGAAGTTTGCAGATGATTTACTTAAATTATACGAAATACATAACAGGCCCGTATTTGCGCGGATTAGGAGGATTATTTGTTTGATTTTTTCTTTATGAAAAGTGGTTCGGTTGGTCCGCTTTAAATTCTCTTGCTGCAAATTATTGAGATCCTGTACTCCGGGATGACCTGAAGATAATTATGCATTTTTTCGCTTTCTCTCTTTCTTTTTCTTAGCCTCTTAGCTCTATAAACCCATATTCCCTTTTTTCTCTTTGAGACTGGCCAGTGTGGGATCCATTTGTATGGCCTTGTCGCAGAGTTGCATTCCTTTATCTTTATCGCCTTTTTTCTGGTAAGCCATGCCTACCATATAAAGCGCTTTGGCATTTTGTTTATCGTACCCAAGTATTTTATCCCAGTTGTCAATGGCATCCTGGTATTTGCCTGTTTTATAATATAGTTGCGCTATGCCATTGAGCAAAGAAAGATCCGCAGGCTTCTTTTCCAGCACCTTTTTCAGCATCTCAATACATTTGTCAAGCTGGCCAGCGCCTTCATAGGAGATGGACAGGTTCTCTACATAATCATTATCTGTTTTGTATCCCCTGTCTGCAGCAAGCAAATAATATTTTATGGCTGTTTTATCATCGGGGATGGCGGCATAGTTAAGGGCGCACTCATACACCCAGCGCGGTTTGGTAGTATCTAAAGTAATAGCTTTTATAAAAAATGGAGCAGCATTGCGGTAGTTGCTCATTTCAACAAAGTTGCGGCCAATGGTATATGGTATATCAGCATTGGTACTGTCTTGTTTGGCAGCTACCTGCAAATAAGTATATGACTGTCCGTAATCTTCCAGTTCAGCGTAGCTCTTTCCAATAATATAATCAGTGTTTTTGCCAATTTTCAGTTGCTGCATTTTTTTAGCGGTTACAATTGCGTCGTTCCAGCGGCGCGTAGAGAAATACAAACTGGCCAGGTTTTCTGTGGCCACCGGGTCATTGGGTTCTTTTTTGATCACTTCCCCATAGGCAAGAATGGCCTCAGGAAACCTGCGCATTTCAAGTGAAACATTGCCCAGTTCACGCTGCGCTGCTGTATTGCCTGCATCAAACTGAATGGCTTTTTTGTAATGCTGTGCGGCTACCATGTACAGTAGCCCTTGTTTTGCTTCATTTCCTTTTTGTAAAAAATAAGCGGTACTGTCCGCATTTTGCGAAAAACACGCTGCCGGTAAGGATATTATTAATATTAAAAACAGGGTTTTCATGGCTTTTGAGTATCCGTAGTTAATGAAGTGCGTTATTTAAGCACGATAGCCCCTAACGCAGGTAAATGCACATTTATTTCAAATCGCCGGCTGTTTTTATCAACCAGTTTTACCTCCGGCGATGGGTTAAATACATCCCCGGTTCCCCAGTACTTTTTAGCATCACTGTTAAAAATTTCGCTCCAGGTTTCCTTATCATGTGTGTATACTTTCCAGTCTCTTCTTACAACAGGTGTCATATTTAATATTACCAGCAGGTCATTTTCCGGTAATATTCCCTTGCGGCGGTATACAATAACAGATTCCTGCCGGTGGTCAAGATCAATCCATTCAAAACCTTCCTTTTTAAATTGTTTCTCGTACATAGCAGGCTCATTCCTTAGCAGGATACACAAATCTCTAACGCAATCTTTTAACATTTTATGTGAGTCGTATTTCAATAATTCCCATGGAAGTTCACTTTTATAATTCCACTCAGAAGTGCTGCCAAACTCATTGCCCATAAATAATAATTTACCTCCCGGGTGTGTAAACATATAGCTATACATTAAACGAAGGTTGGCAAATTTTTGCCAGTCATCTCCCGGCATTTTATTAAGCATGGGTGATTTACCATGTACCACTTCATCGTGGCTGAGCGGGAGCATAAAATTTTCATCATAATAATACATCATGCTAAAAGCAAGTTTATCCTGGCTGTGCTGGCGGGCGATGGGATCCAGTTTAAAATAATCCAGTGTATCATGCATCCAGCCCATCATCCATTTCATGCCAAAGCCAAGGCCACCGGCAAATGTGGGATTGGAAACACCCGGCCAGTCGGTAGATTCTTCGGCTATCATTTGCACATCTGGAAAATCACGGAAAGTGGTTTCATTCAGGTCTTTAATAAACGCAATGGCCTCCAGGTTACCATC
>JBDSOC010000218.1:0-8544 GCA_039915085.1 Chitinophagaceae bacterium
CAGCTTCTACAATTATTCCTTTTTTTCATTTTGTTTATTTTTGGCATACCAGGTAGTAAATGATTCTTTCGAACCTTCGGGCATATCACGTTGTTTAAACCATGGATTGAACCTGTTATTGACTACAAATGGAATGTTGTGCAAAAACCATCTTCCCGTTTTACCGGCGTTTCCAAAATTTCCGGGCGATGATAATGTCCACGCCATTGCTCTCATGCTGAGGGCTTTTGTATTGGCTGCATAGCCTTCTTTCACAATCTCCTGCCGCCATTTATACAACTGCCCATGAATATTAATCTTTACCGGGCAAACATTGGAACACGATCCGCACAAGGTAGAAGCATATGGCAGATCCGCATGTTTTTTCATGTCGAGATTAGGTGCGAGGATAGCGCCGATGGGCCCCGATATAGTATTATGGTAGCTGAGGCCACCACTTTTTCTATATACCGGGCATGTATTCATACAGCTGCCACACTTAATGCATTTTAAAGAATCCCTGAAATCAACCCGCCCGAGTTGCCGTGTTCTTCCTGCGTCAACTAATATCAAATGCATTTCCTGTGCCGGGCGTGGTTTTTTATAATGACTTGAATAAATAGTAATGGGCTGACCGGTGGCGCTTCTTGCAAGCAGCCTTAAGAATATTGCCAGGTGCTTTTTTTGTGGTATCAATTTCTCAAGTCCCATAGAAGCAATCTGTACTTCTGATAAATGAGCACCCATATCTGCATTGCCTTCATTGGTACATACCACATATTCGCCTGTTTCTGCGATCGCAAAGTTTACCCCGGTAAGTGCCCCGCGCCTTGTAAGAAATACATTGCGCAAATGTTTACGGGCTACCCTTGTTAATAATGTTGGATCAGATAATCCCTTTTCAGTTCCCAGGTGTTTATGAAACAGTTCGCCAATTTCTTCTTTTCTTTTATGAATACAGGGAAGTACAATGTGGCTGGGTGGTTCCTTATCAATTTGCTGAATATATTCCCCCAGGTCAGAATTAATTACTTCGATGCCGCGTTCTTCCAGGTATTCATTCAACTGGCATTCTTCTGTTAGCATCGACTTACTTTTTACCATCTGGGCAATTTCCTTTGCTTTCAATATAGCATATACAATAGCGTTGTGCTCCTCAGCATCAGCCGCCCAATGTACTGTAACACCATTTTTTGTAAGATTAGCTTCAAACTGCAAAAGATAATCATGCAGGTTGGAGATTACATTGCTTTTGATAGCAGATGCTGCTTCACGCAGTTGTTCCCATTCAGGAATTTGCTTTGAAGCAATGTCGCGTTTTTCCCTGATGTACCAGAGTGCCCCATCATGCCAGTCTACACGTTCTTCATCTTTAATAAAGGCTTCTGCAAGAACCGCATGATCGGGTGTTTTAGGGTGCTTCATAATTGAGCATTTAAGATTTCAGCAATATGTATTATTTTAACCGCACTTTTATTCCGGTGAAGAATTCCTTCAAGGTGCATCAGGCAGGAAAGATCGGAAGAGGTAATATATTCTGCACCATTTTTTGTATGATCAGTTACCCTGTCTTTTCCCATTTTTACCGATACCGCTTCTTCAGCAATGCAAAAAGTGCCACCAAATCCACAGCATTCATCCTGCCGGTCCAACGTCACCTGTTCAAGTCCCTTCACCATGTTCAATAATTGTTGCGGTTTTGAAAACGGTGGTGCATTCAGCTCACTCATCTGTGATAAATAAAGTCCCCTTAATCCATGACAGCTATGATGCAGCCCTACCTTATGTGGAAATACTGCATCCAGCTTCTCAACTTTCAACACATCAGTTAAGAACTCAACAAGCTCATATATTTTTGTACGGATAACTGCGGCCTGCTCCGGGTTTTTATCGGAAGCGAGGTGTTCTTTAACATGCAACACACAACTTGCCGAAGGCGCTACTATATAATCAAAGCCGGAAAAATTTTCTATAAAAAGATCATTGCAACCCTGTGAAAGATGTTCAAATCCTGAATTTGCCATTGGTTGCCCGCAACAGGTTTGTTTGGCAGGATAGACAACATCAACGCCTAATTTTTGCAACAAGTGTAAACTTGCTTTTGCAGCATTGGGGTAAAACTGGTTAACATAACAGGGTATAAAAAGTGCGACAGTCATAACAGGTAATTTAACAATCCAACAATATATAAACCAGCAATAATTTTTATTTTGAAAAGCAAACTATTATTTAAACCAATTAATTTCTATATTTTTTTCAAATGGAAGGACAAAAGGATCTGGCCTTATGCCTGCTGATAACGCGTTCCGCTAAGCAGGTAAACCACAATATTATCTTCATTTTTTCATAATAACTTTAACCGTTAAAGAAGTTATACATATGCATATCCATTAATGCATGTAACATGTTAAAAAGGAGGTTTGTTGATGGCAAGTAAATTGCCCAATGCTGCAGCCGTTCGGACCAGGTTACTTTTGGTAACAGCCAGTGCGGCCTGCAAATCAAGCGGTTCATGTCCTATTGCCATCAGCACATCAAAATATTTTTGCAGCGCATCATTTCTTTCTAAAGGAATTTTACCAGCAAGGCCAATCACCGGAAGCCCTTTATCTTTTGCACGGTATGCCACACCATACGGACCCTTTCCCTGCAATGTTTGTTCATCAATACTGCCCTCTCCCGTTACCACCAGTGCTGCTTTTTCCAATGATTTTCCGAAACCTGTAAGTGTAAGAAAATAGTCTATTCCGTTTACAAGTTTTGCGTTAAAGAATGTAAATAAACCTGCGGAAGCGCCACCGGCCGTACCACCATACTTTATGACAGCCATATCTTTTCCGGTTTGCCGGAGGGAAACAGCAGCAAACTTTGCCAGCGCGGAATTCAATTGAACCACGCCTTCTGCTGATGCGCCTTTTTGCGGACCGAACATGGCTGCAGCGCCATTATCTCCCAACAAAAGATTATCTACATCACAAAGAACAATCAATTCTGTTTTTAATACCCTGTTATCCAGCTCCGATAAATCGATTGAAGCCAGGTCAATAAAATTTGCGGGCAGACCGCTTAGCTCCAAACCATTTGCATTCAGGAAACGAACACCCAGTGCTTTCAACATTCCACATCCGCCATCTACTGTAGCAGAACCGCCCATTCCAATAATTATTTTTTTTACTCCTTTATCAAGTGCCATTTTTATTTGTTCACCAGTGCCAAAAGAATTTGCCAGCAGCGGATTCAATTCATCAGGTTTCAGCAAACGCAACCCGGAAGCATCTGCCATTTCTATAACAGCAGTTTTGCCTTCATCTATTAAGCCAAAGCTGGTATTAATCTCTTTTCCGAATGGGTCATGGACCGTTGAATTCACTACCAGACCGCCGCATTTTTTTATAATCAGCGCTGCCGTACCATCGCCACCATCGCCTATTGGAAAACATTCACAATCGCAATCAAGCTTGCTTTGCATAAGCCCTTCCCTGATAGCTGCAGCTACTTCTTCAGCAGTAAGGCTGTTTTTAAAAGCATTGGGTGCAATGAGAATATGCATAAAAAAGCTGACTATAATTTAATTCGTTTTACTTATATCCATATTGGAAAGTTTTTCGAGCGCAAGGTACAGTGCCTGGTTACCACATGAGCCCTTATCCATTGCCTGGATACTTATATATAATTGTTTTACCAATGCAAGTCCTGGCAATGACAACCTCATTGCTTCAGCTTCCTCCAGTGCGATGGTAAGATCCTTTACAAAATTATCTATGGAAAAACCAGGCGAGTAATCCCCCTTTATAATCTTTGGAGCCAGTACATCAAGGCTCCAGCAGCCGGCTGCACCTTTTGTAATTGATTCTAACATGGTATTTAAATCCAGTCCTGCCTTCAATCCATAGATCAGGCCTTCGCAAACACCGATTAAGGTACCCGCAATAGTAATCTGGTTACACATTTTTGTGTGCTGCCCCGCACCGGCTTTTCCCTGGTAAACCATATTTTTTCCAAATGCCTGGAAAAGGGGAAGCATTGAATCAACCACTTCTTTTTTTCCTCCTATCATGATAGAAAGATTTCCATTGATAGCACCCAGCTGTCCTCCTGAAACAGGCGCATCAATAAATGCAGCACCAACCTCTTCTGCCTGGTCAGCTATTTTTATTGCAAGAAGCGGTTTGGTAGTGGTCATATCAATTAAAATGGTTCCGGGTTTTATTGTTTTAAATATTCCCTGTTCACCAAAATAACATTCCTCCACATCCTTTGGAAAACCAATAATGGTTACAATAATTTCACTATTGGCTGCAAGCTCAGCAGGTGTATTATACCATGTACAGCCCATTTCTACCAGGTCAGTTGCCTTTGCTTTTGTACGGTTGTGTACACCCACTGTGTAACCGGCATTCAGTAAATGTTTTACCATAGGGTTTCCCATTAAACCGGTACCAATCCATCCTATTTTTTTATTCTTCATTGTAGTAGTATTTATATTTCTAATAAATGGATTCCTAAACGTACTTTTTTTGTTATGCTTCCATTGTCACAAAATTCCCGGACTCCCGGCGTATAGGTTGAATCAGTATTTTCAATTAACCAGAAAACTTTGCACACCCAATTTCTGTAAAAGAAATTTTCAGTAATTTTTTTGAGACCACTGTTCCTTCACCTGCTTTAAGCCTGTTTAACAAAAATGTTTACCTGGTGCGAATACGCAAAGATCAATTATCAATGTTACACTTTAGATTCGTCCAAACATTTACCACTTATTTATTTACCACGTTAACTGGTTTACCATCCAGGAATGAGGCAAGGTTGGCAACAGTTATTTGCATTAACCGGCCTCTTGCTTCCTTTGTTGCCCATGCAATATGCGGGGTGATAATACAATTCTTTGCAGTAAATAGCGGGTTGCCTGCAGGGGGTGGTTCCACCGGTAACACATCAATTCCAGCTCCTGCAATAACATTATTATTAAGCGCATCTGCCAGGTCCGCATCAACTATAATCGGCCCTCTTGATGTATTTAACAGGAACGCAGTTTTTTTCATCAGTTGCAAACTTTCTTTATTGATAAGCCCTTTTGTTTCCGGGAATAAAGGACAATGAATACTTACTACATCCGATTGTTTCAATAATTCAGGAACATCTGCCCATGCAAAATTCTTGCGGTGTGATTGATCTGAACGGGTACGGCTGTTTCCAATAATGTTCATTCCAAAAGCGGTAGCTACATCGCCCACCTGCCGGCCAATATGCCCAAACCCTATAATACCAATTGTCTTTCCTGCCAATTCTATCAAGGGGTAATCCCAGAAACAAAAATCCGCAGAGCGGGACCACTTGCCATCCATTACCGAATCACTGTGCCGCTGCACATGCAGGCAAAGTTCAAGCAATAACGCAAATGTCATTTGAACAACAGAAGTAGTTCCATAGCCGGGCACATTGGCAACAACAATGCCTTTTGATTTCGCAACTTCTGTATTTACAATATTGTAACCGGTAGCTAATACGCCAATAAATTTAAGCGAAGGAAGCTGATTGATGGATTCTTCAGTTACCGGCGTTTTATTGGTAAAAATTACGCCGGCTCCCGCTGCGCGTTCTGCTACCTGGTCAGCGGGCGTCCTCTCATGAACAATAAGTTCTCCGAATTTTTTCAAATCTTCCCAGTCAAGATCTCCCGGATTTAATGTATATCCATCCAATACTACAATCTTCATAACTTAACTTTACTTATAAATAATTATAAATTTCTGCTCACTGTTCTTAATGAACACATTCTAACCAACAGGCAGGAAATGTTCAATTTTAAACACGCCTGGCAAAATGCCTGTTCGTTACACCCTTGCCCATGCTTCATTTAAAGTGCGTTTGGCATTGGCGATAACAATGTCAGGATCTTCATCTCCAAATGGTTTTATTTCAAAACTTACTATGGGCGGCTTTTTATCATTTAAAAATCCGATTGCCATAAGCACTCTTAAATAGGCTGCCACTTCGTCTACATCATTCTCGCCGTTTGGAAAACCAAAACGCGGATGAACGTCTCCATAGGCCGCCATTTCCGGATTTTTTACTACACAATTACCAATATGTGCATGCGTGATATAATCTTTAACCGGCAACAATGATTCTTCAATTGTTTCGCGTATTAAAGGAATATGGCTAAGATCAACCATCAATCCAAAGTGTGCATGTTCTTCCCTCACTTCTTTTGCGTAACGGAGTGCAAGCGCGGACGGGCCAATTAAACTTCTTTTATCGACATCATAATCAAAAACTTCAAGGGATACTTTCATATTTCCTTTGCGCTTGACGTACGCACAGATTTCTTTGGTAGATTTTACAAGCGCCTGGTAAGATTGTTCTTTTGTAGCTTCTTCATATTTGCCACTCAGAAAAGCAAAACCGGCAGCCCCCATTTCACAGGCTTCATCTACACCTTCTTTTAAATTGGCCAATGCTTTCTGCCGTCCCTCTTCGTTTAAATCATTTATATTAAGACCGGTAGTCAATAACCGGGGCTGTGCACCATAAGCAACCGTCATATGTGATGATTCCAGCATTTGCTTTGCTTTCTGCCGCTCTTCTTTATTTTTTATAGTGGTAATTTCAATAGCAGTAAAATAATCGTCAAGCGCCAATTTTTTTATTGTTTCTAAAATGGGGCCTTCTCCTTTCATGGTTGCAGGGTATGCCATAAAATGCACCAGTCCAACTTTCATATACTTGTACAACGGTTCGTTCATCTGATTTTATTTTGTTGTTAGTGCAGATACTTTATTATTTGAATTCTTTTTTCTGTTGATTACAATAATTACAGCAGCAAATACTATCAGTAAGCCCAGCAATCCAAGCAGGTACATATATCCTTTGGAAAAATTAGCTGTTGCAGCGGTTCCATTGACAGACAGCATATGATATTCCGGAACAATCCAGTTAAATAAATAAGCCTGCCCCAGCACAATAAAGCAGATAAAAATAAGCATGATAAAACTATGCTTAACTGTAAAGGTGAAAAGCTCCGACTCCCTTCCCACCAAATTTCCGGCTGCAGCTGCTACGGCTATTGATTGCGGGGAAATCATTTTACCCACCACACCACCAGATACATTGGCGCCCACAGTTATCACCGGATCTACTCCAATTGAACCAGCGGTAGAGGCCTGCAATTTGCCAAATAAGGCATTGGCAGATGTATCGGAGCCTGTTATAAACACACCTAACCATCCCAGCACCGGGGAAAAAAACGGGAACAGTACGCCAGTTGCAGCAAGTGCTTCAGCAATAGTAATGGTAATACCTGAATCATTTACGATGTATGCAAAAGCCAGTACAGAACAAATGGTTATAATGGGAAATGTAAGTTGCTTGAGCGTTTGCAAAAATATTTTTACTGCATCACCAAACTTTATTCCTATTAAAGGCACTGAAATTAATCCGGCAAATAAAATAGCGGTTCCGGCAGCAGATAAATAATTAAACTTAAAAATATGCGGTAGCAGTTTTCCGTTTCTGCCGGCAATCACATTATGCAAACCCGGGAATTCAAATTGTTTTTGTCCCACCGCAGTAAACACATCTTTGATTGGCTGCAGTCCCCATGCTATAATAATGATGGTTAATAATATAAACGGGGACCAGGCCCTGGTGATTTGTCCTGTCGTGTATGTAATGTCAGTATTAAAAGTTGGTGCAGGTTCATTGGGAAAGCGCCAGACATTTTTCACCTTCCAGAATTTTAAAAAAACAATCAGGCTGATAATTGATCCAATACCTGCAATTACATCAGGAAGTGCCGGACCAAGGTAATTTGAGGTGACCCATTGAAGAAAAGCAAATGATACACCCGATACAAGTATTGCCGGTAATACTTCTTTTGCTTTTTTGAATCCTGACATTAATATAACAAGATAGAAAGGCACTATTACAGATAAAACAGGGAGTGTTCTTCCCACCATTTGTGAAATGGCCATTTCAGGAATAGAAGTAACCTGGGATGCTACGGTAATAGGAATACCAATAGCACCAAATGCGACAGGGGCCGTATTGGCAATAAGACAAATACCGGCAGCATATAAAGGGTTAAAACCTAAGCCAACCAGCATGGCCGCTGTAATTGCTACCGGCGCTCCAAAACCTGCAGTACCTTCTAAAAAAGAACCAAATGAAAAAGCGATCAGCAGCGCCTGCAATCTTCTGTCGGAGGTAATAGACCCCATGAAATGTTTAATAATTTCAAACTGGCCGCTTTTAACCGTTATATTAAATAAAAACACGGCAGTTATAACAATCCAGCAAATAGGAAAGAAACCATACAAAGCCCCGTTTGCAGTTGACAGAAGCGCCAGTTTAACCGGCATCCCATAAATAAAAATAGCAATGAGTATAGCAATAGCAGTGGCAATGAGACTTGCTTTATATCCTTTCATTTTTTTTATGATCAGCGCCCAGAATATAAAGAGTATCGGAATTACAGCCACCATTGCTGATAAAGCGATATTTTTAAACGGGTCAATAACCTGTGTCCAGTTCATGGTTTATTTAATTTGCTACGCCAATCATAAC
>JBDSOC010000286.1:0-20478 GCA_039915085.1 Chitinophagaceae bacterium
GCTGCGATTGATTATTGAATGGCGGTTTGGGATATTTAGTAGTGGGATCAACGAGCGGTTCGGCAGTAAGCATTTTTTTATGTTGTTCTCCAAAGACAGGCTGTACACTAATTGCTGCGAGTCCTGCGCTCAATCCACCGATAGCCTTACAACGGCTGATTTTTTTTTCTTCAGGCATAATTTTCTTTTCTATGAACTTTCACAAAGCATATGCCATTGGTAACAAGAATGCCGGTTGTTTTTAAAATCAATTTTAACGCCTTGTCGCCGCCTGTTTTTCCTGCACGATAAATTTTTTCCCCGCTATTTGAATTATAGTGAACAAAAAATTACTCAAGATTATGGAATGTGTACTGGGAAAATGCCTGGCAAAATATTTACAGGTAATCGGCTAAATGGGGAATGCTGATGTATGGATTAAGTTTTGCTCCTTCATTTTCATATTGCAACTGTCTCTTATAACTACTTTCGTCCAGCGTCCGGTTTTAAAAATCAATCTCCGTTATACAACGATGCCTGAAATATATTTAAGAGCTCTGCGGCCACAATGACCCCCTGCAATAATATACCGTCTTTTCCAACAGGCAGCCCTTCAATCAAGGCGTGACTTCAAAAAACTTCTTTTGCATGGCGGTCATAAACTTTGCCGGCAATATCCTTTATTCTACTTTATAGCGCAAATGCGTAACATCCGGGGCAGCTTCGCAACTGACACGTTTCAGTGAACCAAAGTAGGCGCCGGAGTTTTCGAATAATAATACCCCTTTGCCCATTACACGGTTGGCAACATGCAAAAAGAGTTCATCCACCAATCCTTCTTTCAACGCCTGCTGGCAGGCGGACCCGCCACCAATCAGTACATCTTTTTTACCAGCCGCTTTTTTCGCCTGGCTGACCGCACTTGCAATGCCGTCTTTGACGAATACAAAGGTTGAATTGCCCACCGGCACTTTTTCGGGCGGATGATGGGTTAAAATAAAAATAGGAAGCTGCGGAATCGGATGCGAACCCTTCCATCCCCGGGTAATATCATAGGTTCTTCTTCCGTAAATCAACGCTCCGGCAGTTTCGAACATTTGGTTAACCACCTGCCGGCTTGCGTTCTTAGGTTTAAAAAATGAATTGTGCCTGTTGGGTGCTGTACCATTAAACAGCCAGTCATGCAAATGCGTGCCATCCCGTTTACCCAACCCATTTTTGGGCCCGTCTTCCGGCCCGGCGATAAATCCATCTATTGACATGGTCATGTCGATGATAACTTTTCCCATGATAATTGTTTTCAAATGCTTTATTAATAACTCAATAGGACTTGTAACGGCCTTATTATCAACTATCTCAATTCCCTTGCCAAATGCGCCCTCCTTCTATCCGAAAATCCTGCGACGAATACCTCATTTTCGTCTGCAACGAGCCGGCACCTGCATTAAACATATTACACCATTATCCATCTTATATACATTGAATCGCTTTTTAAACAATTTAAAATAAAACACCATGAAAAAGTTATACATTTTTTTTATCGCTATGATTTCAATGAGTACACTGTTTGCACAGGACAGGGGCAGGAATAATTATCAGAAAGATAATTACAGCCGGGACAACAAACAGGGGGCGTACCAGCAGCAGCAGCAAGATAATAATAAAGACAGGGGGTATTCAAACAACGATCATTATTACAATGGAAAGCAACAACAAATGCAGGAAAAAGACAGGCGTGCTGCAATAGACCGGGTTAACCGCGATTATGATCAGCGGATCAGCCGTTACAGAAATGACCGGTCTATGAACCCTTATGAAAGAGACCGCGGTATTGCTGAAGCGCAAAGAGAAAGACAACAGCAAATTAATTCTTTTGGCAAGGGCGCTATTGCAGGTGCCATCGTTGGGTTGATTGCAGGCGTCCTGTTTTCTCACTAAATTTTTTAAATAAATAAGAAATGGGGCCCGAACCGGTCCCATTTTTTTATTGCGCAGTTCCTCATCATTCAACCGGAGTTTTTATTACCGGTGCCGTGCGCTGCGGCTTTCTGGCAATACAGCGGCCAAAAAATCCGCCTTTTCATGATGTATCAAACCGGGAGTAGCATACCGCTTACAGGCAGAACAGCTACAAAACAAAACGTTGGTGCAGGCTGAAGCAAGGGACTTATTTTCCTTAAAGCTTTTTTTTACGGCGAAGACTGCTGAATATGTGCATTTCATTTTTTACTTTTAATGATGTACCAGGTGTATGTTGTTGAACTGTCAAAAAAAGTTTTCACGGAGGATACCAGGTTTCGCAATGCAAATCCCCAGTTTAACGGCGTACTGGAATGTTTGTACGTAGGTATGACCAGCAAGACACCCGCAGAAAGATTCAAACAACACAAGACTGGTTACATTAATAAGAAAGGTCATAACCTGTCAGCAACAATCGTCCGCAAATACGGGACCTACCTGCGTCCCAGCCTGTACAATCATATCAATGTGCAACCAATGAGCCGCGGGGAAGCCCTTGTAATGGAAAAAAAGCTGGCTTTGGAACTCCGGAGAAAAGGATATGCCGTTTGGTTTAATTAAAACGCCACTATCACTTGCATATACATTTACGCAGCTTTTAAAAAAAGAAGATTTTTTTGGAACAACCCTGATAAAAGAATTGCCGTTGCTAATACTAAACAATTAAATAAACTGTAAAAAAAGACAACTAATATTATTGATGACAGCTGACAACCTGGCCAACGGCCGGCTGTAATTGCGGACTTACAAATGGGATACCCAGGTTCAGACCCCTTAGGACTAACAAAATTCCTGTTGCAGCAATAAAAAAAGGTATTGATTTTCTAAAAGTTCTTTTTAATTGCGGGCTGCATACCTGTCCGCTATAAGCTACCAGCATCATGGCAGGTAAAGTACCTGCACCAAACATTGCCATGAAACCGGCAGACTGATAAATTTTGTAAAATGAGAGCGTGGATGCAAGTGCAATATAAACCATTCCGCAGGGCAACAGGCCGTTGGCCATGCCCAGCAATAAAAAACCGGAAATGCCTGCATTGCTTTTAATTATTCTTCCGATGAGTGTACTGACAAAAGAATAGAAACCTCTTAAAACCGGGAGATGCACCATGTTTCCTTTGATGAAATACAAAACGGCCAGCACCAAAATCAAAATGCCCAGTATTATGGAAAACCATTGTTGAACACCTGCTATGTATATACTCCTGCCTGCCATGCCAAACAGCAGGCCCAGTAGAACATAAGTAATAACCCGGCCCAGCTGGTAAACTAATAATGACCATAATCTTGATGACGCCTTTAAATGACCTGTGGGCAATGCCAGGCTTAACGGCCCGCACATACCCATACAATGCAAACTGCCGGCAAAGCCGAGTAAAAAACCGGTTATAAGTATACCAAACATTTTTATAAAATCGTTAATTTTTTTTCAGCATAGTATTTTCTGCCATTGTTGGTCCAGTCAATTTTTACAATATATTTTCCCGGTAAAACAGCATGACCAAAAGACTGTACGCCATTTTTATCTACCCCCAATGAGAATGTCTTGTCGTTTTTAGAATTGTAGGCACAATAAAACAACACAGATCCTGACAAAGGGTTATTTTTCATTTCATCCGGCATCTGCAACAGAATATCATTGGCGGTTTGTGTTAATTCAGGACCCGTACGCAGGGCACTGGCATTATTTGATCCATCAATTACATCCTGGTACTTCAATTCACTTTTATAATATTCTTTTTCAACCAACTCAAAATTTGTTCCATAACATCGATATACCATATAGCCCATCATAGCAGCAAAGACAATAAAAGTGACCATTAATTTGTATCCCCAACTCATATAATAATGTTTTAAAATTTACTAAAGGCACCCATAAATGTGGTTTCTGCAAGTGTAACTCTTGTCTCTCCCTGATAAAGGCCAACAAATATGGGTAGTTTTCGCTGGCGCATAAAGCTTTTAGGCAACACTATAAAAAAAGACCCAGTTGCCTGATCTTCTTTTTTCACTTCTATATTTCTTCCTTCGGCTTCAATAATTCTGCCCGGTGCATTTTCGAGGCGCAAAGTGATGGGAATATCCTTTAGGGTTTTGTTGATTACTTTTATGGTATAAAGATTTGAAAGACTATCCTCTCCCCTTTCCTGGTACAACATGCCGGCGGCTCTTACAATGGTGCCATCCACGTTTTTTCTTGTTACCAGCAAAAAAGAAAGTAAACCGGCCAGGAGAATTAATATTACGGTATAAAATTTCATACGGCCCGTATACTGCAGTTTTTTACCATCTGCAATACCATTCTCTGATGCATACCTTATCAGTCCGCGTTCCATTCCGGTTGCATCCATCATTTTATTGCACGCATCAATACATGCAGTGCATCCAACACATTCCATCTGGGTACCATTACGTATGTCTATACCAGTTGGACAAACCTTTACACACTGAAAGCAGTCAATGCAATCACCTGTAATAATATCTATGTCTTTTGTTTTTTTAAACTTATCCCTCGGTTCACCTCTTTTATAGTCATACGCTACAATCATGGAATTGCGATCCAGCAAAACACTTTGCAATCTTCCGTACGGGCAAATTACAGTGCATGCCTGTTCCCTGAAATAAGCGTACACACCATAAAAAACACCTGAAAAAACCAGCAGTGAAAACAATCCGGCTGTATGCTCACCTACCGGTCCCGTAATTATTTTTTTCAGTGCATCCACGCCAATAATATAAGAAAGAAAAAAATTGGCTATGATAAAAGACAAAAAGAAAAATGCCAGGTGTTTGGTCATTTTCACGCAGATTTTTTTTGCAGTCCAGCTCTTGCTGCTTAATAATTTTTGTTGCGCCGCGTTTCCTTCAATTAAATATTCCACTTTACGAAAAAGCATTTCCATAAAAATGGTCTGAGGACATACCCATCCGCAAAACAAACGGCCAAATGCTGCTGTAAACAATACAACAAAAACAATAAAGGTGATCATGGTGACGCCCAGAATAAAAAAATCCTGCGGCCAGAATATTTTTCCAAAAATGATAAACCTTGCCTCTGGTATATTGAACAGGAATAACGGACGGCCATTCATTTTTATAAATGGCAGTGAAAAAAACAGGATAAAGAATCCAACACTTACCAATGTGCGGACATTGTAAAACTTCCCATTCGGTTTTTGCGCAAAAACCCATTTGCGTTTACCTTTTGCATCTACTGTAGCCAGTGTGTCACGGAAAGATTCTTTCGCAGTTATTTTTTCCTGAATTCTATTCGTCGTGGTTTCACTCATAGCTGGTGCTGTTTATTTATTGGCCGTTACACTCGCTCTTATAGCGGTGCTGTCTGTTGATGGCCTGTCAGGTTCACTGCCTTCGGTTTCCAATAATCCCTGGGGAGCTTTGGGGTTGGCCGGCTTTGTACCTTTTAACGATTTCACATAACTGGACAGTTCCGCAATCTGTTTATTGGAATAACTGTTTTGCCATTGCGGCATGGCATTGATGCCATAACGGATGGTTTTAAAAACGCTTTTTATATCCCCGCCATGCAGCCAGTAATCGTCTGTAAGATTGGGGCCTACATTTCCTGCCCCGCCTTCGTTGTGACAGGCCACACAGGATTTAACAAAGAAAGTTTTACCTTCTGCAATATCGCCCGGTTCAGTGAGCAACGTAACAGTGTTCTCATCAACAGATTCGCCCTTGCTTTTCAGGTATTCTTTTACTTCAATATCAGCTTTTGCAACGGCGGTCTCATATTCCTGTACCCCTGTTTGGCCAGTATGTGATACATGAAAACGGTAAAAATAGATACCGGCAACGATAATGGTAAGATAAAATCCATACAACCACCATGGGGGCAAACGGTTATCAAGTTCACGGATGCCATCATAGTCGTGACCAAGATCGATATCTGCTTCCTGGTCCGCAGCTTTAAAACTATTGAGCTTAATCCACCATTTTTTGAATCTTGCTTTCCAAAAAACGGGTACAGCTTCCGGTCTTTCGGCTTTTTGCTTTTCCACTTTCAACAATATGCGGACATTCATCAGCAATACCCATATTACCAGCAACTCTAAAAAAGTTACAGACGCCATTATATAGAATGCGGTGGCTGAAACACCCGCAATGATCTGCGTTGCTGTGGCTACCGCACTGGCTGTATTTTGGGCCAGCAAAGGATTGCCAAAAAAGAAAAGCAACAAAACAGCGGGAACGATAATTTTATTTACCGTAGTTTTTTCTTTTTCATTTTTCATTTTAACCTGTGCAATGCCCAATAACAGATGTGCAAGCATAAAAATTATGAGCAGCAGGATCAGCATCAAAATAATGAATCCAATCATAACTGGATTATCCATAGATGAATGAAAAGGAGGCATATAATCAGTTTTAAAAAAAATTAATTTTCAAGTGGGATGCGGCTTATTTCATTAAAGGTGTTTTTGTTTGTTTTAAACACCCAGGCAAGTACCGCCAGGAAAAAAACAACGAATATGCCAAGCGATACCATTCCAAATATGTCTATCCCGCCAATTTTTTCTATGTAGTGTATGAATTTCATGATTATCTTTTTTATTATTTCTCAGCAATTACTTTTTTAGGTTCTGATTTAATATCCCTTCCAATACGTTGCATGTATGCAATCAGGGCAATAATTTCTGCATTGGATGGTGTTATTATTTTATCTCTTTTAAGATTGGCTGCAATGGAATCTGCCTGGTGCATCAGATCTCTATTGGCTATTTTATCATATCCCCTGGGATACGGAACACCCAGTGTTTGCATGGCCCTTATTTTTGCAGGTGTTGATGCAGTATCCAACTGATCGTCCAGCAACCAGGTATACTGTGGCATGATAGAACCCGGGGACATAGACCTTGGATCATACATGTGATTGTAATGCCAGCTGTCAGGATATTTACCTCCTTCACGTGCCAGGTCCGGACCAGTACGTTTGCTTCCCCATTGAAAAGGATGGTCATATACAAATTCCCCGGCTTTTGAATACTCTCCGTAACGGGCTACCTCATCCCGGAAGGGACGAATCATTTGTGAATGACAGTTGTAGCAACCTTCCCGCAGGTAAATATCGCGGCCCTGCAATTCAAGCGGTGTATAAGGTTTTACACTGGCTATAGTAGGGATGTTTGATTTTACCAGGAAGGTGGGAATCATTTCTATCAGCCCGCCAATGGCAACAACTATCAGGCTCAATACCAGCATCGCCATAGGTTTTCTTTCAATTACCCGGTGCCAGTATTCTTTTTTATGGCTTACTGCTTTTACCAACGGCGCGGCCTCTGCTGCCTCATTGGCAATAAAGGAACCTTGTTTGATGGTTTTGTACAGGTTATAAATCATGAAGAATGTACCCGAAAGATAAATGGCACCGCCAATACTGCGCAGCACATAAAATGGCTTGATGCTGTTTACCGTTTCAAGGAATTGGAATTTCAATTGTCCCTCTGGCGTAAACGCTTTCCACATCAGGCTTTGCTCAAAACCTGCCCAGTACATAGGAACTGCATATACGATGATACCAATGGTACCCAGCCAAAAGTGATTAGTGGCAAGTTTTTTAGAATAAAGCGGTGTGTTCCACATTCTCGGCACCATGTAATATAAAATGGCAAAGGCCATAAATCCGTTCCAGCCAAGCCCACCAATATGTACATGCGCTATTGTCCAGTCTGTAAAATGAGAAATAGCATTAACGCTTTTTAAACTGAGTAGCGGGCCTTCAAATGTTGCCATACCGTAACAGGTGATGGCCACCACCATAAATTTCAGCACAGGTTCCTCTCTTACTTTGTCCCATGCGCCACGCAGCGTAAACAAGCCATTCAGCATACCACCCCAACTTGGCGCAATCAGCATAATGGAAAAAACAACACCCAGTGATTGCGCCCAATCTGGTAAAGCAGTATATAATAAGTGGTGAGGGCCTGCCCATATGTACAAAAAAATCAAAGCCCAGAAATGTATAATGGAAAGCCGGTAAGAATATACCGGACGGTTAGCAGCTTTTGGAAGAAAATAATACATCAGACCCAATACCGGCGTTGTGAGAAAGAACGCTACTGCATTGTGGCCATACCACCATTGTACCAGCGCATCCTGCACGCCTGCATACCAGCTGTAACTTTTCATAAAAGACACTGGTATTTCAATGGAGTTAACAATGTGCAGCAATGCAACAGTAACCCAGGTAGCTATGTAAAACCAGATGGCAACATACAAATGCTTTTCTCTTCTTTTTATGATAGTACCAAACATGTTGATACCGAATATGACCCATACAATGGTGATGGCGATGTCGATAGGCCATTCCAGTTCTGCATATTCCTTTCCGGTGGTTTTGCCCAGTAACAAACTAATGGCTGCAGCAAGAATAATGGATTGCCAGCCCCAGAAATGTATCCAGCTCAGCTTATCGCTGAACATTCTTGCTTTGCACAAACGTTGCAATGAATAGTAAACGCCCGCAAATGTTGCATTGCCTACAAAAGCAAAAATGATGGCGTTGGTGTGCAGTGGTCTTACCCGCCCGAAAGTTGTAGGGGCGAAATTCATACTAATCTGCGGCAGGTAAATCTGCACTGCAGCAAACAATCCTGCAAGCATTCCAACAACGCTAAAAATTACAGTGGCATAACCAAATGCCCTTACAATTTTATTGTCGTAAAAAAAATGGTCAACTTCTGCAGGTCTCCGGCTGTATGCCAGTCTTTCATTTTGTGAATCAATAGAAACTAAGGCAGATTCCATATACAGATTTTGGTTTTATACAATTTTTTTTACTTTGCTTACATCTAAAGGTTTATCATCAAATAAAATCCTTGATGCTGAAGCATTTTCATCGTCAAACTGACCCGTCTTAACGCTCCACAGAAAAGCAAAGAGGAAAAGAGATGCCACACTTATACTTGCAATAAGAAGAATAATAATGACGCTCATAGTTGTTTTTTCAGGAGCAAAAGTATTTCACGACACCTGCTCCTGCTATAACCAGTATCATATAGCAACCTGATATTTATCAGGCGCCTGGCTTTTAAAGTTTCATGCGTTTTGCCAGCCAGTTAGTGGTTCCAAATGTGAATAAAAAGATGCACAGAGAACTGCTGGGCATTAATATGGCGGCAACAAGCGGCGATAACCGGCCTTGCACGGCGAAGTACAATCCAATGATATTGTAGGTAATTGATATTATAAAACTGGTGCTGACAATATACCGGTTGGCCTTGCAAAGGCGGATAAATTTTGAAAGTTTTAAAAAACTACCGGCGGCAATAATGCCATCACTGGACGGCGTAAAATTATTATTGTCTTCGCTCAACGCAATACCTGCATCAGCCTGTTTTAAAGCACCGGCATCGTTCAACCCATCACCGATCATCATGACTTTTTCACCCCCTGCCTGTAAGGTCTTGATATAATTAAGCTTTTGTTCTGGTGCCTGGTAAAAAAGCAGGGACGTTTCGTTACCCATCAATTTCCAGAGCATGTCCTTTTCTGCTTCATTATCTCCGGTTAGTACTGAGAGGCGGTATTTGTTTTTAAGATTTTTTATCAAAGCAGGTATTCCCTTTCTATAATTATTGCCAAAGCTGAACCATCCAACTGTTTCATCGTCAAAGCTCACATAGACAACAGTGTCCTTGTGCAATTTGATATTTCCAGTTATAAAAACACAACTGCCCATTTTCACAAGGCTGTTTTCTACGACGCCTTCAATCCCCTTACCTGGGAATTCTCTATACGCCGACACATGTAAATGGTCACCGGGTTTAGTTTCCTTTGCAAGCATCCTGCTCAGCGGATGATTGGAACAGGCGGCAAGTGATGCTACCTGTTGTTTCTGCAGCTCCGTAAGCGCTTTGCCCTGGTATGTAACTGACTGCTGTTGCACAGAAGTGAGCGTTCCGGTTTTATCAAAAACGATGTGATTGACTGCAGCAATATCTTCAATGGTTTGTGCGCCGCGCAGGTAAAAATTGTTGCGTGACAGTATCCGCAGAATATTACCATTGGTAAATGTGTTTGATAACAATAACGCACAGGGACAGGCAATAATAAAAATGGAAGTAACAGCAATCCATATCCGCGATGGGTCGTTTATTTTCCAGTATAGCGTGGTGAAAACTGCGATGGCAAAAACAATGTATGTAAAGTAACGGCTCAGGAGATGAACAAATGAGACATGCTTGTTAGTTTGCTTGTCCTTTAATTCATCCCTGCTCCACAATGCGGTAAGATAACTTTGCGCCACTTCCTTCACCACGAGTATTTCTATATTACCTCCCTTTTGTTTCCCACCGGCATATACCAGCTCACCAGTTTCTTTTACTACGGATATTGATTCGCCGGTTACAAAACTGTAATCGATGTCTGCCTTTCCCCTGGTAATTATGCCATCTGCCGGTATCAGCTCTTCATTGTGTACGAGCAAAGTATCACCGGGTTTTATATCCGGCAGCGCAGTAGCAGCCTCTGTATCATTTGTAATGACCGATACCGCTACCGGAAAATAAGCAGTATAATCCCTGTCAAAAGAAAGCTGGCGGTAAGTTTTATCCTGCAGGAAACGGCCTGCCAGCATAAAAAAAACAATACCTGTCATCGAGTCGAAATAGCCGGCACCAGTGCCTGAAAATACTTCCCATGTACTGCGCATAAAAGTGATGATGATGGCCAGCGCTATGGGCGCATCAATATTCAGGAATTTGTGCCGGAGACTTTTAAAGGAGGATTCGTAAAACGGATAAGCCGCATATAAAAAAACAGGTATTGCCAAAACAAAATTTAACCAGCGAAAAATATTTCGCAAGGCAGGTTCACTTGCATCAATACCCAGGTACTCAGGAAAACTCATCAGCATGATGTTACCAAAACAAAAACCAGCTACTCCCAACCGGTATAACATGCTTTTGTCAGCGTCTGGCTTTTTTCCTTGTAAATCACTCAGGCTTATATACGGTTCATAACCAATTCCAGTTAATAATTCAGCTACTTTACGTATGCTTGTTTCTTGCCGGAGAAAGACAATGGTAACATCTTTGCGGGCGAAATTTACCTTGCCGGAAACAATGCCGTTATCAAGGCGGTGGAGGTTTTCCAGTAAATACAAACAACTGCTACAATGAATTTGCGGTATGTAGAAAGTTACATGCACCTGCCTCTCGTTGCTGAAACTAATTAGTTTCAACTGGATGGCCTCATTATCGAGAAAAGCAAATTTCTCCTTGCGCACATGCATCCGCTGACTAGTCCCGGGGTTTTTATTCAGGTTATAGTAATCGCACAATCCTTCCTGGTTGAGTAAACGGTACACCAATTTGCAGCCTTCACAACAAAAGCATTTTGCCTCCATGCGGATATTGGTTGTGCAGCATTCTTCACCACAATGAAAACAGGTTATTTTTATTTGTTCTGTAATTTTTGCTGGCATGCCGTTTCAATATAAGGCACTAAAGTAAAATCTTAACCAAACAGGGAATATGAGTAAATTCAACCAGGCCAATGACTTTACTCATGTTATACCTTGTTGTTTTTTAAAACTGGCCATTCAAATTGTTAACTCACTATTATGCTCAGACATACAGGTCAAAAAAGAAGTTTTAAGCACAATATGCGGCTGGCCATTTTGCTTTGCCTTAATGCAGGATTTATCAATGCAGCAGGTTTTCTTGCATTTTCGGTCCTTACTACCAATGTAACCGGTCATGCTGCTTTACTTGCCGTCAATATTGCCACAAGAAATTTCCGGTCAACCAGGATGGTGGCATTGTGGTTGTTTCTTTTTTTAGCAGGAGCTTTTCTTTCAAGTTTTTACATTTCTAAAGTTGGCAGGAACAAACTATTTGCATACACCATCCCCCTCGTTTTTATTATAGTTATCCTTTTGTTTATTGCGCTCTTTGGTAACGGCTATAATAATAGTTTACAGGAAACCGAATATTTTGCCGGCAGCCTGCTTTTCTCCATGGGCGTACAAAATGCCATGGTGTCTATGATATCCGGTTCAGTAGTCAGAACCACCCATCTTACGGGGATGTTTACAGATTTGGGTATTGATTTATCGGAAGCAGTTCACTCATTTAAAAACGTTAACCCGCTTGTTAAACGAAGAATTGCACTCCGCTTTACCATTATCATTTCATTTTTATCGGGGGGGATCTTTGGCGGCCTGTTATTTTTACAAATAAGATTTACGGCGTTTTATGTACCTGTTTGCTTTTTACTGATTGCGTTGTGCTACGATTATTTCCGCATTAAAATAACCCGTGCAATTTCCCGCAGTAACCTTTTGTGATAATCAGTAGGTAAGGTTGAAAAGATTCAACAGGATAAAGCGATACATGATATTTATCGTACGGCAGCATAATCAAAGTCAGGAAAATTAATGGAGGTTTTTTCGAGATTTGCTGCATGACAGAAAGCACCAGCATCAGCCCTTTACTAATACAGAAGTACAACCAGCCGGTACCAAGGTATACCAGTTACCCAACCGTGCCTTTCTGGAAAGATGAGATTGATGTACAACAATGGCAACAACAGTTCACCCGGCAGTTTACTGAACAAAATGCAGTAAACGGCATCAGTGTATATGTTCACCTTCCTTTTTGTGAATCGCTGTGTACCTATTGCGGATGCAACAAAAAAATTACAACCAGCCATGCCGTTGAGGAAGAATACCTGGAAGCCATAGAAAAAGAATGGAAGCAATACCGTAAACTGATGGGCCAGACACCAGTGCTCCGGGAAATTCACCTGGGTGGTGGTACGCCTACTTTTTTTTCGGCGCTCAACTTAAAGCGGCTGATAAATCTGCTCACAAAAAGCAGCATTGTTCATCCCTACCACGAATTCAGCATTGAAGGCCATCCAAACAATACCAGCAGGCAACAGCTCGACACCTTATTTTCCCTTGGTTTTCGCAGAATAAGCTATGGAGTGCAGGACCTGGATCCAAAAGTGCAGCTTGTGATTAACCGCATACAGCCATTTGAAAATGTACAACGTGCAACAGAAGACGCAAGGGCTGCAGGCTTTACATCGGTTAATTTTGATTTGATTTACGGGCTGCCTTTACAAACTCCGCAAAGTATCGAAAAAACAATTGGCCAGGTGCTTACGTTAAAGCCTGATCGTATTGCATTTTACAGTTATGCACACGTGCCATGGACCAGCAGGGGTCAGCGCTTGTTCAATGAACTTGATTTGCCTGCTGCGATAGAAAAACAACATCTGTACCTGGTTGGAATGCAATTAATGCAGAATAATGGTTATAGTGATATTGGTATGGACCATTTTGCATTGCCACATGATGAACTATATATCGCAAAACAAAACGGCAGGTTGCACCGCAATTTTATGGGTTACACCACGCAAAATACCGCTATCCTGATTGGTTTGGGAGTGTCGGCCATCAGTGACCTGGGCAATGCGTTTGCGCAAAACGACAAAACGCTGCACAATTATTATGAACTCGTGCATAGAAACCGGCTGCCTGTTAAACGCGGTTTCTTTTTAAGTGATGAAGACATCGCTTTCAGGCAATACATTAAAGACATTGCCTGTAAAGGTTACACTGTATTCAATCCTTTGCACCTGCCATTACTGGAACAATATTGTTTCCCGGCACTGGCAGGGCCTGTTGCCGATGGTTTGGCATTGTATGATGACAAGCAATTAAGGCTAACAGAAAGAGGCCATTATTTTATCCGGATTGTCTGCAGTGCTTTTGATTTGTATCTGCAACGCAATGCAAACCGGTCATACCAGCAGGCATTTAGTAAGGCCATTTAATACTGATTGAATGGCGTAAAATGATGGAGTATATTTCTTGTCTGATACCTGTTATTAGTACCCTTTAAAGAAGGAGTTATCAAAACGATTCCAAGTGATACGGGTGTGCAATGCTAACCAGATCTTTGCCCCTCTGCTTCCGGTTTTTACCAACCAGATCTACCATACGATATTCAGTGATTACCGAATGCACATGGCCGCTTGCAGTAAATACACCTGCACCCTTTTTTAAAAATGGGGCAATACGTCTCCTTTAAAAGTTGTTAAGGCAGCGCAATGATTGGTTTTCCATTTTCTGATAAAGAAAATATATTAACCGTTATAGCGCATAGCTAACATATAACTGCACACTGGTCCTTTATGCAAAGTGATAAATGTATTAATGTATAGTGACTGCCTGCGGTTGTTGAGTCATTGCCTGCAACCTGCCGGCAGCACTGTCCAGCGCCTTGTGAAAATTTGCATTACCTGCCCCTGTAACCGGGAACAAATTGCTGTAGTACGATATTCCTTTCATCAGGTTTTGCGAAAACTCAAGAATGAACTTTTCTTTTTTAAGGCCTGGCGTTTTATCGTTATCGATCTCCTCCTGCAAATAAGTAAGGTACAGGTTTAGTTCAGCGATAAACATATGGGGCCTGCCTTCATCAGTTATAATATTGTTCCGGCCATAAATATGTCCTACCATTGTTTCTAAAGAAACCTCCTTTGAAAACCACGCAATATTGGGTCCGGGGCATATATTTTCTTCTGTCCTTCCTTTGACAAACTTTATATTGTAGTGGTTGGCTGCGGCATTGCTCAAACCAACACAAAGACATTCTTTATCAGTAACCGCTTTCAATTTTTGCTCATATTCTGCTGCGGGAATTTGCAGAGTTTTCAATTGCGCTATTTTTAATTGCTGGTATTTATGGGATGCAGTACAAATTGGTGCTGCGGTAAACTCGGTATTGGAAACCAAATGTTTTTCTGTGCAGGGACTACCGGCTTTGCCATTTTTTATACGCTGTAATCTTAAACGTTCGCCGCTGGTTCCCTTCAGGTAATGAAACCGGACACCCAACGGTGAATTGTTACTTAAAATGATATCATCCGTTTTAGCATTACTTAACTGTTGCAAGAGGGGCGCATCAACCGTTGTAGCCTCTGGTACCAGTAAAAACGGGCTACCCCACCCGGTACCTTCAATGCCGTAATGCTGCCGCAGGAACTGATCCTCCCCAGCTGTACCGATGCCCCCCTGTGCAGTAATCTTAACCGCCGGTGCATGTTTAAAAATATTACCGCCCCTGCTTTTTAATACGTTGCTGTATAGTTCATACATTGTATCAATGAGTTCCTGTTTTTTCGTTTTGAATTCTTCCAGGATTGGACCCATCAGCAACCCATCCGTGGCAAATGCATGACCGCCGCAATTCAATCCTGATTCAATCCTGAATTCACTTACCCAAATACCTTTTTTTGCCAGGTATTTTCCCTGGATAAGCGCCGACCTGTAATCACTGACTTTAACGGTCACCTTCTTTTTAAAAAACCCATCTCCGGAAGTATCAAACTGCCGGCATTTTTCAAGGTAATTGTACAGCCGCGGATTCAGGCCCGCCGAGAATACTACCGAAGAATTGGAAAGATCGCTGTCCACATACCCTCTTAGTGAAGCTACTGCATCGGATCCGTCCTCCAGCAGCTCACCATTCTCATAATTATTTTTATCAAGCTTCGTCATGATGTTTACATCAATGCTCCCGGGGACCATCTTTTTTCTCAATAACGATGCTATGTTTTCTTTCTCTTCCTGGTTTACCGTATCATTCATTTTTTGGTACAACGCTTTCATTGGGTGCTGGTCAGGTAACAGGTTAAAATATTTGACAATTTCAGAGCCGGTTTCAAAAGCTTCGTTCCGGATTTTATCCATCTGGTTAAGGACTATCTTGTTTACAAGGTTCAGGTAGTCTGTAATTCTTTTGGCGCGGAAATCATTTTCATTCGCCGGGATAGGCGTAAACGTCAGCTTGAAGCGGGCATAATAATAACCTCTCATCATTTCTATTAACTTATCTTCTACAATAGAAATTACAGACGAAATACCGAACCTGGCCACTTTAACAGGGCTGTCAATGGTAAATGCCAGCCCCATTACTGGAATATGAAAACTATGAAGTGGTTTGTTGTACATAGTAAATTAAAATTTAAAACATCAGATAATTATTCCGCTGCTATCGAATCTCAGTTAAAAACCGCTAAGGTGTGCGCCTTCGTCTTTTACTGAAGTGTTATTGCTTTTGGGAAGAGAATGTTATTCTCCGGCTGAACATGCATATACAAGTCCACTGCAAATTCCGCCAGCATTTTATAAAATCAAGTGGTTTGTTTTTTCAGAAATAAACATAGGCATTACTTTTTTTGAGTAATTATTAATCGTAAAGGAAAGCCAGTTCCATAAAATTAATTATGACCAGAATCAGTTCCGGTAAAATAATTATCATAGTTCAAATGCAGATGTATAGAAAAATGAACCGTGAACCATTGCGCGGTTGTTTAAACCTGCTATACCCTTTGCCAGGTTTTGCGGCAGCGGCGCCTGATAATTTGTTCTGCCTGATGATTAATATCAGGTAGCTGGATGACAATTGTCATACTACTGCCTTGTGTTCAGCAATACCTTCGTAAGGGTGGTGTTTTCAAATAAAAACAGGCCGTATTTATTATAAATCGCTGTTTTAAAGTAAAGGATGATCTACCTCACCGTTTTTCGTAAAAAGCAAATCAAAAATTTGTTCATTTAAATAACAGCAGGAAATGTTTTTGCAAAAAGCAGCAATAGCGAAAAGTTTATTTGTAAATAATAGCTTCCTTCCGCCAGAGAATGCTTGTGTAAGCCATATTGTAACTTTATCACGACTGAAAGAATTGGATAATGATATGATGCAGCATATTTACCTGGAAAATGAAATTCTGTTTCCCCGTGCACTGGCCATTGAACGGGAATTAATGAAATAGTCAGACTACATAGAAGCAACAGATGGCAAACTAACTTTTTTGAAAAAAACTATATTTATATTTACTTGAATCAATATTTCACACAAATGCCTGACAGGCTTGGGTATGAACACCTGGTTTCATTATTTGAAAATGCGACCGAAGGAATTATTGTAACAGACAGTAGCGGAAATATAATGCTTGTTAATCCTGCAGCAGAAAGGATGTTTGATTATAAAAATAGCGAAATCACAGGACAGCCGGTAGAAGTACTGGTTCCCGATCAATTTAAGCCGCATCACCACAAGCTAAGAGCCGGATTTTATGAGCATCCTTCCAACAGGTCCATGGGGCAGAATCGTGATCTGCATGGCAAAAGAAAAGATGGCACGGCAATACCGGTAGAAGTGAGTCTCAGTCATTATACAAAAAGTAATGAAATATTTGTAATTGCTTTTATAGTAGATATTACAAAGCGAAAAGAAATTGAAAATAATGTAAAACAGCAACAGGCGGAATTGGAAAGGATTAGCAATGAACTAAGAAAGCTGAATACAGAGCTTGAAACAAAAGTAGAGGAGCGTACCATTATTTTAAAGGAAGCGCTTCAAAAACTGGAGCAGTCCCAATCCGAGTTGAATGAGGCATTGGACAAAGAAAAGCAACTAAATGAAATCAAAAGCCGTTTTGTTTCAATGGCTTCCCATGAGTTCAGAACGCCATTAAGCACCGTTTTATCTTCAGCTTTTTTGCTATCAAAATATACAAAAGAAGAAGAACAGGAGAAAAGAGATCGCCACATCATAAAAATTAAAAATTCGGTAAAAAACCTGAATGATATACTGGAAGATTTTTTGTCTATGGGAAAACTGGATGAAGGAAAAGTATTAAGTCAGATAAGCGAAATAAACCTGGAGGAATGCATCACAGACACCATCGGTGAAATGATACCTTTCCTAAAAAAAGGCCAACGCATATCCCGGTATTACGAAGGTTCCTCAATAGTATATTCAGACAAAAAACTTTTAAGAAATATTATTATTAACCTGATCAGCAATGCAATTAAATTCTCAGAAGAAGATAAACAAATTTATATTCAGTCTTTAGTGGCAAGCGGTAAGGCAGTAATTGAAATAAAAGATGAAGGTATTGGCATTTGTGAGGAAGATATGGAACATTTGTTTTCCAGTTTTTTCAGGGGGGCAAATGCTACCAATATACAGGGCACCGGGCTTGGCCTGCATATTGTACAGCGCTATACCGGCTTGCTGGGTGGCACAGTAGCACTGCGAAGTAGTCTGAATGAAGGCACTACCGTTATAATTTCAATACCGATCACTCAACAACAATAGTATGAAATCTATTTTAGTCATCGAAGACAATAAAGATATACGCGAAAATACAATGGAGATACTTGATCTCGCAGGGTATAAAACCTTCGGTGCAGAAAATGGAAAAATAGGCGTTGAGACAGCCTTAAAGGAAAAACCAGACCTTATTGTCTGCGATATAATGATGCAGATACTGGATGGTTATGGTGTATTGCATTTACTGCGCAAGAACGCGGATACACTGAATACGCCGTTCATATTTTTAACCGCAAAAATTGAGCGGACAGATTTCAGGAAAGGAATGGAAATGGGTGCAGACGATTATATTACCAAACCTTTTGAAGAAATTGAACTCCTGAATGCGATAGAAATCAGGCTAAAAAAGGCTGAAGCGCTCGACAAAAAATACCCGGCATCAGAAAAAGGCATTAGCGATTTTTTGAAGGATATAAAAGGAGCCGGGCTTGTTAAAGAGCTTTCACAAAAATACAACATTGAAAAAATCGGGAAAAAATTGACCGTATTCCTGGAAGGAAGAAGGCCTAAATTTTTATATTATCTTTTGAAAGGTAAAGTTAAAGGTTTCAGAAATCACGAATACGGAAAAGAGTATATCACAGATATTTACACTGCAGGTGATTTTATCGGATACACATGTTTAATTGAAAACACGAACTATGCAGAAAGTACCTCTGTACTTGAAGATGCAGAAATTCTTCAGATACCGAGGGAAGATTTCCTGCAAATGATTTATGGCGATATCACCGTTGCCTATAGATTTATCCGGATCATTACGCAGAATGTTAAAGAAAAAGAAGAACGGCTTTTGAATCTCGCTTATAGTTCACTTCGAAAAAGAGTGGGTAAAGCATTGGAAGAAATTCACCAGAAATTTAATACAGATCTGGACAACGAGCCACTGGAGATTTCGAGGGACGATATTGCCCATTATGTGGGAACTGCCACAGAGTCGCTCATCCGTACACTCAGCGACTTTAAAGCTGAAAAGATAATTGAAATAAAAGATGGAAAAATATTGATCGTGGATGCAGAAAAATTGAGGAACCTGCTTCATTAACCTGAATATCAGTTTTAAGTTACAGCCGGGACAGTTTCTGCCGCATCAAAGAAATGTACGACACAGGAGGTGACACCGCCGGCATAACTATGGCCACTCAAATACTTACAGGTTTTATTCTAATGATCAAACCTTCCTGCATTAAATTAACTACAAAACGGTCGCAGGGAATCCCTAATCATACTGCTATGCTGGTGCCTCAGCACGCTGTGTGAGAAAGTGTAAAAAAATAAGCCCGGTTTAGAAAAACAGGGCCAACCTATTCTGTTTATATAACAGAAAACTTGCTTTATTCGGTTTAAAATTTCTAACATGTAATGTAGCCCTTAACAACCGCGGGACATGTTACATAAAAATGTGTTTAGATAATAATAAGTTAAATGTGTTAATGAAATGTTACACAAAATGAATGGGGATCAGTTTTCGGTTAAATTGTAGGATGCATTTCGGTTCCTTAAAAAGAAATCCTGTTTTTTATATCATCGTATCAGGTTTCGTGATAATGGTTTTTGCAATCCTGTTGCTGCTCAACAATGCTTTCAAATGAAAGGAAAAAGATTTTAATGATAAATTGTTTTATGTCGTGTCGTTCTATGATGAACACCTCAGCAAAGACTCCGCGTTGCAGCATTTGCCCGTAAACGACACTTTTTTTATCAATACCGTACGTACCAGGATAAAGAAAGATCTTGATTCAGCTTTCAGTAAAAACGATGTCCCGCTTGATTATGTTTTTGCAGTTGGTAAATTAAAACCTGATAAGGACAGCCACCCGGCGGTTACAAACCCATTCAATAGCTGGAGCGGCAATAATTTGATCTGGAGCAGCAATCCGCGTTATAACGATGGCCTTATGATAACAAAACTACGGTTAGCCAGTTTTGACCCAAAAGGATTTCATCGTTATTATGTAAAGATTTACTTTCCTGGCAAAGCACATTATATAATAAAAGAATTGTTACCATTGATTGTTGTTACGGTGGCAACCCTGGTTGCATTATTCATTTGTTTTCTTACACTCTTAACAACGATAAGAAAACAACGTCAGCTGGCAGTAATCAAAAGCGATTTTATCAATAACATGACCCATGAACTAAAAACCCCGGTGTTCACTATTTCCGTTGCAGCAAAGATGCTCTCTGCACAACCTTCTGTACAGGAAAATAAAAAGCAATTGTCCTATGTTATCAGTATCCAGGAGGAGACCAGAAGATTAACATTACTGGTTGATAAGGTCTTACAATCCTCGGCCCTTAAACGGGGTGTACTGAGTGC
>JBDSOC010000233.1:0-3996 GCA_039915085.1 Chitinophagaceae bacterium
TTACAATTGGAGATGGCAGCTGGATTGGCGCCAACAGTGTTATCACCGCCGGAGTAACGGTAGGTATGTATTGCGTTATTGCTGCCGGCAGTGTGGTAACTAAAGATGTTCCTGATTATTCTATTGCTGCTGGCAGTCCCGCCAAAATAATCAAACAATTTAATCATCAGAAAAAAGAATGGGAACGGGTGGATCCGTGATTGCTGATTCGGGATTTTGGCATTTGTTCCAAATGTTACACCAAAAGAAATCTCAAAAATTAATATATCCCAAAATCAGCAATTTAAATTAGCTGTGTTATGAATAAAATGTACCATCTCTCTGCGTGTACTACCTGCAGTGCTATTATGAAAGAAACAGGCGTTGATAAAAAAGGGTTTGACCTGCAGGATATCAAAACGCAGAAAATAACTGCTGCACAGTTGGATGAAATGAAAAAAATGGCCGGCAGTTACGAAGCATTGTTTAGCAGGAGGGCCTTGAAATACAAAGAGCTTGGCCTAAAAGACAAACCACTCACAGAGAAAGATTATCGCAATTATATTCTGGAAGAATATACTTTTTTGAAACGCCCGGTAACCATTACCGGCAATGAAATTTTTATTGGCAGTGAAAAGAAAGCCGTAGCAGCGTTAAAAGAAGCCGCAATAAAATTATAATTTAATGGAATTATCCATTTAAAGCGCATAGTTATTAATGCAATTGCAGGCAGCAGCAAACCACCACACTTATTGCATAAGTCAAAAGCAGGCCTGCCAGATATAAAATTCTATACATCGCATTTAATAAAACGGTAAAAACAGGAGCAATAGAAAAATTTACTGCTACAGGCTGCAGCGTCTGCCGGAGGCAGTAGATCTTTAAAGCTCATGTATCGTATTAAAAATTTCTTTTAATGCGTTTAGTGATGCTGTGTGTTTTACATCCCAGTATTTGGTATGAGAAGCGAGTGGCAAAGCCGCCACCCATTTGCTGCTGGCTTTCACCGGCATATCTAAAATTCCATTACCAAATTCATTGGAAAGACTGCCACCAATCCAATCGTTTTCAAAATAAATATTTGTCCATTGCGTTTCTGCAAAATGTGCTGCATGATGAAGATTTTTTACTTTCACTTTTTCACCATTTGCTTTGGGATACGTTGCTGGAAAGGCAAAATGATCGTCTTCATGATCAAGCTGTGGCGGGGAAACCGGGAACTCCCGCTGATCTTTTTTACGCTGAAAAATATTTGCAGAAGGCGCCAGTATCATAGCTGCATGTGTAAGCGGGGAACCCATGGTAATAAAATTGCTAACCCGCCATTCATTGGTAAGCTTTCTGTATTCATCAAACAGTGCTGCCTGCAACTGCTGGTATTGCCCTTCTTTATGATCAGGATTATTGTATAATGCCCTCAGCTCCTCTAGTTTTTCCTGTATTACCGTAGCTGATTTACCCGCAATACCGGGTATCTCCGGCATTTGTGGTATAATTGAAAACTTACGGTGATATTGTGCAAACAGACTGGTAAGAATATCGTATGCTACAATAGTACCTAGGCTATGGGCTACCACAATAATTTTACCATATTTAAAATTGCCATCTTCTGTTTTTGCTTCGTGCAGATTTTTTAATAATTCAATACCACTTTTTCTTATCTGCTCTCTCGTAGCAATATTTTTTGGCGAGGGTACTGTGTATTTAATTACATCCCCCAGGCTCTCATTTATTTTTCCTGCAACTGTACCTGACAGAATCTCCCAGAGTAGTTTAATAATTACCACAACACTGGTTCCGAATAATGTGAATGACAATATATTCGTTATGTCTTTCTTAAAAAAATGATACAAAAGAAATGCTGTTGCCGCTATGCCCACCAATATAGAAATGATCAAAAGACGTACAAGCCCGATATAAGGTTTTAATCTTAGCGAAGGTGTTTTTCTGAAAAGAAGCGTAAAGGTCCATTTAGCTATTTCTATAATGCCAGGTTCTTCTATATAATGCGCCCAGTAATATTCATAAAAATCATAAGGCCCACTGTTGAAACTTAAACGGCGCGTTTCTTTTTCATCAGTAATCCTGTTAGGGCTGCTGTACAAAACAGAATGCCCCGGCTTAATGGCATCTACAAAACCGCCCAGGGTATCCATAGGAAATTGGTTGCCCATGCCGTGTACAACCACTACAGCTATTCTGTCTTTTAACTCGGCCATACGGTTATGATTGAGGGGTGTGAATTATAAATGTAGGATTTTTTTTACCCGGACCCATATCCCTGATAAATAGCCGGTATTTTTTTTGTTTACAATCTTTTACCAAACAGTACTTCACCCGTTCTGTTTCGTGTAGCCATTGCAAGCGTTTTGTCTTCCGTCAGCGACTGGCCGTAAGAAGGAATTATTTCTTTTAATTTGTTTTGCCAGTCTGCCGTTTTTAATTGTTCCGGAAAACAACCCTTTAAAAGATCAAGCATAATTGCTACAGCAGTTGATGCGCCGGGTGATGCACCCAGTAAAGCCGCAATGGATCCATCTGCGGCATTCACTACTTCGGTTCCAAATTCCAGCACACCTCCTTCTTCTTCATTTTTCTTTATTACCTGTACCCTTTGTCCTGCGGTTTCAAGTATCCAGTCGCCCATGTTAGCAGAAGGCATATATTCATGCAACGCTTCCATCCTGTCTTCCGGCGATTGACTAACCTGTTCAATCAAATATTTAGTCAGCGGAATATTATGTACGCCCGCCATTATCATGGGTTTTATGTTGCTGAATTTAATAGAACCAGGCAGGTCCCAGAAAGAACCATTTTTTAAAAACCTGGTAGAAAATCCTGCATAGGGCCCGAAGAGCAAAGATTTCCTACTATCAATTATTCTTGTATCCAGGTGGGGCACACTCATTGGTGGTGAACCAACGGCTGCTTTACCATACACTTTGGCATTGTGTTGCGCAATGATATCCTCGTTGTTACATATCAACCATTGCCCGCTTACGGGAAAGCCACCATATCCTTTGCTTTCAGGAATACCTGATTTTTCCAGCAAAGGCAATGAGCCGCCACCTGCACCAATAAAAATAAATTTTGTTTGTATGGTTCCTTTTTTATCTGTTGTAAGGTTTTTTACATCTATATTCCAGTTGCCTGCATCATCTTTTACCAAATCCCTTACTTCATGTGCCAGATGAAACGTTACGCCAGGCAAATCAAAAAGATGACGGAACAGTTTACGGGTGAGTGTACCAAAGTTCACATCCGTACCTAAATCCATCCGGGTAGCAGCGCACTTTTGATTTGCATCGCGGTCCTTCATTATAAGAGGCATCCATTGCCGCAGCGTTTCATGCTCTTCCGTATATTTCATTCCTTCAAACAGATGATGCTTGGTCATTGCTTCATGGCGCTTGTGAAGAAATGCTACATTCTCTTCTCCCCAAACAAAACTAATATGTGGTACCGGTGTAATAAATTCCTGTGGCTGGCGGATATAATTTTTCTGTAACAAGAATGACCAGAATTCTTTTGATACTTCAAACTGATCGGCAATATGTATCGCCTTGTTTATACTGATGCTGCCGTCTTCGTTTTCAGGAGTATAATTCAGTTCACAAAAAGCAGAATGGCCAGTCCCTGCATTGTTCCATGCATCTGAACTTTCCAACGCTACACTATCCAGCCTTTCCAGCACTTCAATTTTAAAAGACGGATTTAATTCTTTTAGTAAAACGCCCAGCGTTGCGCTCATAATACCTGCACCAATTAACACAATATCTGGGTTGCTCTTATTAGCAAAACGGCTCATACTATTATCTTTTGTGGTTTGTACCCGCCCGGGGTAATTATTCCGTACAGTACAACCGGGTGAAGGCAGGCAATGATGTTTTGCAAAATTATTGGATAGTTAATTATATAGCAGATTCCAGGGCAATAATATTATATAATGAGATGTATTTTCTACCATATTTTCTTTGTTATAAAAATTACAATATTCTATTCATAAACAAAATGTTG
>JBDSOC010000251.1:0-14448 GCA_039915085.1 Chitinophagaceae bacterium
AAATATTTCCTGTTCTTTGGCGCCAATGATATCCAGAGCGACACTGAAACGGGAGGTATAGGTGTGGCTGTTTCTGCTGCACCCGGCGGACCTTTTACTGATTATCTGGGTAAGCCACTGGTTGATAAATTTCACAATGGTGCGCAGCCAATCGACCAGTTTGTCTTTCACGATACAACCGGTCAGTATTATCTTATATACGGTGGATGGCGCCATTGTAATATTGCAAAGCTGAACAATGATTTTACCGGGTTCCTGCCCTTTGATGATGGTATTGTTTTCAAAGAAATTACACCCGATAAATATGTTGAAGGGCCATATATGTTTCTGCGTAATGGTAAATATTATTTCATGTGGTCCGAAGGTGGCTGGACAGGCCCTGATTATAGTGTTGCGTATGCTATTGCTGATTCACCTTTTGGTCCGTTTAAACGCATCGGCAAAATATTACAACAGGATACGGCCATTGCAACAGGTGCCGGTCATCACTCAATAATAAAAATTCCTGGTAAAGACAAATGGTACATTGTATACCACAGGAGACCACTGACAGAAAAAGATGGCAACTCCAGGGTAACTTGTATTGAAAACATGTATTTCGATAAAGACGGATTTATAAAACCCGTTGTAATTACAAAAGAAGGTGCAGAGAAATATAGTATCAGGTAATGGTTTTATAAAATTGCCCCGCTGCTTATGATTGTATGTAAAATAAACCGGATTTACTTTTTGCTCATTGTAAATTTTCTTTTTGTTGCTGCTTCAGCGCAAAATAAGAATACCGATACAATAACACTTAATAAGGTTTTTTCATCTTTATACGATGTATCCCGGCTGCCGCTGTATATGGATAAAACGTTCAGTGCACAGGTTTCAAGTTATGATATTACAGGAGGCAACGACGATGGGTTCAGTGGGAAAAATTCTTTTGTAAGGAGAAATGCAGACAGCAGCCTTGTCATATTTGATGTTAAAGGTGCTGGTGTTATAAACCGCATCTGGACGCCAACACCTACAGAAGATACACTGGATTTTTATATTGATGGAAATGCAAAGCCGGCACTCTCCATAAAATACAGCGATCTTTTTTCCGGAAAAATAAATCCTTTTGGTGCACCGCTCTGTGGGAATGATTTGGGAGGTTTCTATTGTTATTTCCCTATTCTTTTTAACAATGGCTGCATTGTTATCAGCCGCGGAAAAAAAATGCAGTTCCACCAGGTTGGTTACCGGTTATTCGAACGGGGTTCAAAAGTAAAAAGTTTTTCTCAGGATTTAACTGCCACGGATACAAATTCATTGCATATTATAAACCGGTTGTGGAACAATACAAACAGAACATTTTATGATTTGAGGAATGTTACGCGGCATTCAGACTCCGCACAAACACTTTCAAAACAAATTGAACTGCTACCTGGTAAGTCAGCCATTATTTTTACTGCGACTACAGGAGGAAGAATAGAAGGTATTGAACTGAGCCCTGCAAATGCGTTTGAAGGATTGGATAAACTGGTTGACATTGAAATTACCTGGGATGATGATAAAACACCCGCTGTTTATTGCCCGTTGGCGGATTTTTTTGGATATGCATTTGGCGAACCAGCTATGCAAAGTTTATTGCTGGGTACCCGCGATAATATAAATTATTCTTACATTCCTATGCCATTTGATAAAAAAGCAACTATCCGGTTACGGTATAGAAATTTTCCCGGAAGACAGTTGCCCGCCCTGCGCATCAATGCTCTTATTTATTATACCAGCAAAAAAAGAATGCCTGAAAACGAAGGCAGGTTTTATACCTCATGGAACCGTATAGCGGATAACGGTCAGTCACATGTTTTTTTAAACACAAAAGGTCGCGGACATTTTATTGGCACTGTATTGCAGGCCCAGGGCCGCAATCCGGGCATGACCTATTTTTTTGAAGGAGATGATTCTACTGTGGTGGACGGCACAATGCGGATGCATGGTACTGGTTCCGAGGACTATTTTAATGGTGGCTGGTATGCTTTGTCAGACAGGTGGGATGGAAAATTAAGCCTGCCCCTGAGCGGCTGCCTGGATTATTCACTGCCTTATTCCCGCACTGGTGCATACCGTTTTTATTTGTCTGATAAGATTTCTTTTGCGAAGAGTATTTTTCATAGTATTGAACATGGCCCTTCTGGAAATAAGGTGCCGGTTGATTATACTTCACTGGGGTTTTATTATTCAGATGCAGCGCCGGCAAGTATTACACCACCGGCCAATGACCTTTCAAAAGTCTACGTACCGGATACATTAATTATGTACCCGCAGTTAATGAATACAACCATCGAAAATAATATTTCAGTTACAACAGCGTGGGCTTATAATACCGGCGGAATGAGTTATACGTACAAAGCGGATAATGAATCCGGGTTAAAAATATCAATTGGGGAAATTCCTTTAGGTAAATATAAATTACTGGCAGATTTTGTGCGTAACGCAGAAGGAGCCCAATTTTCTTTCTGGCAGGGCCAGCATAATATTTCCGGCTGGCTGCTGGCCAATGCGCCCGGTGAACAAATAGAAAAGAATTTTTTTATTGCCAGCCTGGATCATACTGCATCCAGAAATTCGCTGACCATTCATTTTAAAACATTGCCGGGCAAAGACAAACTTATTTTGAACAGGTTAGTATTTATAAGGCAGCCAACTAACTAATACCAGGTTTTTTATGTTGGGTGTCAGGTCGTATGTGTTGAGTAGTATTCTCCGAAATGACATACAAATCTGTACTAACATTTTTTTTAAGCCTATGAAATGATGCAACCATTAACTGGTTTATAATCTTTTTAGACAAGACACAACACACAACACATTTTTTTAACTCAGTGGTTGCTCAGGAATAAAAGCATACGGATTAATAGAGAAATATTTGTCCTTGTCTTCCTGCAATTCTCCCAGTTCAAGTTCAATAAAAGCATCAGCTTCTTTTATTTCCCATAGATACATTTTTTTACCTTCAGGAATTTGTTCGCATAGTTCAGGAAGTAATGCTGGTAATAAACCATTCCAGCAAGCTTCTGTAAGTATTTCTTTTTCTGTACGGCCTGGTTTACTTGTTGCCTCATTTTTGTCTGATAACTGGCTGGCAGAAAATGAGGTCCCGGTAAGAATAAGAATTTCCATTTGTGTAGAATTTGCTTTCATATTTTTACGCTTTAGAACGCTTGTTAAATTAGACGCAATATCAAATTCAAAGTAACAGGCCGGCAACCAAAACTTCTGTTAAATGAACGTCTGAATGTATATACGTAGTATAGCAAGTTCCGGGTTTTATATTATTTGTTGTATGCGTAGGTTTGCGTAAATATGTAAGTATGAATACCAATTATGATAAAATAGCCGAAGCCATAGAGTTTGTGAGCCGTAATGCACAACAGCAGCCAGAATTGGAAACCATCGCCGCCGCCATGCATACCAGCCCCTTTCATTTTCAGCGCATTTTTACGGAATGGGCCGGGGTAAGCCCCAAAAAATTCCTGCAATACCTTACTATTGAGCACGCTAAGCAACTGCTGGCGGAAAAGCAGCACACTGTATTTGATGCCGCTTATGAGACCGGTTTATCCGGCACAGGGCGCCTGCATGATTTATTTGTAAACATTGAGGGCATGACGCCGGGCGAGTACCGGAATGGAGGAGAAGACCTTACTATTCAATATAGTATACAACAATGCCGGTTTGGCAAATATATAGTTGCCTCAACCAGTAAAGGCATCAGTAACCTGTCTTTTTTTGAAGGCAATAATGCACCGGCTATCGGAATATTAAAGGCGAATTGGCCCTACGCGAAGCTGGTAGCGGGTACAGACAATAATCAACAAAAAGTCATCGATTTTTTTAATGATACAGCTGCCGGTAGCAGCGCCATTAAACTGCATCTTAAAGGCACGCCCTTCCAGTTAAAAGTATGGCATGCCTTGCTGCATATACCACAGGGCGATTTATCAACGTATGGGGGTATCGCACGGCATATCGATCAACCATCTGCATCACGCGCCGTTGGTACTGCCATTGGCAGCAACCCTGTTGGATATATTATTCCCTGTCACCGTGTAATAAAAAGTATTGGTGAAACAGGTGGCTACCGCTGGGGTGGTACAAGGAAAAAAGCAATGCTTGCGTGGGAAGCCAGTAAAACCGGGGTGGATATTGTTGAAGCATAATAAGCAATGCTAAAATCCCTTTTTCCCGCTTTTTAGAACTGGTAATTTAATATCATTAAACCCGCTTTTTTCAGCCACCATTTTTTCGACGTCTTCTGCCTTGCGGGGTGCAGCTATTGATAAAATTTCATAATCCTTTTCTTTGATCAGCAGATCATCTTCAATTCTAACAGCAATGCCCCACCATTTTTTATCGCAGGCGCTTCCTTCAGGAATATAGATACCCGGCTCAATTGTAATGACCATATCTTTTTTCAATTTTTCATAAGACCCTTTATCGTGTACATCCAGGCCAATATGGTGCGAGCAACCATGCGGGTAATAGATGCGGGTTTCTTCTTCTTTTTTGATTAGGCCAATTTTTATCAGTCCTTTGGCAATGATCTGACGCGCTTTGTTTTCAATGTCTTCAAAACTGCTTCCTTCTTTACATAGTTTAAATGCAGCTTCCTGTGCATCATACACAATATTGTAAATGATTTTTTGTTCAGGTGTAAACTTCCCGTTTACGGGAACGGTCCTGGTAACATCAGCGCTGTAACCATGGTATTCGCCACCTACGTCCATCAACAATGTTTTTTGTCCAACGCTCATTTTATTATTTTCTTCATAGTGCAGTACGCAGCCATTGTTGCCTGCGCCCACAATGGGCGGATAGCCCCAATGCTCTGCTCCATATTTTTTTTGTACATAATCGTGAATGCCTTCTATTTCTCTTTCCGACATATCGGGTCTTATGGCTTTCATTACTTCCGCATGACCAATAGACGATATTTCTACTGCTTTGCGTAACAGCTGTAATTCCTCCGGCGTTTTTATGCCCCGCAGTTCATTGGTAAAGCTGCTGTACAGGCTGCTGCTCCATTTCCTTTTTTCCAAACCTGCTATTATACTTTTCCTTTCGTTTGAATCTTTGGCTGCTATATAATTTTTTACGAGGCTGCTGTCTTTGTATTTTTTACCGGCAAGATTTTTTTTGAGGTAATCAAGTATACGGCTTGTGTTTTCTCCATTGTCCCGCGAATTAACCAATAACAAATCATTGGTTGTTTCTTCATTATAGCCGTCGGGCAGATTTATTTCCTGCCGGAAAATAGCTGCCAGCTGTGTAAGATCGCCCGGGGTGTTTTCTGCGCCTGCAGCATTTGGCAAAGCATCAAAAATTATTTTTGAGAAGCCGGAAAAATCAACTGGGAAATTGGCGTACTCCTCACCGTTATAGACCATTGTAACCCCCAGTTCTTTTTTTACGCCTTCGGCTCCCAGTCGCCTGCCGGTCCACTGTTCAGCCTGCGGATCTCTTTTCTGAACAAAAAACAATTCATTGTAAGCAGTACCGTCTTTATAATGCTGTGGTTCTTTAAAAATTAATAAGAGGGCATGCGGCTCTTTATAACCGGTAAAATAATACAGATCAGGATTAGGATGATAGGTATAATCTACATCATTTGAAAAAGTACGCACCGGGTAGGCAAATACGGCCATTACTGAATTAGCGGGCATTAATTTCCTTAGCGCATCTCTTCTGCCTGCGTGAAAGGCAGGACTGAGATAATCTGTTGGCTGATCAGTCTGCGAAAAAATAGAACTGATAAAGAAAAGCTGGAAAAAAATGAGTGTGCATGATTTTTTCATATAAATAGTTTACAATCTGTCTACTGGATTCAATTTACATGTTGTGCCCAGAAAAACAAAAAACTAATTTCTCCTGTCCATTTTTTGACATTTTCTGTTATTGGAGAAAAAGAGGTAAGCCACTTGTTTTTGTTACTTTTTTTTGAGAGTAGAATTACTCTTGCAGCATGCATAAGGAATTTTTTATGGAATTACCGTTTTTGCTTATCTAATAGTCTGTGCAGGAATTAAAATGCATCAGGCAACTTTATTAACAGTTAATATGAACAAAAATTATCCGGGGAAATGGAAAAAGTTCAGCCGCAACACATGGATGGTTATGCTTGATATAATATTAACGCTGTTGTTGTTGTTACTTTTTTCCCCGTTATTGACAGGACTGGCCTTACATGAACTGGCAGGTATGTTTTTCTTTTTGCTGGTAATTTTGCACCTGCTGTTTTCCTGGTCATGGATAGCACAATCTGTAAAAGGAATAAATTTGGGAAACAACTGGCGCAAACAGTTTAATTTTTTGCTGAATTCGGCGCTCTTTATTTTAGTTGTGCTGCAAGTTGTATCTGGTCTTAGCATCTCGCAGGTTACGTTGCCTTCTTTAGGTATAAAAACGATTAACGACTGGTCATGGCGCTCACTTCATAATACTTGTTATCAATGGATGGTTATTATCATCAGCGTTCACATAGCCTTAAACCTTCCACGATTAATTAATTATTTTCGCAAAAAGATGTATTGTTTGGCACCATCACAAAAAAATGTTCTTGCCCGGGAATATGGTTTAACAAAAGGGATTACCAGGATTTCACTTATCTTACTAACTGCCTTCGTCATTGGCTCTGTTGCATATTTGTTACTGGGTTTCCCCAGCGAATTAAGATTGAACACGGTTGATGAAATAAAGAAGTTCAGACCGAAGATTGTACCGGGAGTTGTGCAATATACCGGCGCGGGAATAGTATTAAGTATATTGGTATACATGGCCTATCGCTGGTTAAAATTGCGCCTGTAAAAATTATCATTTAAGCGCATTGATCGCTGTGCTTGTAAGGCACCAGATAGCTTCCGCAGATTGTATGCGGTAACAACAGCATGCGGTTATGTTTTCGTATCTTGGCTTAGCAATCACACAACAAAAAGCCATGAACAGAAAATCATTTATAAAAAACGCCGGACTGGTTACTGCTGGTCTCACCCTTTCCGATATACATAGTTTTGCTGCTGCACCTTTGAAAAACACATTGCCCCGCTGGAAAGGTTTTAACCTGCTTGATTTTTTTACGCCTGATCCATCATCGGGTCCCGTAACTGCAGAAGATCATTTTAAATGGATGCGCGACTGGGGCTTCGATTTTGTACGCATTCCGATTGCTTATCCGCGGTACCTTAATATTGACCGCAGCAAAAATATTACACCGCCCGATGTTTATAAAATCAATACTGCCGTAACTGATAAAATTGATGCATTGGTGGCGATGGCCCATAAATACAACATGCATGTAAGCCTCAACCTTCACCGAGCGCCCGGTTATTGCGTTAATGCCGGCTTTAACGAACCTTATAATTTATGGAAAGATGAAGAAGCGCAGCAGGCATTTTATTTTCACTGGAACATGTGGGCAAAAAAGTATAAAAATGTTGCTGCTGATAAAATAAGTTTCGACCTGGTAAATGAACCTTCTATGCGTGAGGATATGAATGATCAGCATTCTAAAAGAAGTTCTGTTCCCGGTGATGTTTACAGGAAAGTAGCAAAAGCTGCGGCTGAAGCCATTCGTAAAGAGAACCCCAAACACCTTGTTATAGCAGATGGCAATGATGTGGGGTCTACACCCATTCCTGAGATTGCAGATCTGAACATTGGACAAAGCTGCAGGGGCTATAATCCCGGTGCCATTTCGCATTATAAAGCGCCATGGGCAAACAAAGATGTCAACAATTTGCCCGAGCCAAAATGGCCCGGCCAGGTAGGAGAAAAATACCTGAGTAAAGCAATGCTGGAAACTTTTTACCAGCCATGGAAAGATATGATACAAAAAGGGGTGGGGGTGCACTGCGGTGAAGCGGGTTGCTGGAACAAAACACCGCACGACGTTTTTCTTGCCTGGTTTACAGATGTGCTTGACATACTTACTTCAGCCGGTATTGGTTTTGCCATCTGGAATTTTATCGGCGATTTTGGCGTGCTTGATTCGAAAAGAGAAGATGTTGCCTATGAAGACTGGTATGGCCATAAGCTGGATAAAAAATTCCTGGAGCTGATGCGCAAACAATAATGACGGACAGGATTGGTCATACAAAAATTAAGCTGCAATTGCTAAAAACACAAAGCCCCTGGATAGGGGCTTCGATGTTGACAGATGGACGATTGTTTAAAAAAAAAATTGACACTCTTATTCAAATCTCCCAAAGCCTTCTATTTTCCTGTAAGGCTTGCTGAAAAAATCGCCGACCACGGCATTAAACTGGTCTTTATAAAAAATGGGAGTGGAATGACCGGAGTTGGGCAATATCCATAAATATGATTTTGGAATAGATTCTGCAATCAGCATAGTGTGCCTGGGACGTAATACGTCATGATCGCCTCCAATAACAAGTGTTGGGCATTGAATCCTGCTTAATTGCTGAACTGTTATATGTGGTTCATAAGACAGAAGATGTGCCAGCTTACGATCATTTTTTACTTTTGGAGTGGTTGCCATTTTCTTCAGGGTATCATTATATTGTGTACCCCAATTGTAAATGAATGGATCCACTGCGCTTGTATCTGGTACCAGATTAGCGCCGGTGATTGCCAGTTTTTTTACTTTTTTTGCGGATGACGGATAGCCATCAGTAATCCATTGATGCCACCATCACTCCATCCAATTACATAACAGGAATCCACATGAAGGGTATCCAGCAACGCATTGAGATCATCTGTCATCATTTCATAACTTAATGAATCGCCCGTATCTGTCGATTTGCCCTGGGCCCTGCTATCTGCAAGGATCACTTTATAATCTTTAGCGAAGTAAGGAATCTGGTAAAGGAAATTATTTATAGCGCCACCGTTACCATGAATAATCAACAGCGGTTCGCCTTTGCCGTAGATTTCATAATATATATTGATGCCACGGATTTTAGCATATTTTCCTGCTTTATTATTTCTTCCATAAATAGTAGTATCGAATGGAGATGGGTTGGATGACTGGGCGAAGATGGATGCTGTTGTTATAATGATTACCGGTAAAAAAAATAAAATTTTTGTGAGGTGCATACAGATCGTTTTGGCTGATGGTAAGATAAGTAATTTAGCGCTGTTGGAAAAACTGGTAAAATCAATTGCCGTTTTTTTTTAATTGATTACTGATAATAAGCAACGCTATTGCGAATTCTATCGTAAGGGAGATGCAATGCCGGTTGTTTTCCCAATGCTGGAAATAAAATGATTAATAAGTAATGGTGCGCGCAAACCAATGAGAATAAAACGATTGCCACAGCATTTTTTTAATCTGGTAAAACCGGTATAACTGAAGGTGTTTCTTCACCTTATTTGCTTAAATTTATTTCTCAAACCAAAGCGATTGCAAAAACGAATGGATTTTTGTAAAGGGAAGGTTCAGTTTTACTGTTTTTCTGCAAAAGCTTTAATTACAGTTTTGCTGATGTGTGGGTATTGGTGTACGGTGAGTGCGCAGGAATGTCCCGCTAATATTGATTTTGAAACCGGCACTTTTAATGGCTGGACTTGTTATACTGGTCATGTTGCCTCTGTCAATGGTGAAAATGTTATATCGCTGAATGCCTCAGGTGCTGCCAACGGCAGACATACCATGCTTACTGCTTTTCCAGGAGACGGTCTTGACCCTTATGGAGATTTTCCGGTTAATTGTCCCAATGGAAGCGGTCATTCCATAAAGCTCGGAAACATCGAAGGTGGTAATGAAGCAGAAGGCGTTTCCTATGAGTTTACTATTCCTGCCAATAAAGATGTTTACAGCATTATTTATCATTATGCAGTAGTATTCCAGGATCCCAATCACCTGGAAAGTGAACAACCACGGATGGAAGTAGAGATTACAAATGTTACAGACAATCAAAGGATCGATTGTTCTTCTTTTACTTTTCATCCTTATGGTTCTGTGTTGCCGGGATTCCAGTTATCCAATAATCCGGGTACAAATACGCCGGTATGGTACAAAGACTGGTCGGCTGTTTCTATTAACCTTGATAACATGCCAGGAAAAACAATCAGGCTTTTTTTTAAAACTGCCGACTGCACTTTCAGGAGGCATTTTGGTTATGGATATGTAGATGTAAATACCGAATGCAGTGGTGAGTTTACCGGTGCTGCATATTGCCCTGATGATACAGCCGTAAATGTTATTGCGCCATATGGTTACCAGGGCTATAAATGGTTAAATAGCAATCTTACAGATGTAATTGGTAATACACAAATCCTGAAATTATCACCTCCGCCACCTCCGGGTACAAGAATTGCTGTTGAGCTGGTTCCATACAATGGCTATGGCTGCCTTGATACTTTATACGCTAAATTAATAGATACGCTGACGGTTAATGCGCATGCGGGCCCGGACATGCGTTCCTGCAATCATGCGGCTGTACCAATTGGGGTGCCTCCAAAACCTGGTTTAAGCTACCGCTGGAGCCCCACCGCTGGGTTATCAAATGCCTCTATTTCTAACCCGCTGGCAAGCCCGTCGGTAACTACTGCCTATGTGCTTACTGCTGCCAGTAGTGGAGGTGGATGCGCTACTACCGATACCGTATTGGTAAGGGCTGAGATTGTAGATGATTCTTTGCGCGTGGTTGGCAAAGAGGCCTATTGTATTACTGATGACGACAGTGCTGTACTGGTAGTGCAACCCACCAATAACATTCAATGGTTTAAAAATAACCTGCCGGTAATTAATGCAAACCAACCCAGTTATCACGTGCAGCAATCCGGCACCTACTATGCTTTTCTAAGCAGTAGTGAAGCATGCAGTGTAACCACCATTAAAAAAGACATTTTTATTGATGTACCAAGACCTGGCCTTTCCTACCCGGTAAAATATACAATTGTTAACGCACCGCTTGCATTGCAGGCAAGGAAATTTGGCAAAACGGCCTTGTGGCAACCCGGAATTAATTTAAATGATGTTAGCAGTTTTTCACCTTCATTTACGGGAGCTGCTGATCAGTTATACACAGTAACTATAAAAACAGCCAGCGGTTGTTTAACCACCGATACGCAATTTGTAAAGATTGTTAGCCATGTGGAAATTTATGTGCCAACTGGTTTTACTCCAAATAAAGATGGCAACAATGATTTGTTACGGCCTTTACTAAGGGGGATTAAAAACTTTCACTATTTCAAAGTATTTAACCGCTATGGTCAGTTACTGTTTGAAACAAACAAAGAATATGAGGGATGGGATGGTTATATTGGTGGGGCTGCGCAACAAACGCAGACCGTTGTATGGGTAGTAGAAGGTGAGGGGGCTGATAATAAAGTATATAAGAGAAAGGGTACAAGTGTACTGGTAAGACAGTAGTAGTTATGTAAATAACACCACCTTTTTATAATATCGCAATTACTCACCAGTTGTTCATAGCTATTGGTCTGTAAAAAAACAAAAACCCCGGTAGTTGCCGGGGTTTATTTATTGAAACAAGATCTGAAATTGGTTTAAAAATCCCTGTCAGGATTAAAGTTTTGCAGTTCAGCAGCCACTGCACTTAAGAAAGTTGCGCCCAATGCACCATCTATTATACGGTGATCATAACTCATGGAAAGGTACATCATATGGCGGATGCCAATGGTATCACCCTGTTCGGTTTCAATTACTACGGGACGTTTTTTAATGGCGCCTACTGCAAGTATAGCAACCTGCGGCTGGTTGATAATAGGTGTGCCCATCAAACTTCCGAAGGTGCCCACATTGGTAAGGGTAAAAGTGCCGCCCCGGATATCATCTGGTTGTAATTTGTTGTTGCGTGCATTGTCTGCAAGCATATTTACCTGTTTGGTCAGCCCTACCAGGTTGAGGTTGTCTGCATTTTTAATTACCGGCACTATCAGGTTGCCGCCGGGCAATGCTGCAGCCATACCAATATTAATGTCTTTTTTGATAATAATCTTATCGCCATCCAGTGAACTATTGATAAGCGGGTATTTTTTTATGCAGCGTACAATAGCTTCAATAAACAATGGCGTGAAAGTAATTTTAGTACCTTCTCTTTTTTCAAAAGATTGTTTTATTTTATCACGCCATCTCACCATATTGGTTACATCTGCTTCTGTAAAACTGGTTACATGCGGGCTGGTATGCTTGCTGCGCACCATGTGTTCTGCAATCAGCTTGCGCATGCGGTCCATCTCAATTATTTCTATATTGCCGGAATGAATGGTTGCTAATTGAGATTCATTATTAGCAGCTATTTTTGCGGGTTGAGATGAAAGCCTTGTTTCCTCAAAATCCTGCTCGTAGCTGACTGATTTGCCCTGTTTTTTATCAGTTATATATTGCAGGATATCTCTTTTGGTTACCCTGCCTTCGTTACCCGTACCAGGCATGCGTTCCAGTTCCGTCATACTAACGCCTTCGCTGCCCGCAATATTTAGTACAAGGGGTGAATAAAAACGGCTGCCATTAGAAACAGCTGGGTGTCCATTGCCGGTAGTGGCGGGTACATGAATGGCTTCGCGTTCGGGGTTAAATATTTTTTGTGCAGGAGATGATGGCGGTTCTTTTTTTATCTCACTCTTTTCTTCTGCGCCGGTACGCAGCCTGGCAATTACAGAACCCACCGGAACAATATCGTTCACATTAAACAATACCTCTTCCAGTACCCCTTCAACGCTACTGGGCACTTCACTGTCAACCTTATCTGTAGCAATCTCCAGCACGGTTTCGTCCTGCTTTACAGTATCCCCGGGTTGTTTCAGCCATTTTAAAATAGTAGCCTCTACGATGCTTTCACCCAGCTTAGGCATTATTAAATCAACAATCGCCATAGGTGTTTACAATTTAAAAGTTTGATAGTAACTGCTTGCCGCGCCAAAGGTAATGATTGTAGGGGAAGTAAGAAGTAGCCAGTGGCAAACGGAACTCAGCCGCCAATTCCCGCTTCCTTGTTGCTTTTACCCTTCTCCGATAATAAACTTCCTCAGCAAATTCAATGCATTCATAGCCGTAATTTCTATATTTCTTGTCCTGTCGAACCGGAAATTAAAAAGTTGGGTGGCTATTTTTTCTTTATTGCCCACCGCTACCCATACCATACCCACAGGTTTCTCTGCAGTGGCACCACCAGGCCCCATAATACCTGAAACGGCAATGGCATAATCTGCTTTTATTTCGTTCAACACACCTTTTACCATATCTCTTACTACTTCTTCACTCACCGCGCCTACAGTGGTAAAATATTCATGTGGTACAGCCAACAATGTTTCTTTTACTTCATTGGCGTAACTAACAATGCTGCCTTTAAAATATTCGCTGGAACCCGCATTTGCAGTAATGCGGTGTGCTATATAACCACCGGTACAACTTTCAGCAGTAACCATGGTCTTCTTTTTATCCAGCAGCAGCCTGCCAATTACTTTTTCCATTGGCTCATCTTTATCGGTAACCAGCACATCAGGTAATAGTTTTACAAGGGCATCAAACTGTGTTTGTACCTGTGGCGTAATTACCGCTTCGTCATCTGCCATACCGGTAAGGCGCAAACGCACCATTCCGTAATTGGGGAGGTAGGCAAGTTTAATATTTGCAGGCAGGGCTTCTTCAAAATCTTTGATCCGCTCGGCAAGAAAAGATTCGCCTATACCAAACGTGAGCAGGGTTCTGGAAACAATGGAAGACATTTTGAAATGCGTTTGCAGGCGTGGCAGTACCAGGTCAGTCATAAGACCCTGCATCTCATGCGGTACTCCGGGCATGCTTACAAATACTTTTCCCGCTTTTTCAAACCACATTCCGGGGGCGGTACCCCTTGCATTGTGCAGTACGGTACAGGTATCGGGAACTTCGGCCTGCTTAAGATTGCGATCTAAAAGCGGAGCTGTTCTTTTGAACACTTTTTCAAATAAATATTTTACGTGCGCCAGCACTTTTTCATCAACAATTAATTTACCGCCAAAATATTCGCAGAGCAATGGTTTGGTAATATCGTCGGCGGTAGGGCCCAGTCCGCCGGTAATTAATATAATAGTTGCATGTTTGCTTTCTTCATCCAAGGCCTGCCAGATTTCATTCCAGCTGTCGCCTACTGCCACACGGCGTTTAACCCATATGCCGGCTTTGTTCAGTTCCTGGGCCATCCAGGCGCTGTTGGTATCTATTACCTGCCCGATTAATAATTCATCACCAATGGTAATAATGGAAGCAAATGTTTGTTGCTGCATGCGCAAAATAATTTGGCTGCAAATATCCGGTGGAAATAATTAACTGACCGCAATTTTTGCGGCTATTACCTGGTGGCATGAGCGGGAGCGATTGTTTATTCACAATCCTGTATGAGTATAAATTTCGTCCATGGAAAGACTGAAATCAATGGTGCGGATAAATAAGGAAGAGCCCGCGTCACTATTATTTTCAAATGTCCAGCCGCCATTATCCTGTTTGCGGGCAAG
>JBDSOC010000252.1:0-33326 GCA_039915085.1 Chitinophagaceae bacterium
AAAAAGGCTGCAGCTGACAAAAAGAACTTGAATAAAAGGGTATCGATTAAACGTCAAAAAGCTACTCATCCATAGTTCGACAAAAAGCCCTACGCCCAACATTCGGTTTGCTGCCAGGCTGGCTCGACTTCGTTGCAATGAGCAGTAAGTTATAAATCAGCAGCGGCCATGGGGCGACCGTTTCAAAACCAAGATCAGTTTAGTTTCAAGTCCAATTTTTTAACCAAGTTCTGTAGCTGGGCCGACGAATCACAGAAGTCCAGCCCGGCAGCAAGCCGTCAACGTTAGGCGCAACCAACGTCGAAAATGCGACACCAAGATTTATGGATAACAGAAACCTTTTTCTAATCGGAGATATTCCTGTTTTACACCTCAAATTGGGAGACTTGTTTCAATGTTGAACTATGTTAGACATACGACATTTTCCGCTACTGAAGGACTTAAAGTGCGTGAACTCGACTATTTATGTAACCCACAGGACAACTCCATAGGCTCGCTTCTTTTACATATAGCCTCGACAGAAGCTAGTTATCAAGCTGTCACTTTCCATAATCGTGAGTTAAGTAACGAAGAAAAACGTGAGTGGGAACCAGCACTTACTTTAGGTGACAGAGCCAGAATTGAAATAGCTGGGCAAGGCTTAGACTATTATCTAAGCAAGTTGACACAAGTACGGACTAACACATTGGAACAGCTTGCGCTTCGGGACGACAAATGGCTAGAACAACAAACTGCATTTGGTAATGACTATCAGGTGAACAATTATTTCAAGTGGTTTCATGGCCATGAATTAAACCATCGGGGACAAATACGCATGTTGAAAAGACAGGCTATGATTAACGGTGGCGGCGCCTAACATTCGTATTTATGCCAGTGTGGCTCGACGTTACATCTTTTCAGCATTTGTATATCACTGAGCAGCGTGGCCATTGTTAACGGCAAATAAAAAAACAAGAATATGAATTTTACAAAATTAGTACCAAGTGTTTTTTATACAGATCTTTCTGACGGTCTTAAATTATTTGTCGACTGTCTACAATTTACAATTGAACACATAGACTTAAATACTTCACAACCTTACTGTGTATTAAAAAAAGATGGGATAAGCATTATGGTTTTTCAAGATGAACAATTAGCGAAAGAACATAATCCAGAACTAAGGCTTGTAACGGATAATATTGCAGAAGTATATGCGAAAGTATCTGCGTTACATCCTCATCTACTTCACCCTAATCTTGACAAAGTTACAGTCAGACCTTGGGGTGCAAAAGAATTTGCGATTGCGGACAATCAACTCGGTATTAGATTTCAACAATGGTGACAATTAATGACAGAGTACAAAACAACGAAACGCTAACATTGGGCTTTATGCAAGTTGGGCCCGACATTGTAATATCAGCTAATTGCAAATCTCAACTTCAGTTCCGGCAGACGAATATCTATCAACTTTTGCACTTAACTTCATCAATATTTTCAATCAGCAGCGGTTATGGAAAGAAGTAATACTAATACCCAACCTGCATAAAAGCCCTACCGTAAGCAGCAATGCCAACTCACCTCTGGAAACTTTGCTGGAAAAAACAATTTTTCATCTTTAAAAATTAAATCATGCGACAAATTAAAAACAACATCTACATTTTTGTAGTGATTTCAATTTTATTTATGATTGGCTGTAATGAACCTGCAGCCACTTCTGAAAAGAATGTAAAGGATACAACATCAGTTGTTACAAACAGTGACAACCCTTCCATGCCTGCATACGATCCGGCAATGGAACCTTTAACTGTAGGAGCGAAATTTGCTAAAAAGCTCCATGACACATTAGGCATAAAGATATACGAGTTCACAGTAAAGTCAGGAGATTCATGGGCACTGCATACCCATCCCGATCATACGGTTTATGTTCTTCAGGGTGGTAAAATGGCATTATTTATTCAGGCTGCTGGAAGACAGGATACGCTTACTTTCCCAACCGGTATGACGCTGGTAAGTGGCCCATTGTCAGACTCCGGTAAAAATGTTGGGAACACGACCATAAAAATGCTTGTAACTGATATTTACAGACCGAGGAGTAAATAATAAAATATCTTCCTATTTCCCACTGTTTGTTTTAAGTGGGAAATAGGCGATTTCGTTTTTGTAGGCAGCCTTTGAGTGAGACTACTTTTTAGGTAACGTATTCTGTTTTTTGCCGACAGTCTTCCTGGTGACCCAACCGCACTGCTGCTTACATTGGGTTTGGCAATAACAGGGCTTGACGTTGTTAACTTCGGCTGTAGTCCGCTATCAGCTTCAGTTCCAGCTTGACGTTATATATTTAGCTTTAGTTGTTATCTTCAATTTTAGTTTTTCAATCAGCTTCGGTTATGGAAAGAAGGAATACTAATACCCAACCTGCATAAAGCCCTACCGTTGTGTGCTATATTACTTAGACTGTTATAGAACTGAGTATGAAACAACATTAAAATTTAAAAAACTCATTATGCAAATAACAATTCTGGGTTCTACGGGACAAGTAGGGAAAGCAGTTATAAAAGAAGCTTTGAATTTAGGATATCAGGTAAAAATTTTAGCTAGAAATCCAGAGAAATTGGGTGAATTAAAAGAAAAAGTAAAAATAGTAAAAGGGGATTTATTGGATGAATTATCTGTTGAAAAAGCATTTGAAGGAAGTGAAGCAATAATAAATGTATCAGGCGCAGTAAAAGAGCCTGAACAACTACAGAAATTTCAAAAAATAGGAAAAATATTGGTAGATAAAATGAAACAGCAAGGTATAAAAAGATTAATAAATATTTCGTTGGCAGTAATATCTCTTCCTCACGAAAAATTAGATTTCAAAAGAAAAGCTTTGCGGGTTATTGTAAACCTTTTTTCAAACAAAAAAAGCTGATACAAGAGGCAGTTATGACTATTATTTTAAACGAAAAGGACATAGCCTGGACCTTCGTTCGTCCAGCATTTTTTTCAAATAAAGCAGGTACAGGAAAAGTTTTAGCTGATGACAAGAAAATGCCAGGAACAACTATTATGCTTGAAGACTTAGGGAAATTTATGATAGAACAAATCACCTCAACTCAATGGATTAATAAAGCACCGTTAGTTGCTTCACACTAAATACAGCACACAACAAATGTATTTGCAAAAGCAGGGCTGAACATTATAACTTCAGCTATGTGCAAGTATCAGCAGCGGTTCGGGTCGACGTTCAATGTTCAGCGTTTATTTTAACTTCTACAATATATTTTCAAATGTGCATTTGTTCCGGGCTGGACGTTCAATGAATTCCCTGACTTCGCAAATTCTCGAACGCGGGTGGGAATATAAAATTACATCCCCTGATTATTGAAACGAATAGCAAAGTGATAAATAATATTCGCAGACAACTTACTTTATTTGTTGAGCAAAATGATGCGCAAATTATTGAGCAGGTAAGACAAAAGTTTAACCCAGGACAATTTGACCTGATAAAAGCTCACGTGACATTGTGCAGGGAAAATGAAATCGAAAACCTTGACAATGTAATCTCCAACCTGTTGACTTTATCACAGAAAGCAATTACTATTGAGTTTGGAAAAGCAACAAGATTTGACAATGGAAACGGGCTTTTGCTTACGGCAACTGGCAACAATACTGAATTTCATGGGTTACGCCAGAAAGTTTTGAAAGGAGTAACAGACCATCCAAAAAAGCAAGAACCACACATTACTTTAATGCACCCGCGAAATTCAACTTGTACAGACAATATTTTTAAACAGGTACATACAATAAATCTGCCGGTTAAATTAGCATTTAAAAAAGTTAGTTTAATTGAACAAATCAACGGTGCATCCTGGATAGTTTTACAAGAGTTTGAGTTGTTAGACAGAACAAATAAACTTTGAAAGCAATTCCTCAACTGGCCAAAATGTGCAGCTCAGTTTTCTGTATTGGGGTTCTTGTGCCGTTTGTCTAAAGGCAGGCACAAGAAGGCTGGGTCAAAGAAGCGCATGCCTGGCACTCCGGCTAAGAATTTTGCGTACTGGCCCGGGCAATCGCGAAACGAACAATACTGGGAACAGTGTTTAGAAATACTACCGATAACTATACAGCATTTCAAGTTCGCCGTTGGTAATGCTCACTTCAGCGCTGTGGGGGGTGCAGGTGTAACAGGTGATTTTACCGGAAAATCTTCCATGCAAACGCCTGTTCTCGGATTGATCGATGGTCAGCGTTAAGGAATTATTCTGCAGGGTATAAGTGCCGGGAATACGGTTCTTATAGGTTTGCACGTGCAGAAAAACCACTGATCGGCCGGGAAGCAGATCGCCGGGGTATTCATAGACGCCGTTGATCCATTTTGAGCCCGACATTGTTTCCCACATCATGTTTGAATGAGATGCCCGGTCGTAGACCCGGACATTGCAGGTGATACCCTGGGTGGAGGTGTCAAAGATGGCTTCCAGGCTGTCAAAGACAAATTTTTCGCCGCCCAGCGTTAATTCCGCGAAATTTGTCCGTTCGGCAGGTTGTTTTGAACAGCTGACGATCATCGTTAGCAATAGCAGGAGGGATGCACAGCAACGCATACAAATCGGTGTTGATTAAAAATGGCCCCGGAAAGATACACAATACCCGGCTATTGGCAACTGCGTATAAGGTATCAGCCGGCCTGGAGCAGACTTTCCACCACTGCCCGTTATGGCAAATGCGGGATAATTTGCGAATTTAGCTGGCATCGTAGTTATAAAATGGGGGCGGGCAGAACTGCATCCGGCAATTTCTCCTAATCTGGCAGCAAGATGACGTGGCGCTTTTTTGCCGCATTTTACTGTAATAATGAAAGCAATGCTTTAAATTTTTTCGGTCTCTTGGCCTACTGGGTTTTCAGTTTTACCAAAAGATCCTTATGGACTTCAAACAGTATAGCTGTTTCAAGGCAGAGGACTTGCCACAAACCAGAAGATATAGATGCTTACGTCAATACCTAACCGTAAAAATGATTCGGGATTTCTGTGGGAAGAGGTATTTTAGAAAGATGACCAATTGCCTTGCGCAGGCGCATCTGAATGTTTGCAGACTTTTATAAAACACTTATTTTCTGAGTGCGCATAAACGCTTGTAATCGTTTAGCATCGGGAATTGCGTATATTTAATAGTTGTGCGTCACCCTGAAAAAAACATCCGTTCCTTGAAAAGAAAAACAATCTATAGAAACTCATTTTAAATTTACTTACAATGAACAAAAATGGACCAATCATTTTATTGAAGACGATTTAGATGACCAGGAAATTATGGCTGAAATTTTCAAAGAACTTCATTACGACAATGAAATTGTCTTTTTTGGAGATGGTGAAAAAGCACTTGAGTATTTAACAAATACTGAAATTGAACCTTTCCTTATTCTTTCTGACATTAATATGCCTAAGTTAAATGGTATGGAACTAAGAGAAAAAGTTCATAACAATGAGGATTTAAGATTAAAATCTATTCCTTACCTTTTCTTTTCTACAAGTGCAGAGCAGTCACACGTAATTAATGCTTACTCCAAATCTATCCAGGGATTTTTTGTCAAACCAAATAGCGTTGAAAAACTAAAACTTACTATCAATAAGATTATAGAATATTGGAAGGAATGCGTATCGCCTAATTATATTAAAAACGTTCAATGACAAAATTTATCTTACTAAACCATAAACTAGTTGACAAGTAGAAGGGCGAACGCACAACAAAAGTATTGCTGCAAGTGGGGCTGGACTTTGGAGCAATCGGCTACAAATCGCTATCAGCAACGGTTTCGGCAGACGTAATTCTATTAAACATTTGTTCTTATCTTCATCATCATTAATTTTATTGGGCTTCAGTTTCTGGCTGGACATTACAAATTCCAGCACACAGCAAGCCTTGTCCGTTAGTCGCATACCATAGCAGCAAACAATACCCTAAATAACTTCTTTGACTTTATCGGGTTCTCATATTTGCAAAGTCAAGCAAATCTTAATAATAAAGAACACCTTTCAGGCACATGATGAGTATTGCACAATTTGGATTATTGATTTTACTGTCACTGTTTCTTTTAATGCATTTCATCATCCTAATAAAGATACTTCCGTACAATCTTGTTTGGGGCGGTCGGTTAAAAACGGACAAAGAGATGTATCGCTTTGAACTTTTCTCAATCCTGATAAACGCACTTTTTATAATTGTAGTTTTGGTGCAGGCGAATTTATGGTCAATTGATATACCAAAGAAAATAATAACTTTTTTATTATGGTTAATGACCGGATTATTTTTATTGAACACTTTTGGAAACGCAATTTCAAAAAATAAACTTGAACAAAGGCTGTTTACTCCTTTAACACTACTTCTGGCCGTACTTTCTTTATGCTTAGCATTGGCAAACTAAGCTGAAGAGGCACATACGCACAACATGGGTATTTGTAGAAGCTGGGCGGGCGGAAGCCGTGTTGCATCTTTTTCAGCTTTATTCAGCAGTGGTTCGGGCAGGACAAGCAACTTTAAACTGACTGCAAACCATCAACATGTATTTCTATTTCATCATCGGTGGCCGGGCTGAACGGACTGCTATTTCCCAGACTTCACAAACACCTGATCATTGTGTGCAATGCTAAACCACTACTCCGAGCGACACTGCTAATATGAAACAGTTGCTAATATTTTTCAGCCTTGCTTATCTAATTAGTTGGATAATTTGGTTACCATTATACGGACATATTTTCGGACTGACGCATTTGTCTACAATACCTTTCAATCACGCCATTGGTGGGTTCGGGCCTTTAATAGCCTCCTTTTTGACAACTTTTATTTTCCTGAAAACGGATGGAGTAAAAAAGCTTTTGGCAAAATGTTTTCAAATCAAACCGCTTACATATTTAGCAATTGCATTGTTCAGTCCTTTCGTTCTTGCTTTCATTGCATCTGTGACAAGCCATTTCATTAACAAGACATCAATAAATATTTCCGGGTTATTTACAACAACAGAATTCCCACAATGGAGCTTACTGATTTTTTTCTTTTACAACCTTCTATTTTTTGGCTTCGGTGAAGAAGTTGGTTGGCGCGGATTTGCATTGCCACGACTGCTAAAGAAATCAAACGCATTGACCGCAAGTATTCTGTTGACCTTGTTTTGGGTTTTATGGCATTTACCACTATTCTTTTACAGACCTGGCTACATTACAATGGAGTGGGCTGGCATTTTAGGTTGGGTATTTAGTTTGCTAACCGGAAGTATCTTGCTGACATGGTTGTATAATTCATCAAGAGCAAGCATTTTAATTTGTGCTGTCTTCCATTCTACAATTGACATTATATTTACTGCCGGCATTACCGACAAAAATATTGTGAACTACATGGGCTTTTTAATAACCGTTTGGGGTATCTTGATAATTATTATTTTTAAACCAAAATATTTATCACGACAATAATCAACCACACAACTAAACGAACCAACTGTAATCTCTTTTACAAACTTTTGTGCTGACTTGAACAGCATCGCTCCGGACAGATTGCAGCACAGCACATAACATGCGGTTTGCAGCCAGGCTGGCTGGGCCTGGAACAATCAGCATCAGATCTTTAATCAGCTTCAATTACGTGGCGACTTTTTTTAAAGATAGTTTTGTGTAAGTTTAAAAATCGTTTTTCTTAACTTAGTTTGGTGGCCGACGTAACACAGAATGCCAGCCCGGCAGCAATACGCCAACGTTAGGGTAATTAGATTTGCTATCTTCCATAATTAAACCTTGTTACAATCATCTAATAGAAAAAAAATGACACGTCTTGTTTTTACTACAATCATGGTGCTAATTGTTTTCCCATCTTTTGGACAAATCAATATAAATGAAGACAGCATCGATCTTAAAATACCTTATATAAAAGTTACTTTGCTTGGAACTGGTACACCTCCCCCGCTTATGGAACGGTTTGGACCAAGCATTCTTGTTGAGGCAGGCAGTGAAACTTTGCTTTTCGATGCCGGACGTGGCTGCTTGCAGAGATTACGTCAAATTAACCGCACTTATGAGAAAATTAGTGCCCTGTTTCTTACACACTTGCATTCGGATCATATTGTAGGGTTACCTGACTTATGGCTTACAGGTTGGCTTATCTCAGAACGGCGAAAGCCTCTGAATGTGTTTGGACCTGCGGGTACAAATGATATGCTTATGCACTTACAAAAAGCATTTGCTTTCGACATTAAATTAAGAATCGAAAATGATAAGCAGGTTAAAGAAGGCAGCAAACTTTTAGGGAAGGAAATACAACAGGGCACTATCTATCAAAAAGGCGGTGTCAAAGTCACCGCATTTAATGTTGATCATTATGATAATATTCCAGCTTTCGGGTATCGAATTGATTACAATGGGCACTCCGTTGTATTGTCCGGTGATACCCGCTATTCCGAAAACTTAATCAAGTTTGCAAAAGGTACTGATGTATTAGTGCATGAAGTAGTGGTTGCTCCTGATACTATGAGTAAATCCAATCCCAGATACAACATATTCATGCAGCACACTACCCCAGAACAGGTAGCTAAAGTTTTTAATGAAGTAAAACCAAAGCTTGGAGTTTATTCGCATATTTCAAAACTTTATGGACAAGTAGAAGAAGATATAATGAGGAGAACAAAAGCGACTTATTTAGGACCATTAATTATGGGTGAAGATTTAATGAGCATTTTGATTAGTAATACCGTTTCTACAAATAAATGGCAGAATAAATAACTACCGCCAACATTGGGTTTGGCAATAGCAGGGCTTGATGTTGTTATCTTCAGTCGTGGTTTGCCATCAGTTTCAGTTCCGGCATTTCGTTTGCTGCCCGGCTGGCCCTGCGTTGGCTCAATGGGCAATAAATCTTTAATCGGCTGAGGTCATGGGGCAACCCAAAAAGACAACCGTTCAATTATGACAAGACTTTATCATATCGGACTTTGTGTTATTTTGTTTACTGGTTTGACAAGTTGTAAAGGGCAGACAAAAAACAATAATCAACCCCCAGCAAATTCATTAACTGATAAAAGTAAATTAGTTGGTAGTGGTTGTGACGGTTGTGAAATTATGTTTGTTGGTATGCCGGCAAATATTAAATCAGTTGATACCAGTATTGGTTGGACAGAGAAAGGGCAAAAACTTTTAGTAACAGGTACAGCTTTTAAACTTGATGGCAAAACACCTGCACCAAATGTTATCATCTATTATTGGCAAACCGATAACAAAGGATATTATTCGCCTAAAAAGGGAATGGATGAAAAAGCTAAACGGCACGGACACATACGTGGTTGGGTAAAAACTGATAAGAAAGGTAAATACTCAATTTATACTATCAAACCTTCACCATATCCAAACGACAATATTCCTGCACATATTCATATTGCTATCAAAGAGCCAAATATTGAGAACGAATACTATATTGACGAGTTTATTTTTGACGATGATAAACTTTTAACAGGTGTTAAAAGAAAAGCTCTTGAAAATCGTGGTGGTAGCGGAATTTTAAGAGTATTAATTTCCGGCGACCTGCAAATTGCAGAACACAATATTATTTTAGGTTTAAACATTCCAAACTATCCAGGGATAGTAAAATCTGAAAAACAATCAGGACTTCAAATTGGAGAAGACAACCCTTCATTCATTCCTTTTCACGCCTTCAGACCAGACAAAGGAACAAGGACCTGCCCTGTTTGCAAGTATGGAAGATACCACGGAATTGTATTTTTTGTTGGCAACAATGCAAATTGGGACGACATTAAAAAGTGGCTGAGTTTTCTTGAACAAGAAAGCACAAATAGAAGCAAATATTTGAAAGCTTATTTTGTTTACGGCAATGATAAAAATTACGCCAGGAAAGCAAGAGAAAAAGAGTTAGAAAAAATTGGAGCAGAATTAAACTTAAAAAATATCGCTTTGACTTTTGTTCCTTCAATGAAAGATCGGGAAAGTGAAGTCAATTTAAATAAAATTAACCCGCAGGTTGAAATACATTCATTATTTTCAGACACAGGGCAATCATTGAAAAATATATTGACTTGAAAGCAACAACAGGAAATTTTAAACTGATTTCACGCACGTTGGACAAAACAAAAAGCGATTATTTTAATTTATCAGAACCATCACACTACTGACAAAAAAAGGGTATGCACATAACAAAAGGTTTTGCAATGGGGGCAGACAGAAGCATAAACATCGGCAGTACAAATTCCAGTTTTATTTCCGCGAACGGAACTCTACCAGGCATTAGTACTTAGCGTCAACTTTTAATGATAAATTTAGCTTCGGTTCCAGGCGACAGTTGGTCAATTTCCCAACTGCACAACACCCCGAACGTTGCGAGTTATTGTAAAGCGACACGCCACATCATTAAAAACTTAATCTTAATTAAATGGCTGGAATTATAGTCGAACTAATCATTTCATGGCTTTTACTTTGGCTTATTTGCAAAAAGCACATTTCTGTTTTAGGGTTTGGACCAACAAAAAGCAGAGTAACTAATTTAGGTGTTGGGCTTTTAATCGCGGCTTCTTGTTGTATTTTATATCAACTAATGACAACAGCGTTTATAAATAATAGTTGGGTATGGAATAAACAAGTGACTGGAAAAACAATATTGGAAAGTTCAAGGTGGACATTAGTTTCTGTTTTATATGAAGAGTTAATCTTTAGAGGTGCATTGCTTTACATAGCCATAAAAAAAATAGGCGTTGCAAAGGCATGTATTCTTTCCGCAGTTGGCTTTGGCATTTACCATTGGTTCACCTTCAACGCATTTGGAAATCCATTCATGATGGTTATTTCTTTTCTAATGACGGGATTTGTTGGGCTTTCGTGGGCCTTTGCATTTGCAAAAACAAACTCTCTTTATTTACCAATCGGGTTGCATTTCGGGTGGAATTGGTTTTATACTGTTGTATTTTCCAACCAACCCCCGGGACAAGCAATTTTAGTAAGGACAAATGAAAATCAATTACAAGGCACATTATCATTGTTAGTTTTTCTATTTCAAGTATTTGCTTTACCGCTTTTTACTTTTTGGTATCTCAACCGACTTTCAAAAAAACGAAAACTTCGTATTGACAAAGAACAACAACCACTAACAAAAGCATTGCCAATAGTGGGACCGGACGAATGAGCTATCTGCTGTAAATAGCTATCAGCCTTGGTTTGTGTGAAAGGGACACTACCTGAGCATTAGAATAAATTACTATTTTTTGAATGAAATGATGAACATCGGTTGCCGGACAATGGTTTTTCAATTTACTACCATCGGCGACACTCTCATTGCCTGTAATGCCGGGGACGACTTACATTCAACAACGATATCTTACCTACGTATAATAAAAGCTAACAAATCATGAAAGGACAAATATTAATGTTGCTTGCTATCGCGACTTTACTTTCCTCATTTTGCCTGGGACAGAAGACTCAAACAGTCCAGTTTTCATCGACCATAGATAGATTACTTAAAAAAGTTGAGTCAGATATTATAACCACAGCAGAAGCCATGCCAGCAGAAAAATTTGACTTTACTCCTGACAGTCTTCATCTACCCGGAGCAGCATTTGATGGGGTGCGGACCTTCTCTGGCCAAATAATGCATCTTGCTACTGACAATATCCTGATTTGGGCTGCAATAAACAACCAGAAAATAACTTATGATATTCCCGATGTCAATGGGCCTAAGAACATTAAAACAAAAGAGGATGTACTTAACTACCTGAAGTACTCCTTTGAAATTGGCCAGAAAGCAATAGAAACAATAACAGCTAAAACTGCTATAGAGTTAGTAGAATTTCGCTGGCGGAAACTCTCAAAACTTGACTTAGCATTTTACGGAATAGTTCATGCAAACGAACACTATGGCCAAATGGTAGTTTATCTGCGAATGTGTGGAATTGTTCCGCCACCAACAAAGACCGAAAAATAAAGCTCAAACCGACGGCATTACGGCTAGCAGCGGTTTGCTGCCAACTGGCCCAACGTTGTTAAAATTGGCTGTAATTATTAATCAGCAACAGCTACGGGCGCCCGTTTTAAACTTATATTTTGGTATATTCAAGTTCAATTTATTAACCAGTTCAGTGGCCCGGCCGGCCGATCACAGAAGCACGTCGTCGATGTTAGCGGTAAACGTGAGAAAGACTTCAAATGTTAATGATAAAATAAAAACGTTTTAATTTTAGAAATTTAATTTTATAGACAATGAAAAGAATGTTATTGACGATAACACTGATTGCTACTTCATTTCTATTAGGTTTCGCGTTTAAGACAATAATCTCTAACAAAAAAAATACAAAAATGAAAAAAGTAACAGGAATAGGGGGTATTTTCTTCAAATGTAAAGACCCAAACGCAATTAACGAATGGTATAAAACACACCTTGGGTTTGACACAAGCCCATATGGAACAAGCTTTGAATGGCGGCAGATTGATGACAGTACTAAAAAGGGACTTACACAATGGAATCCTTTTGCAGAAAACACAAAATATTTTGAGCCTTCAACAAAAGACTTTATGATAAACTATAGAGTAGAGAATCTGGAAGCATTGGTTGAAGAATTAAGAAAGGAAAACGTAACTATTGTAGACAAGATTGAAACATATGATTATGGAAAATTTGTTCATATTTTAGACATTGAAGGAAATAAAATTCAATTGTGGGAGCCTAAAGATTAGGATATTATTTAGAGTTGACCGACGAACGAAATAAATAACTCAAAAACGCTTTCCGTTAACATTGGGTTTGCTGCAAGGCTGGCCGGGCATTAGAAGAATCAACGTTTTATCGCTATTTCGCTTTTTTTTCGGCCGGACAAAAATTGCTGGACTTTAATTCTCAATATTTAGCTTTAGCAAAAAGCCAGGCAGCAGTTTCAGGCGCACTAATATAAAATTTCCCACCATCGGCAATACCAGCTGGCTATAATAGCTGTACTTATATCTTAAGGTCACATTATTTTTCTTTACCTTAACTAAATAATAATTCTATAGAAAATAAGTCTAAATATAAAAATTCCGTTATGCAAAAAAGAGTTTTTACTAATCCTGCCATTAACGATACCGCTACATTTATTAAAACTTCGGAAGAAACAAATGGCGAGTATACACTTGTAGAAATAGATCTGGGTAAAAGCGATGGTCCCCCCTTGCATTACCACAACGCATTTTCAGAAAATTTTCATGTGCAAGAAGGTATTTTATATTTGCAGGTGGGAAAGGATAAAAAAATTCTACATTTCGGAGATTCAGTAAATGTACCTGCAGGAACACCGCACCGATTTTATAATGAAACAAATGATAAAGTAAAATTCAATATAACAATCACGCCTGGACATAATGGGATGGAAAATTTTATTAAAATTCTTTATGGCCTTGCCGCTGATGGTCTCTCTGATAAAAAAGGCAAGCCGAAAAACTTTGCACACCTTGCAGTTGCATTGATAATATCAGATTCAAATGCTTCAGGTTGGATGTCACTACTTTCACCCCTTATCAGAAGAGTAGCTAAACGGGCTAAAAAAAACGGCACAGAAAAATGGCTTTTGGATACTTATTGTAATTAATAACTATAATATAAAACCTATAGCTAACAACTTAGACACTGCAAAATAGTTTATAAACAATGGAAATGGTTGCGTTTAAAGTTGGAGAGGCCCTGCAAAGCCTGCAGGTACATTATAGGAAGGCGGAATAAGGGTGCCGGTATTTGTAAGGTGGCATGGTAAAATCAATGCCGGTAAAATTACACAACAAGCTGCTACAACTATGCATTGGACAAAAACCATTTTATCATCAGGGGGTAACAAAGCCCATAAAGGTTTTCCTTTGGATGGCTTTTAATACAAGAGCGCCTTTACTTGTCTTTAGTAAATTATGACGCTGTTTAGATAAGCGTTTACCACCAAAGCATCCTTTACAACAATGCCTGCAAATAATTTCAGTATAAAAGGTTTGACAAACGGGCAAGTAATTTTTGCCCGGGAAACATTCGGGCAGAATAAATTAGACTATAAAAAAGAAAACAGTTTCTTTGACACCGTAAAACGTATTATCAAAGAGCCAATGACGATTTTATTATTGGTGGCTGCGTCCGTCTATTTTATTAGTGGTAAAACGGGTGACGGAATTTTTATGGTCATTGCTATCATATTCATCGCATCAATTTCATTATACCAGGATGCGAGAAGTAAAAATGCTTTGGAAAAACTAAAAGATCTATCACAACCTAATTGCAAAGTCATTCGTAATGATGAAATAGTAGAGATAAAAAGCGAAGATCTGGTAGTTGGCGACAGCCTGATAGTAGAAGAAGGCACATCTGTTACGGCAGATGGCACTATTGTACATTCCAATGATTTTTCAGTAAACGAATCAATACTTACAGGCGAATCGTTTGTTGTTTTTAAGGATAACACAAAAGAAGATAAATTTATTTATAGTGGCACAACTGTGGCCAGTGGATTAGCTATTGCAACCATCACTGCTATTGGCAACCAAACCAAATTAGGCAAGATTGGAACGAGTTTAGAAAGTATCAGCGAAGAAAAAACACCGTTGGAAATACAAATTGCAAATTTTGTAAAGAAGATGGCGATTGCAGGTGCAATAGTTTTTGCAATTGTTTGGGCAATTAATTATTGGCATTCTCAAAACCTATTGAATAGTTTGTTGCAGTCACTCACTTTAGCCATGAGCATTTTGCCAGAAGAAATTCCTGTTGCTTTTACAACTTTCATGGCTTTGGGTGCGTGGCGCTTAATGAAAATGGGTATTGTAGTAAAGCAAATGAAAACAGTTGAAACATTAGGCAGTGCCACCGTTATTTGTACTGACAAAACAGGAACTCTTACTGAAAACAAAATGAGTTTGGCAAAACTATTTTTGTTAGCCTCAAATAAATTTTTTCAACCCAATGACTCATTGACCGAAGACGAGAAAGAATTAATTAAATTGGCGATGTGGGCAAGTGAACCCATCCCGTTTGACCCAATGGAAACAGCCTTGCACCAAACTTATAAGGATGTTGTACAAAATGATGAACGACCAGGTTACAAACTCATTCATGAATATCCATTAGGGGGCAAACCGCCTATGATGACACATATATTTGAAGATAATAAAGGCAACCGGATTTTAGCAGCTAAAGGTGCACCCGAAGCATTGATGAATGTTTCAAAACTTACAGAAACCGAAAAACAACAAATGAATAATGCCATTCAACTTTTGGCAAATGATGGCTATAGAGTATTGGGTGTAGGGAAGTCAAATTTTACAGGTGACAATTATCCAGCAAAACAACAAGATTTGCCATTTGAATTTAAAGGAATAGTTGCCTTTTACGACCCCCCCAAAAATAACATACAAAAAGTATTGGAAGATTTTTATACAGCAGGCATTGCTGTAAAAATTATAACAGGTGATAATACAGCAACTACGGCAGCGATTGCAAAACAAATTGGATTTAGGGGTTACGAGAAAACTATTACAGGTGATGAATTGATCCAATTGCAGGAAGATGCATTACAAACCTGCGTTATGAACACTACTATTTTTACCCGTATGTTTCCAGAAGCCAAATTAAAAATAATCAATGCCCTAAAATCCAACAATCAAATTGTGGCAATGACAGGCGATGGTGTGAATGATGGACCAGCCTTAAAAGCTGCACACATTGGTATTGCAATGGGCAAAAAAGGGGCAGAAATAGCCAAACAAGCAGCATCATTGATTTTATTGGAAGATGATTTATCAAAAATGATTAGCGCTGTTGCTATGGGCAGGAAGATTTATGCCAATTTAAAAAAAGCAATCCAATATATTATATCCATACACATTCCGATTATACTAACTGTATTTACCCCTTTGGCTTTAGGATGGATTTATCCTAATATTTTTTCTCCAATCCACATTATTTTTTTTGAAATAATAATGGGACCAACATGTTCTATTGTTTATGAAAATGAACCGATGGAAAAAAATACGATGTTGCAGAAACCGAAAGCATTAACAACTACCTTTTTTAATTGGAAAGAATTATCCATAAGCATCTTACAAGGATTAGTGATTACGGCAGGAACATTGTTTGTTTATCAGTATTCAATCCATAATGGGTACGATGAAGAACTAACAAGGGCAATGACATTTACTGTTTTGATAGGAGCAAACATTTTCCTGACTTTAATAAACCGCTCATTCTATTATTCCCTGCTTACAACTTTGAAATATAAGAATAATATGGTTTTGTTCATTATTTTTATAACCATAACAATTACAGGTCTTATTCTTTATGTAAAACCTTTAACAACTTTTTTTGAGTTTGAAACATTGAATTCGTTACAACTATTACTTTGTATTGCTGTAAGCTTCATTTCAGTAATTTGGTTTGAAATTATAAAACTAATTAAAAGGACAAAACGAATGCCGGCAGACACGGCAACCGTTAAAATGGGGTTTGGCGTTATTGAGACCTGAGTTGTAAGTTTTTACTTTTGTAATCCATTTGCTTTTGTTCAGTTTTTACGGAATTCTGATTCTCAACAATGCCAATCCCGGTTTATTATCTGCGGGTTTGCAGCAAGTGGAGCCGGCCAATAAACCATGAGTAGCAGGTTTCAATTGGACAGTAGCCCGGCCCGACGTCTCAACATCAGGAAGTGGTTAGTGACAGCATAATTATCACTTTATGAAATATTGTAATCATAATAACATGAAAAAAGTAATAGATAAAGCACACCTGTTTTTTCTTAGTTTCTTTCTGATTATAATTTTCTCATGCCAGGAAACAAATAATACGCCTGCCGCTGACACAATAAATGCCTTAAACCTTAAAAAGGGTGAAATTGTCTTATGCGGGCCCCCGGACAGGCAATTTGGCGCTGTTGAATTTGAAACATCATGTTCACCAAAAATAAAAAAAGATTTTGATCTCGCTGTTGCACTGCTCCATTCATTTGAATATGATGAGGCTGAAAAAGCTTTTGCAAAAATCATTTATTCATCACCCGAATGCGCTATGGCCTATTGGGGCGTGGCTATGAGCAATTACCACCAGGTCTGGCCCTCTCCTCCCACCGATGCTGAACTTACAAAAGGGAGTAAAGCAATTTCAATTGCACGGTCGTTAACCAAAAAATCAAAAAGAGAATCAGATTATATTGAAGCAATTGCATCGTTTTATAAGAACTGGGATAAAACAGCCCATCTCATCCGTTGTCTCAGCTTCGAAAAAGCAATGGAAAAATTATATAAGGAATACCCTAATGATAAAGAAGCGGCTATATTTTATGCCCTGGCACTTGATGGATCAGCGGATCCTGCCGACAAGACGTTCAGTAACCAAAGAAAAGCCGGCAGTATTTTAAATGCTTTATATCCCAATGAACCCAATCATCCTGGAATTGTTCATTATATTATTCACAGTTACGATTATCCTGAGCTTGCAGCATTGGCTTTGCCGGCTGCCAGGAAATATGCTTCTATTGCCCCCTCTTCTGCACACGCCCAGCATATGCCTTCGCATATTTTTACCCGGTTAGGACTTTGGGATGACTGCATTAAATCAAACCTTATTTCTACTTCTTCAGCAAAATGCTATGCTGAAAATGCCGGAATAAAAGGTCATTGGGACGAAGAACTTCATAGCATGGACTATCTTGTTTACGCTTACCTGCAAAAAGGAGAAAATAAACTTGCCAGGGAACAATGTGATTACCTGGAAACTATCCATGACATTTACCCGGTGAATTTTAAAGACGCGTATGCCTTTGCAGCTATTCCTGCCCGTTACTTGCTTGAAAATAAATCGTGGGAAGCAGCAGCCAGACTGCAAATACACCCGGGCAATTTTCCATGGCAAAAATTTCCCTGGCAGAAAGCAATTATTCATTTTACCCGTCTTCTCGGTTCTGTTCATATTGGCCATATAGATTCGGCCAAAGCCGAATTAAATAATTTACATACTATTTATGATACCCTGGTGGCACAAAAAGATTTGTATAAAGCCAACCAGGTTCAAATTCAAATCAAGACATCCGAAGCCTGGATATTCTTCAAAGAAGGAAAAAATAATGACGCCTTAAAGTTTATGAATCTTGCCGCAAGTATGGAAGACAAAACTGAAAAAAGTCCCGTTACTCCAGGCGAAGTAATACCAGCAAGTGAATTATTAGGGGACATGCTACTTCAAATGAATAAATCTGGCGAGGCATTGAAAGCATACGAAGCAGATTTAAAAAAACACCCTAACCGGTTTAACGGTCTCTATTGCGCAGCATTAGCAGCTGAAAAAGCGGGTAAAATTGAAAAAGCCAACCTTTATTACAAGCAACTCATGGAAGTTGCAGATTTAAATAGTTCAAACAGGCCTGAACTTGAAAAAGCAAGATCTTTTTTAAAGACCCAACACAATAGTTTAACTGTCCTCAGTAAATAATAAACGCCAACATATATCGTGATGACAATTGTATTGCACCAATCTACGTAAGGGACCGGTATAATAACTGCTGGTATAGCCAGCGATATAAAAGATATGAGAACAGGTATATTGTGATTCTGCAAGACAGTAAACGATAAAATATGTATAGCATAATATGAACAACTATACGTTAGCAAGCAATTGGCCAGATTTCGCGGATAGTTTCCAATTAGGCACACCAACGGGTATTGGCATTGACAGTAACCAAAATATTTTCATTTTTCATAGAGCCGGCAGGAAATGGCCCTTAGATGGCTCCATGTATAAAACCCGCATTGCAGCAAAAACTATTTTGTTGCTTGACAGCGATAATGGAAAAATAATAAATAGCTGGGGCGATAATCTTTTTATAATGCCCCATGGCTTAACGGTTGATCCGAACAATAATATTTGGGTCACCGATGTAGGCTTGCACCAGGTTTTCAAATTTAATTCTGATGGAGAATTATTAATGACGCTGGGTAAGGCAATCATTCCGGGAAATGATTCAACACATTTTAATCTTCCAACAGATGTGGCAGTTACAAAAGCTGGTTCTTTTTATGTGAGCGATGGGTATGGCAACAGCAGGGTTGTAAAATTTTCAGCAACAGGACAATATCTTTTTGAATGGGGTGTAAAAGGGGATAAAAAAGGTGAATTTAATTTACCACATGCCATTGAGTTAGACAACATGGAAAATGTATACATCGCAGACAGAGAAAATAATCGTATCCAGGCTTTTACTTCCACCGGGAAATTTATAAAGCAGTGGACAAATGAAAGTTTCGGCAAAATAAGTTCGGTTGTATTTGAAAGAAAACACAGAAATTTTCTTGCAGTTGATTATTTTATCTCTTCTTTAGATACGGTTTTTAGTTCGGCAATAATCCTTTTTAACAAAGAAGGGGATTTTCTTACAAGGTTTGGAGAAAAAGATGGTGTGAAATGCTGGTACCATAATATTGCAGTTGACAACCAGGGAAATATTTATATTACAGATATCCTTGGAGACAAAATTAAAAAATTTATAAAACTTCCTGTTGATTAATAAAAAATGCGAAACCACAGCACTGGCTTACTTAATGTTTATCCAGGCTTCATTAAAAACTACAAATGATCAAGCTAAAAAGAACAGATTCTGACAACCATGATTTTATTGAGCTCGTAAAATACCTTGATGCTGATTTAGCGGAAAAAGATGGAGATGATCATTCCTTTTATAATCAATTCAATAAAATTGACAAAATAAGATATGTAGTTATTGCATATGAAAATGACAAACCTGCCGGGTGCGGTGCAATAAAAGAGTACAGTCCGGGTATTATGGAAATTAAACGAATGTATACATTGCCCAAAAACAGGGGAAAGGGCATTGCCACAAATATTTTAGCCGCGTTAGAAATATGGGCGGGTGAACTGTCATATAAAAAGTGCCTGTTGGAAACTGGGAAAAGACAACCGGACGCAATCGGGTTGTATAAAAAAAATGGGTATAAACTTATTCCAAACTATGGGCAGTACGCTGCTATCGAAAACAGTGTATGTTTTGAAAAAATAATTCAACAATCTGTATGATATGTATTACAATTGGACAGCATCTTCCTGCAAAAACGGCAATTAATTCCTACGGAAATATTTCCCACCTGGTTATCTTGCAATACCACCCAAATAATAATATTGTGGCAGTGTGGACATCCGCTTTTAACGGCAGTAAAAACGTTGATGCCCGTACATTTAGTAAACCTGAAACAATCCAATAAACTGAAAATTCCACTCATAAACAAATATTAAAAAACCTACTTATTTTGAAGCAGAAGAGACTAAAGTTTTTTCTGCTTTTTTTATTGCTTTTACCTCTCAAAAAGAAATTGTCGCAATTGACTCATTGATTGCCGCTTTACGCCCCACAAATTCTCCGATCTGTTTCTACATTTGTTTTCAACTAATTACTAAATTATGATGGAAACTATTACCTTAGAAAATAACATCAGCGTATTTTATATAACTGTAACGTCATTCCCGGATGGCATTTTGGAAGCGCATAATAAATTACATGCATTAGTCGCGTTTTCAACTGGCAGAAAGTATTTTGGCATATCCCGCCCCGAAAATGGCGCAATAGTATACAGAGCAGCAGCCGAAGAAATACACAAAGGAGAAGGGGAAAAATTTCATTGTAACACACTTCTTCTGAGAAAAGGAGAATATACCTGTTTAACAGTAAATGATTACCTAAAAGATATAAAAGCTATTGACAAAGCATTTAAAGAGCTTCTATCCCAGCCTGGTTTAGACCCCCAGGGTTATTGTATTGAATGGTATGTAAATGAGAAAGATGTAAAATGTACGATCCGTTTAGAAGATTAAAAAAATAAACTCCAGGCAGACAAAATGTGTTTTCGTTGAGAGCCGTCGCCAAAACTATTTTACGCTTATGTCCTGTTTGTGAAATCTCATTTGTTATTAATGTAGAAAACAATACATTTAATAATGCGTTCCGTTTCATGGAACATTAAAACTTAAAAAAATGGACGAATTCATTTTGATTTTCAGGCACCAGGATGGCAGCAAAATAGCTTCACCAGAACAAATACAAGTTTGGATGAAACAAACAATGGACTGGATAGGTGGTATTGCGGCGCAAAATAAATTTGTTGGCGGCAATGGCCTGCCTTTTGAAAATGCCAAAGTAGTATGGCACAACAATGTGGTAACCAACGGACCTTTTGGCGAAATAAAAGAAACACTTGGGGGATACATTATTGTCAAAGCTGATTCTGTTGAAGAAGCGGTGGAGTTTGCAAAGGGAAGCCCGGTTTTACAGGCTGAAGGCAACAGCGTGGAAGTGAGAAAAATTGTAAAAGGAGATGGCGTTCATTAAAAATTACAAAAGTCTTTCTGTCGTTTACCGGCGGGAAGGCTTTTTTATTTATGGAACAGCAGGAACTGATACCGCATTTATTCAGGACAGAATACAGGAAAATAGTTTCAGTCCTTTGCAGGCGTTTTGGGCTTGACCAGATAGAAATTGCTGAAGATATTACCAGTGATACATTTCTTGCTGCAGCACAAACATGGGCGGTAAAAGGTCTTCCACCCGCTCCCGTTGCGTGGTTATACAATGTGGCAAAAAATAAAGCAATAAACTATTTACAACGCAATAATCTTTTTGACAATAAAATTGTTCCGGGATTAAAAAGCAATACTTTCAGCGTACAGGAACCTGAGATTGATTTATCCCCTAAAAATATTTATGACAGTCAACTGCAAATGATGTTCGCAATCTGCCATCCTTCCATTCCTGCAGAAGCCCAAATCGGACTGGCACTCCGTATTCTTTGCGGCTTCGGTATAGAAGAAATAGCCGGTGCTTTCCTGGTAAATAAAGAAACCATCAGTAAAAGGTTATTCAGGGCAAAGGAAAAACTACGTTCAGAAAAAGTACTAATTGAATTTCCAGGCGAATCTGAAATAAATAAACGGCTGGAGACTGTTCTCACAACTTTATATTTACTATTTAATGAGGGCTATTATTCCGAAAGCCAGGATACAGTATTGCGTGAGGAACTTTGCCTGGAGGCAATGCGCTTAACTTACATGCTGATAGAAAATGAGCAAACAAACCTGCCTCCTGTAAATGCGCTCATCGCTCTAATGTGTTTTCATGCCTCAAGGTTTGAAGCAAGAAAAAATAGTACTGGCGAAATAGTTTTGTACCAGGACCAGGATGAAACGCGCTGGAATTACGAATTGATTACAAAAGGTGCTCACTTTCTCCAGCAGGCTTCAACGGGAAATGTTATTTCCAAATATCACCTGGAAGCTTCAATTGCCTACTGGCACACACAAAAAAATGATACACAGGAGAAATGGGAGACTATTTTACAACTTTATAACCGGCTATTACAAGTGGAATATTCCCCAGTAGCAGCACTCAACAGAACGTATGCACTATCAAAAGCAGATCCAATACATGGCAAAATCCAGGCAATTGCAGAAGCCGAAAAATTAAAACTGACAGACAATTATTTATACCACTCCCTCCTTGGTGAACTATACACTGACATTGATAATGCAAAATCAATTTTACATTTAAACACTGCTCTGTCACTGGCAAAAACTACAGCTGACAAAAAGATTCTCTCAAAAAAAATATTACTTTGTGAGCAGAAATTACAGGCGGAATGAATGGAATTTAAACGAAAATATTACCATATTGATTGAATAACAATCCTCAACTTCCTTTTAAATAACAGTACCAGTTTCCGCCGGCAAAATTGTTATTGGTATTGAAGCAGTCGCCGCACCTGCTTTGGCTGACCGGAGCATTATTCGTGAGTTATATTCCATTTAACAGCGCAAAAAAGCAGGCTATTATTGCGAATAAAAAAATTTTCAGCCAATTTTATAATCATTATTTTAGGAGAAATAAAAAGCTATGAATAAAGTGTTATTCTCATTTTTATTACTGTTGATTCTTATCAAAACCAATGCACAACCAAAAGCAACACGGCTGGTAGTAAGGGGAGATGATATGGGCTACTCACATTCTGGCAACGAAGCGCTTATAAAATGTTATAAAGAAGGCATCGAAACTTCCATCGAAATAATAGTAGCTTCTCCCTGGTTTCCCGAAGCTGTAAAACTTTTGCAACAAAATCCCGGCGTAGATGTGGGTGTTCACCTGGCGCTTACCAGTGAATGGGAAAATATAAAATGGCGCCCGCTCTCAGATTGCGGCAGTTTAAAAGACAGCAGCGGCTATTTCTTCCCGATGGTTTTTCCTAACAAAAATTATCCTGGAAAATCCGTAAAAGAAAATCAATGGAAAATAGAAGATATTGAAAAAGAGTTCAGGGCGCAGATTGAAACGGCATTGAAAAAAATTCCACGTATCAGTCATTTATCTTCTCATATGGGTTGTACCAGTTTGTCGGATGAGGTAAAAGCACTCACAAAAAAACTGGCACTGGAATATAGAATCCCGGTTGATCCTGAAGCTGACCACCAGGGAATGATAAGCTATGATGGTCCGCATAAAACAGCCGCCGAAAAAATCCAAAGCTTTATAAATATGCTTAATAAACTGGAAGCTGGTAAAACGTATATATTTATTGACCACCCGGGAATGAACAATGAAGAACTGAGAGCCATTTATCATATTGGCTATGAGAATGTAGCAGAAGACAGGCAGGGAGTAACTGATCTGTTCACAAGTGAAAAAATAAAAGCACTTATCAAACAAAAAAATATCCAGTTGATTAGTTATAAGGATCTTGCCAAGTAGATTATTTACTGAACGTAGCATGCATGAGCAAGGGTCATTGCCTTTTAATTTATATACAAAGCAGGTAATATTTACACTTGAATTATAACCTATAACTTATAATAAAATGGCTCCGTTAAAAAATAAACCTCCTATAGAAACGGTGGATGCGTTCATTCTTCAACTTCCCGATCCCTTTAAAGAAATGATTGAAGCAACAAGACGAATCATTTTAGATACTGATAAGGAAGTGGGTGAACAAATAAAATGGAATGCACCCTGTTTCGTTTATACAGGGGATATGAAACCTTTCAACCCTAAAGAATACAAAAGAGATATTGCAGTTCTTAATGTTTATAAAGATTATGTTTTACTTGTTTTTCCAACCGGGGCTACCATAAAAGATAATTCCGGAATATTGGAGGGCAGCTATACAGATGGCCGGAGACTTGTTAAGATATACGACATGAAAGATCTTTTATTAAAAGAAAAACCGTTGAAGCATGTGATCAAAGAATGGCTGAAGCTGGTAGAAAAATAACAAGTTTAACAATAAAAAAAATGAGTAAAGTGTTTCCGGCAAAACCAGTAAAAAAGACAACAAAGAATACTATTGCTGTTACAGGCAAAAAAAAATCTGCTGATTCATTAATCATTACCGCCAGGAAGTTTATTGAAAGATTATATGCGATTTCATCTGCAAAAGAAGCAGAAAATACGAAACGGTATTTCAAATCCGGCGAAGGCGAGTACGGTGAGGGTGATAAGTTTATTGGTGTACGGATGGGACAGCTATTTGCAGTTGCCAAAGAATTTATAGAAATGCCGGTTGGTGAACTTGAAAAATTGCTGGAAAGCCCTGTTCATGAAATTAGGGCCGGCGCAGTCAGCATTATGGATAAAGCAGCCCGCAACAAAAAAACAACAGAAAGCCGCAGAAAAGAATTGTTTGATTTGTATATGCGGCGGCACGACAGGATCAACAATTGGGATTTGGTTGATCTCGGTTGTTTACACATGACAGGCAGTTATCTGTATGAAAAGCCACGCAATATTTTGTATAAGTTGTCTCACTCAAAAAATTTATGGGAAAGGCGTACCGCTATAGTAAGTACCTGTTATTTTATCAGGCAGGGTGATCTAAGCGATACATTTAAAATAGCGGAAACATTGATAAATGATAAGGAAGACCTGGTGCATAAAGCTACCGGGTGGATGTTGCGTTTTGCAGGTGACAAAAATCAGAAACTGTTATTGCAGCTGCTGGATAAATATGCTGCCACAATGCCCAGGACCCTGCTGCGATACAGCATTGAAAAATTCGATAAAAAGAAAAAAGAATATTATATGGGTTTAAAAAAGACCAGTGGTAATACAAAACGATCAAAGACGCAATTAACCCTGTAATTGTCGCAATTGCACCTGATTCAATTGAATTGCTAAAACTATATTTGTTTTATAAAAGCAAATAAAGATTGGATCTGTATCCAACGAGTTTCTTTAAGCGCTGAGGTTTTAATTATGAAGAATAAAAGCATAGATGATTATATAGCCGGCAAGCCGGCCGATCTGCAATCAATGCTGAAACATATACGTTCCACCATTCATTCTGTTGTGCCCGGCGCAGAAGAAGTTATCAGCTATATGATACCTTGCTACAAAAAGGATGGAATGCTGGTAGGCTTTGGTGTACACAAAAAAGGTTGCAGCTTCTATACCATGAATCCTGCAATATTATCTGCATTTTCTGAAGAACTTACCAATTTTAAATATACCGGGTCGACTATTCATTTTGATCCCAAAAAACCATTGCCTGTTGCATTGATTAAAAAAATAATCAAACTGCGGGTAAAAGAAAATGAAGAAAGGGCAGACATTAAGAAAATGCTGCAATCAAAAAAATAACAAATTAAAACTATACTATGAGCAAATCAAAAATAACCCCGTTTTTATGGTTCAACAACAATGCGGAAGAAGCAATGAATTTTTATGCCGCTATTTTTAAAAATGCAAAATTTGATATTCTTTCGCGTTGGGGCGAAAACGGAATGGGGCCAAAAGGATCGGTTATGTCTGCAACATTTGAACTGGAGGGACAAAAGTTTATGGCGTTGAATGGCGGCCCAATGTTTTCTTTCACCGAAGCAATTTCTTTTTTTGTGAATTGTGAGACACAGGAAGAAGTTGACATGTTCTGGGAAAAACTTTCTGAAGGCGGAGCTACATCCAGGTGTGGCTGGCTTAAAGATAAATTTGGTTTATCATGGCAGATAATCCCTTCAGCCTTGGGAGAATTATTGGGCAGTAAAGATGCTGGTGTATCAAAAAGGGTTATGCAGGCCATGATGCAAATGGATAAAATAATTATTGCAGATTTAAAAAAAGCTGCTGAGCAGAAATAAGGCCAGGAGGAGAAGAAATTATATCCCAGGAATCTTTATCAAGAAACGAGGACAATTGTCATAGTATTTGATTTACCATCTTCTTACTGGGTATGGTAAAATTTACCTGCTAAACACCTGGAATAGCCTTCAGCCGCGCCAGGTGTCTTATATTGCTACATGGTTGGTACAAGCAGGAAAAACAGCCTGGTCAGGGGCAACAAGGGATTGTGTAGTGCTCCGATTGTCTTAAAAGACATATTTCCTCCACATATTCGGTTATTACAGGTTATTATGCTTACCTTATGCGGGTTACTATTGTTGCTAACCTAATATAACCTGCATGACATTTATTGACAGCGTTTTAGAACCCCCATCCTATGGCTGGAAAGATGAAGCTGGTAATTTATCAAAACCAAGTCCCTCAAGAATTTTCCACGAATTTTTTTCCAGGCTAAATGTTTTTAAAGACAAAAAAAACTGGTTGTCTTTTACCAGCTGGATGATGGTGGTGGCTTTAGGTGTTTTTCTATCGTTTTTTATTTTCAAATACTTCAGTTTCAAATTGCTGGCCGTTGCTTTTGTATACAGCATGGTAATAATGGGTTCTCATGGCACAGTATGGTACCACCGGTATTGCACGCACAGGGCTTTTAAATTCCGCAACAATTTTTGGCGGTTTGTAACACAAAACATTACACTTAAAATTATTCCCGAAGAAATATATGTAATCTCTCACCATGTACACCATGCTAAATCTGATGAGCCCGGTGACCCTTACAATGCGACGGGCGGTTTTTTATATTGTTTTTTAGCAGATGTGAATCACCAGCCCATCAGCCGCAATATGGATGCTCAGAGTTATAACCGTTGCGTACACCTGATGAAACACACGGGTCAAATTTCGAATTCTTACGCCCAGTACCAGCAATGGAGTTCGCTTGCAAATCCGCTTCGTACTATCGGTGGGGTAATCCTGAACTGGTGTTTTTGGTTTTTTGTATTTTATATGATTGGCGGCCCGGGCCTGGCATGTGCATTGTTTGGAGCAGCCGGTATATGGGCAGTAGGTGTTCGTACTTTTAATTACGAAGGACATGGCAAGGGGAAGGATAGAAGACAAGACCATACCGATTATAACCGCAAGGACATGTCCATCAACCAGCTTTGGCCTGGTTTTGTAGCAGGCGAATGGCACAACAACCATCATCTTTATCCTAAAAGTGCACGCTCCGGCTTTCTATTTTACCAGGTGGACTTTGCATGGTACTACATTAAGTTCCTGAGTATGATTGGTGCCGTATCAGCATACACGGATAATAAAAAGCAGTTCATGCAGAAATATTATACCCCGCGCAGCAAAGAAAAAGTTTTACATACACCGGTAAAAATAAAATAATTTTTTATTTTATTGCTGGATCTGCACTGCCTTATAATAAAAATACATTCAATTTTGGTGGGTTGCACGGGCTAAACCGTGAGCATTGTATTATTTTTGTTACTGCGTAAATAACCAGTAAAAAAACACTATGCACACAACTGTTTGCTGGACCGGGCAAGATTATAATTCTATAGAAACCTGCCGGCTAACATCAATGGCCACGGGCAATGATATTAACGGCATTATTGATGGCCGCTTGGAAAACAATCCTTTCAACGTTGCATACTTTATTAAAACAAATAAAAATTGGGAGACCATTGCTTTCAACATTAACAGTGATATTGCAGGCAAACCATTTAACCAATATTTTGAAAGTAACAGACAAGGTAACTGGACAAACGACGGAATCCCAGCCCCTGAGTTTGACGGATGTATTGAAATAGATATTTCTCTCACCCCTTTTACCAATACATTGCCTATCAACAGGCTTCATCTTGCAAAAAAAGAAAGACGGAAAATAACCGTATTGTATGTTGATGTTTTAAAACAGCAAACAAAACGTATTGATCAGTTTTATACAAAACTTTCGGATACTGTATACAAGTACGAAAATGCTTCAAGTAATTTTAAGTCGGTCATAACTGTCGATGACGCTGGTTTGGTAATTGCTTACCCGAACCATTTTTTAAGAACCGCCGTTAAATAAATAAGCCGCAGATTGGCATATTTTTAATACAGCTTATTCAGCCTGCAATTTCTTCAGCCTGTTCAATTCATTTATCACATCTGCGGCTGGATTTTACCCGGCTTAGTTTTTGTAACTTGAAAATCACATGAAGATTCTCTGGAAGTATTTACAACCCCAACGATGGCTTATACTTATTTCACTGGCACTTGCTGGTGTAAGCCAGTTACTGAGCCTCGTAGATCCGCTGATATTTGGAAAGATCATTGACCAGTACGCCACTCACCCGGGCAACCGTCCCGAAAATGAACTGGTAAAAGGTGTATTGTGGTGGCTGGGTGTTGCCATTATGGTGGCTTTACTTGCGCGTGTGGCCAAGGCCTTCCAGGATTATTATACAAGGCTGGCAGTTCAAAAATTTGGAATGCAATTATTTAATGAGGGAATAAAACAAACACTGCGCCTGTCTTTCCAGGAATTTGAAGAGCAACGCAGTGGAGAAACTTTGTCTGTGTTGCAAAAAGTAAGATCGGATACACAGCAATTCATTAACTCCTTTATAAATATTTTATTTTCCTCGGTTGTAGGTATTGGTTTTTTAACCTGGTATTCTATTACCAAAAACTGGATGCTGATACCTGTTTTTGTAATTGGCATATTGGTTTTAGGATCACTTACCGGTTTGCTCAGCAAAAAAATAAAAACCACGCAACGATCAATTAACCGCGAGACCAATAGGATGTCGGGCGTCATTACAGAATCGCTCAGAAATATAGAACTGGTAAAAAGCCTGGGACTTACTTTTCCTGAAATAAGGCGCTTGCGTGAGCAAACATTTAAAATATTTGAACTGGAAATGGTGAAAGTAAAAAAAGTGCGGGCCCTCAGTTTTATGCAGGGAACTACGCTTAGTTTATTAAAGCAATCTATCTTATTTATTTTACTATGGCTCATCTTCAGGAAAGTACTGACAACAGGAGAATTGATCACCATGCAATTTATTTCAACTTCCATTTTCGGTCCATTACAGGATTTGGGAAATATTATTCTCAGCTACCGGGAAGTAGAAGCTTCGATTGCGAACTTTGATCAGTTAATGCATAAGCCAATAGAACTGAGACCTGAAAACCCGGCAGAGATTGGGGATTTACAAAATATACGATTCGAGGATGTGGTATTTCATCATAAAACAGCAGGCTACAATGCAATGGACGGCATTTCTTTTCGTGTACAAACTGGTGAAACCATTGCATTTGTGGGACCTTCAGGGTCAGGCAAATCTACTTTGGTAAAATTATTAGTTGGCTTGTACAAACCCGTTGAAGGAGAGATTTATTTTAATGAAGAAGCGGCTTCGCGGATAAGATACAATGAATTGCGCAGGCAGATTGGTTTTGTAACGCAGGATACACAATTGTATGCAGGTACAATAAAAGAAAATCTTTTATTTGTAAAGCCTGACGCCACAGATGCAGAAATACTGGATGCCCTGCATAAAGCATCCTGTGACTATTTAATCAGCCGATCTTCCAAAGGAATTAATACCATTTTAGGAGAAGGTGGTATGAAATTATCCGGAGGCGAAAAACAACGCCTTTCTATCGCACGGGCATTGTTGCGGCATCCGCGCCTGTTGATTTTTGATGAAGCTACTTCTGCACTTGATTCTTTGACAGAAGAAGATATTACAAATACGATACGCAGTGTTTCTGCCAGCAGGGAACAAATCACCATATTAATTGCACACCGCCTGTCAACTATTATGCATGCCGATGTTATCTATGTACTTGAAAAAGGGAAAATTACAGAAACCGGTTCACATGATAGCCTGGTGTTACAAAAAGGATTGTACTATGCTATGTGGCGCCAACAGGTGGGTGAACGCAGGGAAATGATACATTTAATTACAAAAGAAGAAGAATAAACAGAGCAAATGAATATTCCATTTCAAACCATTGACTGGACGAATATAGAAAAAAGCGTACACAATGGTGATACCGGAACTGCCACCTGGCAAACAATTCAATATGAAGGACTAAGAATCCGAATCGTTAAATATTCTGCCGGTTATGCAGCCAACCACTGGTGCCAGAAAGGACATATTGTGTACTGTCTTGAAGGATCATTTATGAGTGAATTGCAAAACGGTAAAACCTTTACGCTTACAAAAGGCATGAGCTACATAGTTTCAGATGATGCCAGTTCACACCGATCATTAACTACTGATGGCGTTATACTACTTATTATTGATGGTGATTTTCTGAAAGCCGGTTTATAAATAGAAAAATTCCGATAAAACATTTTGTCCATCTTAGAAAAAAACACAGCTGAATTCAATGCAAAATTTTTATTATTATTAAATGGGGCAAGTAAATAAAGCTAATAATAATCATAATAATTTTTGTAGCATATCAAAAGTAATAAAAAATAAGTCACTGTAAGTTGATATACTCAGCCCCAGGCCTGCTGCATTCCCCTTACAAATAAATACAGAAATAAAAAACATATTTAATTAACCATTATCTTTATACAGTTCCTGATTACAAAATTACCGATGCATAAACGGACAGGTTTTAATTCCTGCATAATTAACTGAAATCACAAGATGATCTTACCACCAGGCCTTTTCTTAAGCAGGCAAATCCCCGCAGGTATCGCGGTCGTTAAGCAGGTTCTCATTATATTAATCTGTAATTTTTTTTTCCCTCTGAAGGTTATCCCGCAAACAGATGATATTTTTAGAAAAGAGGCTTACCGTCAGACAATGTCTCAAAGATGGGAGCTCGATTCTGTTTCACGCAGAAAAACATTTGTAATTACACCCTACAAACCTATTTATATAACTGCAGGCCGATGGTCCAGTAGTCCCAATAAACAACCGGTAAGTGGTAACCCGGCTTATAGTTTACCTTTTCCCGTTAACTATAATAACTATGAAGCAAAATTTCAACTGAGTCTTAAAACAAAAGCGCTGCAGCGGATTTTTTGGGGTCATGGCGATCTCTGGATTGCTTACACACAAAAAGCGCATTGGCAGATTTACAACAAAGAACTTTCACGTCCTTTCCGTGAGTTGAATTATGAACCTGAACTGATCCTGAATTTTGCCACCAATTTTCCATTGTTTGGTTTCAAAACACGCATGCTGGGCATTGCACTTACGCATCAATCAAATGGAAGGATATTGCCGTTGTCAAGAAGCTGGAACCGCGTAATATTTCACGCTGGCCTGGAAAGAGGCAACTGGCAGCTGTATATTCGTCCCTGGATAAGGTTAGCAGATAAAGAAGATGAAAATCCTGATATTACCGATTACATTGGTTGTGGTGATGTTACTGTTATACGTTCTTTTGGCAGGCACCAGGTATCTGTGATAGGTACGCATTCTTTGCGTTTCACCAACACCTGGGGCCGCGGTAGTATACAGGGCAATTGGATCTTCCCCATTTCCGGAAATTTTAAAGGTTTGTTGCAGGTGTCAGAAGGCTATGGCGAAACCCTGGTTGATTACAATCACCGGCAAACAACGATTGGATTGAGTGTTTCTTTGGTGGAGTGGTAACTGCAACACCGGAAATGAAGCAGGGAGATTTTATTTTGCAATACATAATTATTCCATACAAACTTCAAAAAGCATGTTCATTAGCAGTAGTATAAAAAAGATGTGCCTCCTGTTTTTTTCTGTTGACATTTTTTTATTAATCAATCTATCTGGGCAAAACCTACGGCCCGGTTTTGATAAAGAAGAGTATATTGAGCTATTAAAATTATCTGCAAGAACCACAGCCGTTCCTTCCTATTATAATACCATAGCGGAACCGCAGCACTTCAAAATGTTGTATCAATCAGCTGTCGTAGGTTTGGATAATCTCTGGGATCTCTGGATAGATTCAAACAACGTGGCGGTAATAAGTATACGTGGAACAACTGCCAAATCAGAAAGCTGGCTGGGAAATTTTTATGCGGCCATGGTGCCTGCCAAAGGTGAATTGCAGTTAAGCGAAAAAGAAATTTTTAAATACCAGCTTGCTGTCAATCCAAGGGCGGCTGTACATGTGGGTTGGCTGGTAAGTACCGCGTTTTTATCGAAAGACATTTTACCTAAAATTGATTCCTGTTATAAAGCCGGTATAAAAGATATTATCATTATGGGCCATAGCCAGGGAGGCGCCATCGCTTTTTTGCTTACGGCTTATCTGTATAATCTGCAAAAAGAACAAACACTGCCGGCAGATATTCGTTTTAAAACTTACTGCAGTGCCGGACCAAAACCAGGCAATCTTTATTTTGCTTATGAATATGAGGCCATGACGCAATATGGATGGGCATACAACGTGGTTAACTCAGCAGACTGGGTTCCGGAAACACCCATGTCTATACAAACAACCGATGATTATAATAATAGCAACCCGTTTCTTGGTGCAAAGCAAATGATCAATAAGATGAAGTTCCCAAAAAATATTGCATTGAAGTATGCGTACAACCGTTTGGATAACCCTGCCAAAGCGGCAAGGCGCAGGTACCAGAATTATTTGGGAAAGATGATTTCAAAATCGTTAAAGAAATCAATCCCCGGATTTAAGGCGCCTGTCTATTACAACAGTAATCATTATGTAAGAGCGGGCAATACCATTGTGCTGCTGGCCGATTCCGCCTATTTCAAATTATTTCCGGAAAGCAAAACGAATTTATTTCCGCATCATTTTCATCCGCCTTATTTATACCTGGCGGATAAATTGCCTGATACAAAATAGTAATACAGTAATAAATATAGATCCAAATACCCGTTAATTTATACTAACGCCAATGAAACGGCGCAAAATAAAACTCCTGGCTCAATGCTGATTATTCCAGGAGCACTACGCGTTTATGCAGGCCGGTAAAACATATGTTACCACAAAATCAAAAAAATTCCCAGGGAATGTTTTACGTTAAAAAAAAGGTCAAACCGCGCATTACAGGACGGTTGTTTATAAATTGAGGGCCCGTCCAGAAAATAAAATATTTTTATCAACATACTCTCTAAACCCGCCGCCAATACAGCTCCTGTTAGTTTTTAACAAGTGGTGCATAAATCCTTCACATTAATTTAATATTGATTAGTAATGTTGTGCTGTGATAATGGTAACCACAACCGATTTCTTCTGTTGTGGAATTAAA